>JBILKZ010000012.1:0-49992 GCA_044376405.1 Pirellulales bacterium
TCGAATTGAATCCGCAGCAGGTTGAGCACATCGCACCGTGGCACGATGGCGTCGAGATCGTGCGACACCTCCACACCCAGTTCGCGCCAACGGTCCGAGACGAGCGTGGGAGGCCCGCAGAGGATGACCTTCGCCCCGAGCTTCAGGAGCCCCCACAGGTTTGACCGCGCTGTTCGGCTGTGGGCGATGTCGCCGACGAGTCCGACCGTGACTCCGTTCAGGTCACCGAGCCGTTCGCGGATCGAGAAGATGTCGAGCAGGCCCTGGGTTGGATGCTCGTGCGGACCGTCGCCAGCGTTGATCACGCCGACGTCGAGGTGCTGGGCGAGGAGGTGCGGAGTGCCGGGGGTGCTGTGCCGCACGACGACGGCATCGATTCCCATCGCCTCCAGGTTGCGAGCGGTGTCGATGAACGACTCACCCTTCGAGAGGCTGCTGGTCGAGGCCGAGAAGTCGACGACGTCGGCGCCCAGTCGACGGGCGGCCAACGAGAAGCTGGTCCGCGTACGGGTTGAATTCTCGAAGAACAGGTTGACGACCGTCGAGCCGGTCAGCACTGAGAGCTTGCGACGGCAGTGATCGGTGGCCTCCTTGAAGAGGGCCGCCGTGTCGAGCAGCAGCCGAATTTCATCGCCCGTCAGCCTTTCGAGGTCGAGCAGGTGGCGGTGCTGCCAGCCGGCAGGAACGCGGTCGGGCTGGAATGGTGGTGGAGTCATGGGGGAATTGGGCTGTTTGGTGGCGGTCTGCGGATCGCTGTGGTCCGCGGGGAGGCGGGCGGAGTGTAACAGTTTGCAGCGTTTTTTGCCGCTTCGTGCAGGCCGTGGCGAAGCTCGCGTGTCGCCATGCGGCTGGTCTTGCCCCGTGAAGACAAAAAAAATTACCTTCCCGCCCAAAGCACGCCCTGCCCACGTGGGATGCGGCAGATGCTCTTGAGGATCGGGGCTGCTGGGTCGGATGTCGGCAGCGACGAGAAATCGCATGAAAATCACTTCTGTCTCGCCCAGGAACACCTGGTCGCTGTTGGCCGCCTTGGCGTGCATTTCGGCATCCACCGGTTGCACTTCGGTGATCAGTTCGGCCTACCTCCGCGAGGCTTGGCTCGACGCCGTGGAGCATGCCTCCGAGTCGCGTGCCGATGCCAAGGCCAACGACACGGCCGCGGCGCACGACGCGAGCGACATGGACGATGCCGAGGAGACTGCCGCCCTCCCTGCAGACGGCGATGTGAATGCTCTCCCAGACGCCGCCGCATGGTCTCCCGCCACGGTCGACGAGGCGGTCGACGAGGCTCGACGCCGTCTCGCGGAGTCGGGCGGGCTGAACGATGCCGCCCGCGGCACGCTGATCGCAACGCTCAAGAGCACGCCGCGGCAGGATTGGCCGGTGGTCGTGGAAGAGTTCGCCGCCGTCTTGGCTGCTGCCCAGATCGACAACGCCCCGGAAGCTTCAGGTGCTGCCGAGGCGACCGACGAGTCTCCCAGCGTCGGCGCTGCCTCGGAAAGCGTGACGACCACGACCGCGAAACGAGAGGCTGCCGCCGAACCGGTCGCCCCCATGCCGCCGGCCGAGCCGCCGCGGACTGCTGCCGTGGAGCCGGACCAGCCCCTGACCCAGTCTGCCCCCGTCCAGCCTGTGTTTGCCGTGCAAAACGCCTGCTTCGCGTCGCGGGTGCGAGCCTGGGGCGTCGTCGACCGCTTCGAGACGGCCCAGTTCCAGCCGGGGCAGGAAGTGATCGTCTATTTCGAGCTCGACCACCTGGCGTCGCGAGAGTCAGCCGAAGGGCACACAACCCGGATCGACACGGTGCTCAGACTCGTCGACGCCAGCGGTCGCCGAGTGCATGAATGGACGTTCGAACCGCTCGAAGAGACCTGTGGGAGTCACCGTCGTGACTACTTCGCCCGCTATCTGGTGGCCGTGCCCCCGGAGACGCCGGCCGGATCATGCCGGCTGGAGGTCGTCGTGACCGACACGATCGCGGGGCGGACAGCGCAGGCGAGCATGCCGCTGGATGTCGGCAGTCGCTGAACGGTGGCGTGCGGCCACCCGCATGCCCTTGCTTGCGCTCCGGGCTTGGATACGAGCCCGACGCGTCGGCGTCACGGCCTGGGCAGCTGTTGGAGCGGAGCCGCCGCGGCGGGCAGACGAGCCGGCGGGACAACGGGCTGGTCAGCGGGCGCTGCAGGCTGGGCAGCGGGCGCTGCGGGCTGGGCAGCGGGCACGGCAGGCTGGTTCAGGCGTTGCTGATTGAGTTCGCTGTCGGCGTCGTTCGCTGGAATAACGGCGGGCGCGTCTGCCTCCGGCGGAAACTGCTCCAGCTGCAGCAGGCTGGCGATGGCGACGGCCCCATTCCAGCGGTCGGCCTGCGCCTCGACGAACGCCAGTTCGGTCTCGGTGAGAATCCGTTGGGCCTGGAGCAGACTGAGAAACGTCACCTCGCCCCGCGCATAGAGCGTCTGCGTGAGCTGCACCGTTTCGCGGGCCTTCGGCAGAATGTATTGCTCGTACCACTCCACCAGCCGCTGCGACGTGCGATATGCGGCGATCGCCTGGGCGGTCTGCGTGGCGAGATCGATTTCAATCGTGCGGAGATCCGCCCGCGACGCGGCGATGTCGGCCCTGGCTGAGCGGATGTTGCCCTGGTTCCGGTCGAACAGCGGCACCGCCATCATCACCTGCACGAGGCCCTGGTCCATGGCGGGGATGCCGACCTGCCGCTGGTAGCCGCCCATCAGGTTGATGTTGGGAATCGGCTGCACGACGGCCCGTTCCAACGTCCATTGGGCACGGGCGATGTCTGATTCCGCCACGCGTGGCCTGGCGTTGCTTCGCACCACCGCCTCTTGCAGCGTCTTCAGGTCAAAGTTCGGCAGTTTACGAAACAGGTCACCCTCGATGGCGCCGACGTCGGCCCGCGGGAGGCCGATCGCGGTGGCGACCTGCCGTCGCCCGGTCTCGATGTAGACCGATGCATTGAGCAGGCGAACCTCGGCCCGATCCCGTTCGATGCTCCAAAAGAGGACGTCAGCCTTCGTGCCCTCACCAGCCTCGGCCAGCTGCCGGCCGATCTCGAAGGAGCGTTTGGCGATATCGAGCAGCAACTGATAGATCTCCACGCGGCGTTGTGACACCAGCAACGCGTAGAAACTCTGCCGCACTTCGGTGAGCACGTCATACCGTGCGCGGATCAGCTGATACTCTGCCATCTGCACCTCCCGCAGGGCCGCCTGCTGGGAAAGACGCAGTTTGCCGGCGGTCACGAGATCCTGAGCGACGGTGCCGCTCCACTGGCTTTGATCGCCCGCAATCTGCGGAGAGAAGCCGGCGATGACGGGGTTCGGGTAGAGCCGCGCCTGCACCGCCTTGCCGCGGGCCGCTTCGACCGCGGCCTGCGCGGTCCGCAGCTTCGGATGATTCTGGAGCGCCATCGCCACGAACTCGTCGAGCGTCTTGGGCGACGGGCCATGGGCCGCGTCCTGCGTGGCCGCGTCGATCAGCGGCACCGGGACGTTCTCGGGCATGCTGCCGAGAGGCACGCCCGATTCAGGCAGGCGGAGGGCGCTGTTCGTCTTCGCCCAATCTTCTCCGCGGCAAACATGCGAAGCGACAAGACCAACGCCCAGCATGGCACCGACCTGCAAAGCTCCCGCCAGCGCAACCGTCCAACGGGACGTCGTGGACCTCGTGATGGCAATCAGGAGATGGGGGCGTGTGATCATGCTTGTCTCTCGGGGCGGCCCACCAGCTGGAGAATTCGGCAGACTCACCCCAGTCGCTTCAGCCGGAATAGGCTGCTCATCCGGAATCCCAGGCAGGCTTTCGCACCCCTCGTAAAAATGGGTACATTGGGCGAAGTGACCCAGCCGCAGAACACTTAGTAGTTGGCTTATCCTTGCCGATCCTCCGCGCAGAACATCTGCAGAAGACGTTTGGTGACGGCGGTGCCGGTGCCGCGAGAGTGGCCGCCCTGGACGGGGTCGACCTCTCCATACAGCAGGGCGAATTCGTGGCGATCACCGGGGCCTCCGGCTCCGGCAAGAGCACGCTGCTCCACCTCCTCGGCGGCATTGCCCGACCGACTGCGGGAAGTGTGTTCTTGGAGGGCGTCGACCTGGCGTCACTCGACGACGACGCGTTGGCCCGCGTGCGGCGTCGGCGGATCGGGTTCGTCTTCCAGCGGTACAACCTGCTCCCGGAACTGTCACTGGTAGAAAACGTCGCGCTACCGCTGGTGCTCGATGGGGTGGCAGATGCCCGTTCCGAGGCGGCCGCCCGCGCGGCCCTGGAAACGGTCGGGCTCACGCCGCGTGCGGGACATCGACCGGACGAACTGTCGGGCGGCGAACAGCAACGTGGGGCGATCGCGCGGGCGCTGGTGGCCGAACCGGCGATCGTGTTGGCCGATGAGCCCACCGGGGCCCTCGATTCGGTGAACTCACGCCGCGTTATCGAACTGCTCATGCGATTGGTGAAAGAGCGCGGGCAGACGGTGATTCTCGTGACGCACGACCCCGGCATCGCCGCCGCGGCCGGACGGACGATCCGCATGCGCGATGGCAAGATCGAGGCCGATCACTCCAACGGACCTCAGCGTGGTGTCGAGGCTGCGGCAGCGCCGCCACCCGCCGCGTCAACCGGAGCAGCCCGGCAATGACCATCAGCAGGCTCCTCCGCAGGCAGTGGCGGAAGCGGCCGGGGCGGGCGCTGGCCACCGCTGCGAGCGTGGCGGTGGCGGTGGCCGCCGTGGTGGCGACGTGGGTCGCCGCAGATGCCTCGCGGTCGGGCTACCGCCGGTTGGCCGAAACCGTTGAGGGCGTGCCCTCGATCGACATCTCGGCCCGTGGTGGAGGCCGCTTCGAGGCGACTGTGTTGCCGCGGTTGGCCGACATCCCGGGCGTGCGGGCCGTTGTGCCGCTGTTTTTCCGGCCGACACTGCTGCGGGTGGGCGAGAAGCGGGTCCGCGAGGTGGCTGTCGGAGTCGATGCCGCCGCCCTCGTGGAGGCCGGTCTGCTCACGCTGAAGGCGGGCAGACCCTGTGAGGAAGCGGATGAGATCGTGCTCGATGCCGCTCTGGCTGAAGGACTGGAAAAGCGGATCGATGACGAGGTGATCATGTTCGCCCGACGGAGCATCCGGCGGATGACAGTCGTGGGCATTGCCGACACGCAGTCGCTCAAGTGGTTTGCAGAGGGGGGCGGCGTGGTCGTGGACATCCAGCCGCTGGAGGAGATGTCGAACGCTTTCGGCCTGGTGGACCGTGTCCGCGTGGTGATTGCACCGGGCGGCTCGCGGCCGGCCGTGTTGGAGGCTATCGCCAAACGGCTCCCTCCCACGCTCGCGGCGGAGGTGCCCGCCGGTCGGGCGGGCATGGCGGAGGACGTGCTCCACTCCGCGAACCTGGGCCTCGATTTTGTCACGGGACTCACGGTGGCGATGGCCTGGTTCATCGTGGGCAACGCCATGCTGATGAATGTCACGGAACGGCGGCGGTCGTTCGCCCTGCTGCGTGTGCTCGGTGCCACCGGCCGGCAGGTGGAACGGTTTGTGATGGCGGAGGCGGCCCTGCTTGGCGCGGCGGGGTCGGTGGTCGGGGCCACTGCGGGGCTGGCAGCGGCGGTGCCAATCTCAGCCGGCATCTCCCGCACGCTCCAGGCGCCGGCGGCGTCGCTCGTTGTGCATCCGCTCGTGATTCCGGCGGCGATCGCTTTGGGAACTCTCGTGGCCGTGGCGGCGGCATGGTGGCCGGCCCGCGAGGCGGCCGATGTCGAACCGCTGGCTGGGCTCGCGCAATCGCCGCCGCCGCCGCGGGGGGTGTCTGGTCGGTTTCTCGCAATGGCGGTGATCATGTGGGCGGTGTCGGCGGTGGTCATGACGCTGGTCGTCTGGGAGTGGTTGCCGCCAAGGGCGGCGGTGCCCGCCGGCATCCTGATGATGCTCGCCTTCGTGGCCACGACGCCCGTCGTGCTGCCCACGCTCTGCGCGGCGTGTGCGAGGCTGATCCCGGAGCGCTGGCGGATCGAACGGACCCTGGCAGTCGAACAGATCATCAGGCAGCCGATCCGCACGGCCCTCACCACCGGCGTCTTGGTCGTGGCCGTGAGCAACGCCATCGGCCTGGGGCACGCCATCCGCGACAACGTGGATGATGTCCGCGGCTGGTATACGCGGCTCATGCGAGCCGACTGGATGCTGACACATGCAGGGATGGTGAGTGGCGGCCTGGCCGTGGCCGGACCGAAGATTCGCATGGCCGAGGAGGAAGTTCGTGCACTGCCGGGAGTGAAGCGGGTCGAGGGGATCGGCGTGGCCGCCGGGCGGGTGGCCGGTGGCGCCTGTGTGGTGGTGGCCCGCGATATTCCCGCCGACACACCGCTCCCGACTGATCCCGTGGGGACGACCGAGGCCGATCTGAGATTGGCGCTCGACCGGGGCGAAGCGGCGGCCGGCACGCTGCTGGCCCGTCGGTCCGGCATCAAGCCGGGGGACGAAGTGGAGGTGGAAGTGTATGGGCGGAAGGCCCGCGTGAAGATCGCGGCACTCGTCGTCGACTATACGTCAGGCGGCGCGTCGTTGCTGCTGCGGCGTGATGCGGCGGCGCGGCTCTTCGGCATGGAGGCCGCCGACATCGTCCTGGTGACGGCCGAACCGGGAGCGATCGCGCCCCTTCGCGACCCCCTCAACCGGATCGCCGAATCGCACGGCATGCTGCTGCGTTCGTTTGAGAACGTGCAGGCGTTCATCAACGGGATCGTGGGTGGAGTGGTCAATTCGCTGTGGGCGATCCTCGGGCTGGGGTTCGTCGTCGGCAGTCTCGGCGTAGCCAACACGGTGACGATGAACGTGCTGGAGAAGACCCGCACGCTGGGCCTGTTGCGGGCCGTCGGCATGACGAGCGGCCAAGTGACCCGTCTCGTGGTGCTCGAGAGCGTGCTCCTCGGTGTGTCGGGCGGGCTGATCGGCGCCGTGGGGGGCATGTTCACGGCGCTGTTGATCCAACTCGCGAGCCAGCCGCTCCTTGGCCACCCGATCCGGGCATCGCTGCGGCCGAGCGTGGTGGCCGTGAACCTTGTCGCGGCGGTGGTCGTCACGGCGTTGGCCGCCTGGATCCCGGCCCGCCGCGCCGTCCGCCTCGACCTGCTCGAGTCGATCTCGGCGGAATGACGGCCCCCTGCCCGGCCAGCCGGGCAGTAAATGGTGTGATCGGGAAGACCTTGCGGCCGTCAATCTGTGCCGGCGGTTCGGGTCGTACGGGCCAATCCAGTCGTGCCCATGCGTTCGGTTCTATGGGTCGATCCAATTCTTCCGTAGGTGTCACGTCTCGACATGGCACCGGAGGGGAACCGGGTCAATCGCTGGAGCCTTGCCATGCGCAGTCTGCTATGGGGAGTCGTGTTCGGGGTGTCGGCCGCTGTGTCGGCCATGCCCTCGGTTGGGGCCGATGAGATCGGACCGGACGGCCACCTGCTCATGCCCGTTGCCGACGAAGAGGCCTTCGAGGGTCAGGCGGCAGGATGCTGCGACGAACTCGATGCTGATTGCCCGTCGCGTCGGTTCTACATCACCGGCATCATTGGCGCGTCATTTGGCACGTTGCAGAGCGGCGGCCTCAATAACGAGGGGAATTTTCCCAACACCGGCCGGGCCACCGACAGCCTGCTGACGGCCGGCGCCGCGGTCGGCATGGCGTTCGACCGGGCCAACGGGCTGCTACGACTTGAGGTCGAGGGCCGCGGACGCGACGCCTTGCAGGGAAGCACCAACAGCTTCGAGCCGCCGAACCCCAGCTACTTCTACTCCGTCCGCGCCGCCGACGGCTGGTCGGTGATGAGCAACGTCTGGCGGGACTGGTACCTCACCGAACGGCTGGGATTCTACGGGGGCGGCGGTATCGGAGCCGGCGGCTATCGCCTGACGGTCAACGACACCGTGGTGTCAGGTTATGGCCACATGGGCAGCTTCGCCTGGCAGGCGGGAACCGGCACGACCTATCAACTCACGAAACGAACGACGATCGACCTCGGATACCGGTTCTTCGACACGGTGTCGGACTCGTTGCCGCTGACCGCCTTAGGGTCGGGGGGCATCCCGGCCGGCAATTACCAGTCGAATTTCTACGCCAGCGAGCTGCTCCTCTCGGTCCGGATCTACGAACCGTTCCGCAGCCGCTCCGTCCGCTGACGCGGCGGCAGGGAGTGTCTGCCCTGTCCGGCCCATGAAACAGGGGCGATCGGGCCGCTCTTTTCAGCCGGCATCCTCCGGCGCCTAGGCTTTCTCGAACTGAGCAAGGGCTCGGAAATGGGAGCGCGACCAGGCGGAGAGTGAAGACCATGATCGAACACGGGATCTTCAACGATCGCGAGGAGGCGGGCTGGATGCTCGTGGAGCGGCTGCGCGGCACGACCATGGAAACACCGTTGGTGCTGGCGATTCCGCGGGGCGGGGTCGAGATCGGGGCGGTGCTCGCCCGCGGCCTGGGAGCGGAACTCGACGTCGTGCTCTCCCGGAAGCTTCGCGCTCCACACCAGCCGGAGTTGGCTCTCGGCGCCGTCTCCGAGAGCGGTGAGGTCTATCTCAACCATTTCGCCAGCGCCCTGACCGACGTGGGCGACGCCACCATCGAGGCCGAGCGGCAGCGGCAGCTCATGGAGATCAAGCGACGCCGGGAGATGTACCGCGCCGTGCGGCCACAGGCGACGATCGCGGGCCGGTCGGTGATTCTCACCGACGACGGAATCGCCACCGGCGCCACGATGATCGCCAGCCTCCGCACGGTGCGGGCTGCCGGCGCGAAGCAGATCGTCGTGGCGGTGCCGGTGGGTGCGCCCGACCGGATCGACTCGATCCGGCAGCTCTGCGACCGCGTGGAGTGCCTGCTCGAGCCGGAGGCGTTCTGCGCGATCGGCCAATTCTATCGGCACTTCGAACAGGTACCGGACGAGCGGGTGGTGGAACTGCTTCGCGAGCACGGCCTGCCGGCGACGAGGTGGGAAACGACCGCGGTCGGTGCCGCCGACTGAGGCCTGGGGCCGCCACCCGTAGAGGCGGTCAGCGTGACTCGCCGGTCTCGACGGCCAGACGGTCTTCGTACACCTGCGCGAGCACCAGGCTGCCAATGCTCACCAGCTTCTCGCCGGGCTCCAGCCCCTTGGCAACGATGACCCGGTCGCTGAACTCATGCAGCAACTCGACAGGGCGGCGTTCGAACCGCTCCGGAGCGTCTGGCCGCTGCACGAAGACGAAGGCCTTGCCTGCCTCGGTGACCATGCTTCGGCGTGGGATCACAGTGGCTCCCGGTCGGGGTGGACAGAGCACGAATACGCGGACGAGCTGGTCGCTTTTGAAACGGCCATCGGCGTTAGGGATGGAGCCACGGATGCGGACGGCCCGGGTCTGCGGATCGACCTGATTGGCCACGTAGTCAACGGTACCCGTGACGATCTCGCCCGTGAACGGAAAGTGTACCTCCCACGGAAGGCCCGCCTGCACTGATCCCAGGTCGCGCTCGTAGAGGCTGCCCCAGACCCAGAGTTCCTCGATCGAGGCAACGATTAAGAGCGTGTCTTTCTCGTCATAGATGTTGCCGATCGCCACATCGCGGCTGATCACAGTGCCGTCGCCAGGCGCGCGGAGGGTCATCTTCGCCTTTTCCGTGCCGGTCTCCTCTTTCACCTTGGCGATCTCCTCGGCTGACACGCCGAAGACCTCCAGTTCGTCACGGGCCAGCTTGAATTCGAGTTCGCTCCGCCGCTCTTGGTTGACTGCGTCGAGCAGGGCCCGCGACGCGTCGGGAATGACGCCCTTCGCGGAAAGGTCCCGCTGGTGGCCGGCGATCTGCCGATCGTGATCGGCCTGCGACTGCTTCGATTCGTATTCGAGCTTCGCCTCCGCAAGCCGCACGCTGTAGAGATCGACGAGCGGATCACCCTTCTTGATCTGCTGGCCCGTGGTGGCGTGCACGGCCATCACGAGTGTGTCGAATCGAGGGCGAATCTTGAGCAGGGTGTCGGGGTTGTAGTCTGTCTTGCCCTGCACCTCGAGCTTGAGCGATTCTGTCTGGGCGGCGACGGAATCGATCCGCACGCCAATCGCCTTCTGCTGCTGGTTTGAAACATCGATCAGACCGTCCCAGGGCGAGTTCAGTGTGGTGTCTGCCCCTCGCGACTTGATCCAGGCTTTGCTGCCGCCGTCGGCCGTAGCGGCGTCTCCATGGTGCGCCGCCGATGGCGAGAGCCGCTGCAGCAGGCCCGCGGGGCCGTAGGCGGCAAGTGCCGCCGCGGCAGCGACGGCCGTCCCGCCAACGAGCCAGATCCATGGCTGCGGCCAGCCCCGGCCACCGGCGGCATGAGAGGCGGGCGAGCTGGCGGCGGCGTCCGGTCGGGAGCTGCTGCGTTCGTCGTGATGGACCATGTGGGTTTCGGTGTCAGCATTCATGATGGTCGTCGGCTGTATGGACCCGGTAAGGTCAGACGTGCGGTGTCAGGCATGTGCCACAGGGGCGGTGGTATCGGTTCCAGGCTGAGGCACCTTGCTTGGGCCTACGGGTGCCGGAAAGAAGGTGTAGAGCACCGGCAGGATGATCTGCGGCAGGATCATGGCCGATAGCATCCCCCCCACCACGACGATCGCGAGCGGCCGCTGGGCCTGCGACCCGATGGACGTGGCTACAGCAGCGGGCAGGAGGCCGAGAATGGCGGTGAGGGAGGTCATGATCACGGGCCTCAGTCTGACCATCACGCCACGATAGACGCTGTCCGCCGGGGAGAGCCCCTCGGCCCGCAGGGCATTGAAGTAGGTGATCAGCAGCACGCCGTTCTGGACGGCGACGCCGAAGATCGAGATGAAGCCGACGGCAGCGGAGATGCTGAAGTGAGTGTCGGTGAGCCGCAGCGCCCAGACGCCCCCCATCGCGGCGACCAGCACGTTGAACATCACCATCAGGGCATACCGCATCTGTCCAAACGCCGTGTGGAGCAGGATCAGGATCAGACCGATCGACAGCGGCACAAGCCACTTCAGCTTGCCGAAGGCCTCCTGCATCTGGGCAAACTCGCCGGACCACTCCACGCGGTAGCCGGGCGGCATCTTCACGCTCCCGGAGGGATCATTGATGGCCTCCTGGGCCTCGCGGATGGCCGAGCCCAAGTCGCGGTTGTGCACCGCGAACTTGATCGGCAGATAGCGGCAGTTGTTTTCGCGGTAGATATAGGATGCGCCGGTGGAGTGGGGCCGGATGGCGGCCACCTGTGAGAGCGGAATCGTGGCCCGAGCCGAACCGTCGCCTTGGGCAGGAAGGTCGATCGGAATCCGCGAGATGTCCTCAGGATCGCTACGGAGTTCGCGGGGGAGACGCAGCACGATGTCGTAAAGCTTCTCCCCTTCCACCATCTCCGAAAACGCCCGGCCGCCGATCGCTACCTGCACGACACTCTCGACGTCGGCGACGCTGAGACCGTAGCGGGCGCACGCCTGACGGTTGAGCGCGATCTCCAGGTTTGGCTGGCCGAGGACGCGAAACACGCCGACGTTCACGATGCCATCGACCCGCCGCAGCGCCGCCGCCACCGCGTTGCCCACCTCCTCAAGCGTGGCCAGGTCGCTGCCGAACACTTTGTTCGAGTTGGCCCCCTTCACGCCGGAGAGCGCTTCCTCGACGTTATCGCGGATCAGCTGCGAGAAATTGAAGTCGAGCCCGGGAAAATCGGCAAACTTCCGCTGCAACTCGGCCTCGATCTTTTCCCGTGTCATGCCCGGCCGCCATTGGTCCATCGGCTTCAGCGGCACGTTGAACTCCAGGTTGAAGTAGCTCGTCACGTCGGTGCCGTCGTCGGGACGTCCCACATGCGACATCACGCCACGGACCTCCGGGACTTCGGCAATCACCGCGCGGAGCCGTGGCGCCATCCGCGAGGCAGACTCGAGCGAGGCGGTCCGCGGCATCAGGGCCCGGATCCAGAGATTGCCCTCCTCCAGCGGCGGCATGAACTCCATGCCCAGGCCCGGGATGAGGGCGGCGGTGAATGCCACCAGCCCAATCACGGCGGCCAGCACGGCATAGCGGGCGGAGAGCGCCGCCTTCAGCACCGTGCCAAACACCCCCTTCAGGAAATGATCGATGATGGTTTCCCGCTCCTCCCCCTTGTTGCCGAAGAAGAAGGAGCAAAGCACGGGGGCGAGCGTGACGGCCAGGATCAGCGCCCCGCCGATCGCCAGCGCGTAGGTGTTGGCCATCGGGCCGAACAGGGCGCCGGCTGGACCCGACATGAAGAACAGCGGCAGAAAGGCGCAGATGATGATAGCGGTCGAGAAGAAGAGGGGCCGCTCGATCTCCGCGGCGGCCGCGAGGATTCGATCGTTGAGGGACCGGCTCCGATCGCCGTGCCCGGTGACGTGGCGGTAGATGTTTTCGACGATGATCACGGAGCTGTCGACGATGATGCCGAAGTCGACCGCGCCGATCGACAGCAAGTTGGCAGACTTGCCCTGCAGGTAGAGCATCGTCACCGAGAACAAGAGCGACAGGGGGATCGCGACCGCCACGATGCAGGCGCTGGCAACGTCACCCAAGAACACGAACAGCACCGCCACAACCAGCGCCATCCCGACCAGGAGGTTGTGAAGCACGTTGTGGGTGGTGACATGGACGAGATCAACACGTTGATTGAACACCGAGATTTTCATCCCGGGCGGCAGGGTGCCCTCCCGCTCGATCTCGGCAAACTTGGCGGCGACGGCCGTGGCGGTGGGGAGCGATTTTTCTCCTCGGCGCATCAGGATGATCCCCTCGACGACATCGTCTTCGCCGTCGCGGCCGACGACGCCGAGCCGGGGCTGGTGGCCCACGACCACGTCCGCCAGTTCGCGAACGAAGATCGGCGTGTTGTTGACCGACGTGACCACGACGTTCTTGATGTCCTCGAGCTTCTCCATCTCGATCGAGATGGCATTTTCAACGAGGGCTGGATCGAGGGGATCGGTGCCGCCGCCCAGCAGGCCGATCGCCCGCACATTGTGGGCCTGGGCACCGAGCGAGAGCACGTCGCCGCCCACGTTGGCATTGGATTGCTCGATGGCATCCTCGACCTGCCTGAGGGTGATGCCATACTGGCTGAGCTTCCGCGGATCGATCAGCACCTGATACTGCTTGATCGTGCCGCCGAAGCCGGTGACGTCGATCACGCCCGGCACCTGCTTGAGCACGCGGGTGAGCACCCAGTCCTGCACGGCCTTGATCTGGCTGAGCGTGTAGCCTGGCCCCTCCAACACGTAGCGGACGATCTCGCCGGTGGGGCTCCACGGAGAAAGCTCCGGCGTGATGCGTTCGGGCAGATTCACGGAGGCGATGCGATTGAGCACCTCCTGCCGTGCGGCCGTGAAGTTTGTCCCGTAGGCGAACCGGCACTTGATGTCGTTGAGGCCCGCAATCGAAGTGCTGCGAAGATCGACCAGCCCCGGCATCCCGTTGAGCGCGGTCTCGAGAGGAATGCCGACGAGCCGTTCCATCTCCTCGGGGCTCGAGCCTGGATTCTGCGTGAGCACTTCCACCAGCGGCGGGGTGGGATCGGGGTAGGCTTCGACGTTGAGTTGAGACGCCGAGTGGAGGCCGACGGCGACCAACGCCATCGCGCCGAGCAGCACCAGCGGCCGGTTCTGCAGGCTCCAAGCGATGATGGCGCGGATCATGGTGATGCGGGGCGAGGAAGGGCTGCTGCGTGGGCCGCCGGAGGTCTGGCTCAGACTTCTCGAGGATGGAATGAAGGCGGCTGGAGACCGTGGCTGCCACCTCCTGAAGAACGGTGCAAGCTACCCCCGAACGTGGGACCGGTCTACCGCCGATTCGTCAGTTTTTCATGAGGATGCGGGGCCGGCTGGCCGATGAGAATACGGCCGTTACCCCTTGATCACGCCGAGCGGCCTGAGACGAGCGACCTTCAGCGACAGCCCGGCACGGTGGACGACGTCGACCACGATGTCGACATCTTTGTAGGCCAGCGGCTGCTCCTCCGCGAGGCCGTCGGGACTGCGGCACCGAGCGACCACACCGCCGCGCAGGAGTTCGTCCTGGATGTTCCGGCCCCGCGCGGCCTTCGTGGCGGCGGTCCGGCTCAGGCACCGGCCGGCGCCGTGGCAGGTGGTGCCGAAGGAGCGTTCCATCGACCGCGGGCCACCACGGAGCACCCAGCTCGCCCGCCCCATGTCACCGGGAATGATCACCGGCTGTCCCACACCGCGGTAGCGGTCGGGAATGTCATGGTGGCCAGCGGGAAAGGCCCGCGTCGCCCCCTTTCGATGCACGCAGACATCCTTGCTCGTGTCGCCCACTTGGTGCCGTTCGAGCTTCGCGATGTTGTGGGCCACGTCGTAGAGAAGCTCCATACCGAGCGAATGCCACGGTTTCCCGAGCACCCGGGCAAACACCTCGCGCACCTGCCACATGAGCAGCTGCCGATTGCAGAAGGCGTAGTTGGCGGCGGCCCGCATGGCGCCGAGATAATGCTGCCCCTCCGGGCTCTCGACCGGCGCACAGACCAGCTGCCGGTCGGGAAGAGCCATGCCGTATTTTGTCGGGGCGTCGCGGAGGGCCCGCAGCGAGTCGTCGCAGACCTGATAGCCCAGGCCACGGGAGCCCGAGTGGATGAGCACGCAGATCTGTCCTGCATGGAGGCCGAAGGCTGCGGCCGCGGCTGGGTCTTCCACGCGATCGACCACCTGCACCTCGATGAAGTGGTTGCCCGCGCCCACGGTGCCACACTGATCGCTGCCGCGGGCGACCGCCCGGTCGCTGACAAATTCGGGCCGTGCGTCGGCGATGCGGCCTTCGGCCTCGGTCAGGGCGACGTCGTCGTCGGTGGCGAGGCCGCGACGCTTCAGGAAAGGCACGCCCTCCTGCATGAGCTCGCGGAGTTCGGCGGGAGAGAAAATGTGGTTGCCCCCCTGCCCCACTCCGACGGGCACGTCGCGCAGCAGCTGGTCGATGAGCCTCACGAGCACAGGCTCGATGTCGGTGATCGCGAGATTCGTTCGCATGAGGCGGACGCCGCAGTTGATGTCGTAGCCCACGCCCCCGGGCGAGACGACACCGCCACTTGCGGGGTCGGTGGCGCAGACGCCGCCGATGCAGAAGCCGTAGCCCCAGTGGATGTCGGGCATGGCGAGGCTGGCGGTCTGGATGCCGGGCAGGAAGGCGACGTTGGCCACCTGATCGGGCGCCCGGTCGCTTCGCAGCTGCGATAGCAGCCGCTCGTCACCGAAGATCAGACCGTCGACGAGCATGCCCGGCTTGTAGGACTTCGGGATCCGCCAGGTGCATTCGTCCACCGGCTCGAGCGGACCGGCGAAGCCGCGGTCGGATGGCGTGTCGCGAATCGGGGTGGCCATGGGTGAGGTTTTTTCCAGGAGAGATGGGATGGATGTTGCCCACTGCGTGAGGCCCGGCGGGCCGGGCAAGCACCAGCGGGCGGATGCCCGCAAAGCGAACCGCGGCAGGATGCCGCGGGTTCGCGTCAAGCTAGATGTCGACGATCATCGTGGCCTCCCAGCCGCCGGCCGTTTCCACGACAGACAGTTCGTGCTGCGTGATCGCCTTGATCTCGTGGGCGAGTGAGTGCCGGGCTGGGTCGTAGGGCTCGCCGTGGGCTGTGGCGTGGAGCCCGGTGACGTCGATCGACACATCGAACCCGCAGAAGAGCATGCGGCGGAGTTCGAAGGCGGCGTGCAGTTCGCTCATCCAGTCGAAGAGCAGCCACGCGGGGTCGGCACCGGCCACGTCGAACTGCTCCACAGTGTCGAGCCGCGGCCGAATCTGGCCGAGGTCGCCGGCGATGATCGCGAACAGCCCGCGGGCGGCGTCGGCCATAAGCAGTTCCAGCGTCGGCGCGGTCACCCGCAGCCCCAGGTCGGCGGTGTGTGCGAAGATCTCGTGCATGGCGGTGGTGACTCTGAAGAGTGTGCGGCAGCGGCAGGCGTGCAGGTTCTTGTCGCCGCTCCTGCCGGGTGTGCAGGCGTGTCCGATGGGACACCAGCTACGAGACATGGATGACGACACACAACCCCAAGCCCGGCTTCACGCTCGCGGAGGTCATGGTCGTCATTGCCATCATAGGGGTCCTCGTCGGCCTGCTCCTACCGGCTGTGTAGGCTTCCCGAGAGTCTGCCAGGCAGACGCAGTGCGGCAACAACCGCAGACAGTTGGGCCTGGCACTCCATTCCTTTCACGACGCGCGGCGAGTTTCCGCTGCGGTCGGACCAGGTGGGCAGTTGGCTGCGGCGGATTCAGCCGTTCATGGAGGCACGCGTGACGTTGCAGGGGACCGGCGTCCCCCGCTCCCGACCGGAGTCATGCGGCCCATCGCGGGCCGCGGGGTTCTCCATTCACGCCCTGTTCGTGATGACACTCTGCCGGGACCGCTGCGTGCGTCGGGAACGGCGACGGTCGGTGTGTTGCAGTTCTCCAGGCGAGCCTGCTACACTCCCGGACCCCGCCCTCTAGGGGTCGGATCGCCCACCCCCAGCCCGGCCCAGATTGCCCGCCACAGCCCGTTGGAATGCGCTCAGACGACGATTGCGTCGGAGTTTGAACTGCGTTCCTGCGGGCATGGCCGATCAAAGACCCACCGTCCCATTTCAGGATCCCGCAATGGACATGACCTCTCCGCACAGTGGTCAGCCGGATGACCGTGCGGACGATGAAATGGCACGGGACCGCCGGACGGGTGACACTGCACCACGGGAGGAACACGATGCACGCGCTCCCAGGCAGGGCGGGCCACAAGGGGGACTGATCACTCCTCGAGTGGAGTTGTACAGCCCCCCTCCGAAAATGACTTGGGAAATGACTGACCTGAGTCACGGTCGGCGTGCGAGCGAACGGCTCGTGGCTGTCGACGCCCGGGCTGAGGCCCAGCCCAGAAGCCCAAACAGACCGACCCCGCTTCTCCACGCGGTCGCCTCACCCAAAAGCACCCTGCACCATGACTCCCTCATCGGTGCGCACATCGCTGGGTTTCGCATTGATCGCCTGATCTGCAAACGGGGCTTGGGTGCGGTCTACGAAGGTGTCCAGGAATGGCCACCCAGATCCGTTGCCATTAAGGTTTCTCCGCTCGACGACTCGCCGGATGTGGCCCGTCGTCATGAGCGACGCTGGAAAGCGGTGCAGACTCTGAACCATCCTCACATTGCCGCGACCCACGCCTCGACCATCGAGCCGTGGGCCGGGCTCAGTGTGCTTTTTCAGGTCATGGAATATGTGGCAGGTGCGATTCCGCTACGCCGCTTCGTAATCTCTCGCAGGCTTTCCCCCCAGCAGCGACTGGCCCTGTTCAGGGAGGTGTGCATTGCCGTGGCCTCGAGTCATCGACAGGGCGTGTTTCACGGGCATCTGACGCCCCATAAGGTGTTGCTCGATACGACGGGCAGCCCGAAGGTGGTCGATTACTGCAACCTGCTGGCTTTCGGTGGCCACGACTTGATAGCGCCAGCGATCAGAAGCGAATCATCGCGAATCGACCTCTGCTCTATGAGCCCGGAACAATATGTATTGCCCGCCTCCGCGATCGATGCCCGGGCCGACGTGTACTCCCTCGGCACGATGCTGTACGAACTGCTGACCGGACTCCCGCCGTACGATGTGGGCGGCCGATCGATCGCGGAGGCTGCTGATCTCATTCGGCGCACACGGCCCATTTCGCCGAGGAAATGCAACGAGCGGGTTACGCCTGCCATGCAGACCATCCTCGGGAACTGTCTCAAGAAAAATCGATCCGAACGTCTCGCAGACGCCCAGGAACTCGTGTTCGCCTTGGATGAGGTCGTGAGCGACCGTCGCCCCCGCAGCCGGGGCACGCATAGCCGGGCTCCGACTCCTCCATCCGGGCACGGACATGCTTGGAGGGCCTTCAACGCAATCGCCCGCAAGGCGCGGCCCCCCTTCAAGGCCCTCGCACAACAGATCGTCTCCGTGGCCCGCCGAAATCGGATCATCACCCTCAAGTCACCATGGCCGTGGATAGGTCTTTTCGTGGTCGGTTGGGCGTTTTTGTGGATCGTGGCGGAGATCGCTCGCGAGGCGGTTGGTCCGCATCCTATGCAAACCCATGATCGCCGATCCGAAACGCACCAATTGCCGCCAGGCCAATTGCCACCCCCGCGACCATAGCCGATGTTATTGGCTTGACTTTCGATGGAGCGAACGGCGACACGGTCTGAGAGGATTCTGAAGAGCGCATCGCCCGCCTTTCGAGTCGGAATGGGAGCGTGCCTGTTTGGTATCATTCCCCCGTCCATACGACACTTCGGCTGTGATGAGGAGTCTATTCATGCAACGACCATTGCTTTTCCGGTCGACACGCCTCGCATGTGCGATCATGCTCTGGGCATTCACGGCAGTCCTGCTGTTTGCCGCCGAGCCCACGCCGCCACGTGCGGGCATGTCGTCGCCGCGTTCTGGCACGACGAACCAGTTCGGCTCCGGGACCATCACCCACCGTTCTGATGGCACGAATAGCCAGACGCGGCCGTTTGGATCGGGTTCCATCACGACGGAGCGGGGCCGAGACGGCAAGACCGTCACGGGCCACACTCAGAAGTTTGGTTCTGGCACGATCACCCGCTGGTCTGACGGCACGACCAGCGAGACTCGGCCGTTTGGTTCCGGTTCGCTCACCACGGAACGTGGCCGCAATGGCCAGACGGTGACGGGCCACACGCAGAAGTTCGGATCAGGCACGATCACGCACCGCTCGGATGGCTCAAGCAGCCGCACCCAACCGTTCGGCAGCGGCACGCTGCAGCGGGATCAGCCAGCGCGAAACTCGAGCAACGGTCGCAAATAATCTGTTGCTCGCGCAACCCGACTGAAAAAATCCGAAACAGCAACCGCGCCCTGGAAAAAGAATCAGCCGTATCCCCCGCATGTGCGAGAGATACGGCTGTGCTATATAGCCTCAAAGTACCCCCACGGGGAGTCGAACCCCGGTTTTCGGACTGAGAACCCGACGTCCTGGGCCACTAGACGATGGGGGCGTGTACTGACCTGGTTTCTACCAGTGGTTCTAGCAGTGTCGGATAGGGTGTCAAGCAGACTTGAACCCCCGCGTTTCTGCCGGAATTCCCGGCATTGGACCGGCCTGATTCAAGACCGCGGCCGAAACAATTCCGACCGACGCGGACGCGACCGCCCAATCACAAATCCAACTGCCAACGCTGCCACCGCCGCCCCCGCCAGAAGCCACGCCCGACGTGACCGTTCCAGACGGCTTGCCGCCTGTTCGCGATACTCCCGATCCACCGACTCCTGCAGATGCTGCGTTGCGTCACGCAGCCGGGATGTCTGAGCCTGAGCCCGGCCGGCAAGCGTAGGAGCCGCCAGGCGTGCCACGCCGGCCGAGGTCGTGGCCGGCCTCCAATCCACGATCTCTCCGTCCCAGGCCAACGGCAGCCGCCCGTGCCGCGACCCCGTCGAAATCGCCATCTCCACCGCTTCGACAGCCTGCAGCAGTTCCGTCGGCGATTCGCAACGCTCCTCCGGACGCTTTGCCAGCAGTTGCTCCACGATCCGACCCAGCCCCGCCGGCAGCTCCGGCCGAAAGGCAGCCAGCGGCGTCGGCTGCTCCCGCTGATGCGCAAGCGCCACGGCGAGCGAGGTGGGGCCGGTGAAAGGCGGCTGGCCGGCGAGCAGGTGATAGACCGTGGCCCCCAGGGAGTAGAGATCGCTCCGCACGTCGACCGGCCGGCCCGCGGCCTGCTCCGGGCTCATGTAAAGCGGCGTGCCCAGCGCCATGCCCTGCTGCGTCAGTTCCAGATCATCCTCCAGCACGCGTGCCAAGCCGAAGTCGGCGACCTTCACCTCGCCAGCCGGCGTCACGAGCAGGTTTTCGGGTTTGATGTCGCGATGCACGATCCCGGCCTGCGCCGATTTCACGAGCGCCGAGCCCACCTGCGACAGCACGCTGATCGCCTGGATCGCATCAAGCGGACCGCGGGCCAACAGCCACGCCTTCAGCGACGGACCGGCGACATATTCCTCGGCGAGGAAGTGGATGCCGTCGACGCAGGCCACCTCGTGAATCTGCACGATGTTGCCATGCACGAGTGCCGCGGCGGCGCGGGCCTCCTGGGAGAATCGTTCCACGGCACTCGGATGCAGTGAGCGGTCGCCGCGGAGCACCTTCACCGCCACCTGCCGCCCGAGCGACTGCTGCTCGGCCAGGTAGACATCGCCCGTCGCGCCGCGTCCCAGCCGGCGCAGAAGCCGGTAGCCTCCGAGGCTTTTTCCGGAGAGGTTGTCGTGGTAGGCGGCGGCAGGGTCAGTCTGAGACATGCCCCTTGAGTATCGACGCCGCCCGGCCAACCGGCAAACCCCTTCCCGCACGGCACACCAAAGGACCTCTCCGATGCCACAAGGGCGGTGGGCTTGGCTGCAGGACCGTTCATGCAAGCCCGACGCGCGAGCGAGGGACTCTGGCGGGCTCAATCCTCCCGGAACGTTTCTCTTGAAGCTTCTCGCGACGTTGGGCGTTTGCGGCGGCCGCCGAAGAGCGTGCGCACTCCGAGGACCGCCAGAGCGAGGCCGCCGGTAGCCGACAGCATCGCCTGGCCGTTGGTGGTGACGTCGAAGATGGCGGCCAGTTCGTCCCTCGTGGGGAGGCTGATCGTAGACGGTAGCCAGTTCGGCTGAACGGGTGGCGGCAGGCTGCCGGAGGCGAATGGTGCGGCATCCGGAGGCATGGCTCCATAATGACCGAACTGCTGCGGTGGCTGCAGTGCGGCGGTGATGGCCCGCGAGTCTGCGGATGACATGGGCTGCGACTGCTGGTCGAGCCCGTTGATCGTGGCCGCAGCCATCCTGATCCGTGAGGCATGTTCGGCTCCAGGCCCACCGTGGTCGAGCGCCCTGGCATCTGCGTAGGCGGCAGCCGCCGCGGGGGTAAAACCGCTCGAGCCCACACTGGCCAGAAACGTCCGCAGCCTCGTGGAACAGCTGCCGATCGTGTGGCCATTGTTCTGACCGAAGAGCACGCCGGCGAGTTCGCCGCGTTCGTTGAGAATCGGTCCGCCTGAGTCGCCCTGTCTGGCCCCGGCCGACAGTTCCACGAACTCCTTCGGATAGCCCGTGCCCGGCGAGAGATACTCGGTGCAGCGGCCGGTCTGAGCGCGATAGGGGCCGCGACCGTAGCCGGCGATCGTGAGCGGGTCGCCGGGGGCGGGGGGCGTGGCTGCGAGGGGGACGGGCGTTGCCGGCGGCTTCCAGATGACCAGCGCCGCCAGATCCCATGCCTCATCCCAGCGAACAACGGTGCCAGCGGTCTGAAACCCGTCGGGAAACTGCACGAGCACGGCCGACCGGCTGTCGCGGACGACATGCCAGTTGGTGAGCACGAGCGCCTGCTCGCGGTTGGCATCGACGAGCACACCCGACCCGAGTGAGGCCCCGGCCTTCTCCGCGGCCACGATCCGCACCACCGCCGGGTGCGGCGTCTGCCCGCTGAGCAGGTAGTCGGAGAAGGCTTCAGGCTCCCAGTTGGCGTTGGGCTGCGGCTGCGAGCCGAAGCTCCACGGCAGCTGGGCATCTGCCGGGAGCGCCGCCAGAGCGAACAGCCACGCCAACACAAAAAGGTGCCAGCCACCAAATACAGGTGCTTTGGGCAAAATGGACGCCCGCCTTACCCAAATTTGGTGGCTGGCACCTTTTCCCATGACTGCGTTTCGCTGGCAGCTATCGCGACGTGCCGCGTGTGGACTGCCGACGCGTCTCCCGATTGATGATCCGCTTGAGCAGCTCGCGCCGAAGACGCTCCCGCTCGCGGAGTGCTTCCTGTTCGGTGGGAACCGCGTTCGCCGGTGAAGAGAGAAGGCCATTTTGGTGGCTGATCATTGGCAATGCTCCTGCCTGCTGGGCGGCGACCGGCCTTCGCCGCATCGCTTGGTATCGCCCGGTCCACAGGGATCGCATCAGAAAAATGACCGCCCATGCCGCGGCCGTCACAACCGGCAGGGTTTACCAGCGATCGCCCGCTTCAAGACCGCCGTGGTACAGCGCCCGCTGCGGTGGAGGGAACCACTGAAAACCCGGCTGTACGGAGGTGGTCGTAGAGGGCGACCACGTGGTCGCGGTCTGATGTCTCGACAGTCACTTCCACGCTCGTCACAAACACGTCGGGCCCAGAGAAGGCCCGGTCGTGCACGATCTCCTGCACGCTGGCACCCGCCGCTGCGATCGCCGCGGTGAGCTTGGCAATGCCGCCGGGACGGTCGGTCACCTGCGTCGTGAACCGCCAGAGCCGGCCGTCGGTCGTCAGCCCATGCTTGATCACGCGGTCGAGGATCGTGAGGTCGATGTTGCCGCCGCAGAGGAGGAGCACGACCCTTCGGCCGGCAAGCTCCTTGCCAAGGTCGCCCATCACTGCGGCCAGCGCCGCTGCACCGGCCCCTTCCACGACGGTCTTTTCGAGTTCGAGGAGGCGAAGCACCGCGAGGGAGATCGCCTCTTCGCCCACGGTCACCACGCGATCGACCAACGGCGCGGCGATCGCGAGCGGCAGGGCCCCGACCTTGCCCACCGCGAGGCCGTCGGCGAGGGTTGGCCGCGTGGGCACCTGCGTCGGCCTGCCAGCCGCCAGCGAGGCGCTGAGGCTGCCGGCCGCGGCGGGCTCGACGGCGATGATCTGGATGTCGGGCCGAAGGCTCTTGGCCACGGTGGCCACGCCGGCCAAGAGGCCAGCGCCTCCGGTTGGCACGACGATCACCTCCGCATCGGGAACATCTTCGAGGATCTCCAGGGCCATGGTCCCCTGCCCCGCGATCACGCGGGCATCATCGAAACCGTGCACGAGGTTCAGGCCGTCGCGTTCGGCCATCTCGACCGCCAGGCGGCGGGCATCATCGAACGAGTCGCCCTCGAGAATGACCAGGGCACCGAGCTTGCGGCAGGTGGCCACCTTCACAATCGGTGCAAACCGCGGCATCACCACCGTGACGGGGATGCCGAGCAACTTGCCGTGGTAGGCGAGGCCGAGGGCATGGTTGCCGGCCGACGCGGCCACCACGCCGCGGGCCCGCTGGGCAGCGTCGAGCAGCAGCAACGCGTTGCGGGCGCCGCGTTCCTTGAAGCTGCCGGTTCGTTGGAGCAGGTCGAGCTTGCACCAGATTTTGCAGCCCGTGAGATCGGAGAGCGGAATACTCGGCGGACAGGGAGACCGGTAGATGCCCGAACGGATCCGGTCGTGGGCCTGACGAATATCGTCGAGGGTGACGGCGGCGGGTGTGGCTGGAGTTGTCATGAGGTGAGCCGCTCTGGCCGGTGAAACGAGCGAACGTCGATCCATTCCATGCCGGCCCGCCTTGCCGCTTCGATGCCAAGGTCGCTGTCTTCCCAGACAACGCACCGCTCCGGCCGAGCGCCGAGCCGGCGGGCGGCTTCCAGAAACGGGTCGGGGTCGGGCTTGTGGAGCGAGGTGTCCTCGCTGGCGACGATCGTGTCGAAGGCGTCGGCGATGCCGACATGGTCGAGGATCTGCCGGCAGACCCGCTGGAAGCCGCCGGTGACCACGGCCATCGGCACCCTGCCCCGCGATCGAAGCACCACCGACACGACCGGATCGATCGGCAGCACGTGGGCGAGCTGGGCGAGGAACGCCTGTTCCTTCAGATGCACGGCCTGTTCGAGGTCGATCACGATCCCCTTCTCGGCGGCCAGGGTGGCGACGATGTCCCGCGTGGGCCGTCCGCCCATGGCATAGAAACGGTCTTCATCGAAGTCGAGGCCGTGGGCATCGGTCACCGTCCGCCAGCCGCGATAGTGGGCCGGCATGGTGTCGGCCAGCGTGCCGTCGCAGTCGAAGAGGAGCGCGTCGTGGTTCTGGAACTGCCACATGGGGTAAGCCGGAAGCTGGGGTGATTGGGCTGCCGTATCGGCTGCTGCCACCGTTTATAAGCCGTCAGCTATCGCCAGCCTATCCCACGACCAGGGCGACCCCACGGCCTGGGAATGCTGGGGGGTTTCCCGTGTTGTTAGCGATCCCGGGCTTCCTACCGGAAATGCTCATGGATCGGGTGGCGGAGGGTCGATCACTTCCGACGACCATGCCGGTTTTTCCGCGTAGGGACTCCCCTGCACGGGCTACTGGCGACCGCGACGGATATGACAGCGATGGAAAAATCTGCCAATCGTTCCGGGAAACGTACTGCCGCCCGCATCAGGGCCATTCGCCGCAAGGCTGCCGCCTGGCAACGCCGGGCGCGGCGAGCCGTGGCGATTGCCCTGATCGCCGCATCCATCGCCGAGGCGCCAACGCGACTCGCGCACGCACAGATCGGGCAACTGGGCGGTGCCGGCGGGGCAGCCGGTGTTGGCCAGAGCGGGATGGGGGCGGTCAGCGGGCTCGTCAACGGCGCCGCGGCACGCCTCACGGACCTCGAATCCAACGGGCCGGGCTTTATGTATTACGGCATCAACGCGGCCGACCGCGGCCTTGGCTACCGCGGCAGCTACTACACCGTCGGCGGCTTCGTCCCCTACGCCGAAGACGATCTGGGCGGCGTATGGAATGCCGATCTCCGCGGCCACTTGAGCAACTACGGCGGCTTCTTCTCCAACGTCGGCGCCGTGCGAAAGCAATTCTGGGGTGGCACACTCTTCGGCGTCGGCGTCTTCTGGGACTTCGACGGCGATCAGAACCAATACTCCAACACAACGATTAACGAAACAAACTCGGAAGGTGTCCCCCAGAGCTTTGTCTTCAGCGGTGGCGAGACCTACAACCAGGTGGGCGTGTCGGCTGAGTGGCTCACCGACTACGGCAACCTCCGCAGCAACGGCTACATTCCGGTCGGCAACACGGCCACGACCATGGGGCCGTTTGTGGGCAACTCGCTGCTCTGCCAGAACGGCATCAATGCGGGACTCGCCGGTGCCGACCTCGAAGTGGGCGCCTACATTCCCGGCCTGGCCGACTGGGCCGGCATGGTGAGCGTGGGTGGCTATGCGTTTGGTAACGCCCGCTACAACGACGTCAACGGGAACGACATCGTGCCGTATTTCGGCGGTGTGTACACCCGCATGGATCTGACGCTCATCCGCAACTGGGATTTCTCACTCCAGGCCAACAACGATAGCTTCTTCGACTGGACCGGCTTCGCGCGGCTGACATACCGCATGGGCGGCTCGCGACGACGCAACGTGCCCGATCAGATGGAGCAGCCGATGATGCGGAACGAGCACGTTGTGCGGGCACACCAGGCGCCAGTACAGGCGCTCAACCCGATAACCGGCGCGCCCTATAAGGTCTACCACGTCGACAACACGACGACCACGCTGCCGGCCGGCACCGGCACCTGGGAAAACCCCTTTACCACTCTTGAGCAGGCCCAAAACGCCGCCCAGGCCGACTACGACATTGTGTTCGTGCACATCGGTAGCAGCTCAAACGCCTGCCCCTACCTCACCCCCATGGACGGCTACACATTCCAGGCAGACAACCAGTATCTCGTGGGCGAGGGCTCTTCTTTGACCTTATGCACCGCAAACTGTGGAAACATTTCTGTGTGGAGCACGACAGCCCAAGCATCCTATCCGGTCATTCAAAATGACCAGGGCGGACCAGCAATCAACTTGCAGGGTAGCGCCACCAACGTGACCGTCGATCATGTCCGTATCACAGGGTCCACTATCGGCATCTCCGATGGCGTGGGGAGGACGGCGGGCACCGTCGCCACGGTCAACGATGTCCAAATCTATGGCAACGGTCCTGGCCAGACTGGCGTGGAAATCACAAACAGCGACGACGCGACCTTCAACTTCACCAAGATGAATCTCCAGAACATGACCAACGACGGATTCTACGTGCAGGGATCCGGTGCTGCTGGGCCGATCGTCAACATTGCGAATTCGACTATCAACAACACCACGGGATCGGGCGTCATGGTAAACGACATGGGCGGTCAAACTGCCCGCGTCCGACTGACTGGTAGTCAAATCACCAACTCGTCCAACTCCGGCGTCTATGTTGCCGGTGGCAATGCCTACGTGGGAACCTCGACGTTTAGCGACAACGTCGTTGCCGGCGTCTACGTGCAGGACAGCACCTTCGTGACGTCGGGCACAGGCAGTCCGAGCACATCGACCGTGCAGGTCGACCAGTCTTCGTTCAAGAACTCTTCAGTCGGCATCTGGGGAGTCGCCAACTCTGGGACGACGAACATCACGATCACTTCAAACGATATCACGACAACCGCAGTCCCTTCCGGTGCCAACGGCATCATCCTTGCTGTCGGCACTCCCACGCCACCGTCGACTCCGCCAGGCAGCGGCGTGATGAATGCCGTCGTGGTTGGCAACAAGATCACCCCTGGCATCGCTACCCAGAGCACTCAGTCGCTCACAACCTCTACGACGACGGGTTCAGGAACTGGGGCCACGACGACGACCAGCAACAATCAGGTGACAACCTTCAGTTCTGTTGGCAATATCCTGATCCAGACCACCGGATCGTTGACGATTACTGGCTCGGCGGGGACGGGCTACACATCGTACGGAACGCTCAACATCAAGGCACTTGATCAGGTGCAATTGGAGAGTATGAACGGTGCCGCCGGTGTCGCGAGCGTTCCCCTGCCTATCGTGTTGTCGACGGGATCCACGTCGAACACGGTCTACCTGATCCCGCCGCCGCCGAACTACGATTCCTCGCTCAACGTTCCGGTGCCTTCACCGTGACGACTGGCTTCCTCACTTGCTCCAGTCCTACGATCAAGGCGGCGAACCGACGCACTACAGCCTTCTGCGCCCGGTCACGGCGGCTACGACAGCATGAAGGTTGCCGCTTCTGTCGATCCTCGATCGTCCAATCGGGCGGTAATACGGGAGAGCGTCAACTTCACCGTTTTCGCTAACGTTGCCACCCTGGTTTCTGCCCTGAACTCCGAAGGTGTTGCCTCTGATGCTCTGGGCCGCACCAATCACCTCCACGGCATAACGGCCGTTACCATAAATCGAATTGCTGGTGCCAGTCACCCTTGGAGTCGTCCCGATTCGTTGAGTGCCGCCCTGCGCCTGCACGCGAATGCCACTGTAAACATTGTTCCCAATGTTGGAATTGGTGACAACGTTGGCACCGCCAGTAAGCTCCACCCCAGTCAAGTTGTATTGCACGGTATTCCTGGCGGGGGGTGTAAATCGAATTCCCCTCGTGACCGCAGTCCTGGTCATGGCTTTGGAAAGCGTCACGGTGGCGTCATCGATCGCCGCAATGGTCGTGCCGGATGCAATGCCGGGGCCGGACACGGCCTGGCCCAAGTGCAGGCTGCCGGCCGTGGCCAGGGGTACTGTGATGAAGTTCAGATCGCGAGTCGTCACGATGGCAGACTTGGTGTCCAGTACCTGATTGATGCCAACGCT
This sequence comes from Pirellulales bacterium, assembly GCA_044376405.1. GTDB lineage: Bacteria > Planctomycetota > Planctomycetia > Pirellulales > UBA1268 > CAMCQY01. The sequence continues at coordinate 27,392 of JBILKZ010000012.1, forward strand.
CGTGGAACCGGCCGTGAGTTCGATGCCGGTCACGTTGCCCTGATTCAAAGCACCTACGGTCGTGCCGACGACCCTGAGGCCAGCGGCCCCCGATTCCGTGCGGATGCCGGCCTGCGTACTGCCAACGATGGTCGAACCAGATACCGTGCCTTCCGCCCCCAGGCCGGTTGCCAAGACACCAAACTTATTCGCGAGGCGATCGCCTGTCGGATTGCGGCCGAGCACCACCTTATTGACATGGATGCCGCGTACACCGTTGATCTTCACCGCCGCTCCACTCCCAAACCCACCGATGGTGAGGTTCGCGACAGAACCGCCAGCGGTGCCCGGGCTCGACTGCGAACCATCCACGAACTCGATACCGTTGACGCTTGGCGCAGAGGCTACTGGCTGGCCGGTGCGTGTCGTCGTGATCCGTGATCCATCAATGGAGATCGCCGTCGCCGCGGCTGCTGGGACACCCGGAAGCTGCCGCCTGTTCGCTCCGTTGATCGCGAATGCCTTGCTGATCGCTGGAAGTTCCTGCGTCAGCCGGATAGCCCCAGCCGTTCCTCCGTTGAGGCCTGGCAGGTTGGTCGAGAACGCGAAATCCACTTTCGGCGTCGGGTTCAGGCCCGACCCCGTGCCGAGAGCCTGTCGAATGGCGATCGTCTTGCCAAGTGAACCGGCCGCTGTATTGGATCCAGCCGTGCTCGACACCACGAACGACGTGACGTCGTTGGGGTCCTCGGTGCCGATGTCCGTTCCTGTCACTTCCGGTGCAAGTGGCATCAAATTGAGCGGATCAATGCCCAGCGACTCGTACGAGACGGCGAACGCCTGCCCAGTCGCAGTCGCGCGGTAACTTCCTTCGGTGGTGATCACGTAGCCCGTCTCGATTGCCGAGCCCGAGTCAATGTTCGTCGCCCGAACGAGCGACCATGTGTCACCTACTCCACCCACGCTAACGACCTCGTAGACGCCATTCGCGGCTGAGACCGGCAGCGGAGTAACGCTCGTGCCGGCGGGCGGGGAATCTGCTGTGCCCATGCGGACAAGCACCCGATCACCGACCGACAGCGACACGCCGTCGATGAGAGGCAAACTGCCCGCGGCCGAAATGGTGGCCAGTCCGGAGTCATACGATCCGGCGAGCGTGCTTGTCGTTGCAACCCGGACCGCCTCGGCACCGGCCCGGTTCGGCACCATGCTCACTGCCAGAGGCGATTCGCCGACTGTCGGGACATAGCTGATACCGTAGACCGTATCGGCATACAGTCCCTCCAGCACCCGCACGAAACCGCCCGCGAGGAGTTCGCCCGACGTGTCGGCATCGGACGCCCGGGTCAAGAGCCAGTTGCGTCCCAGGCTGCCCTTGACCGTGACGACGTAGACGCCATTTTCATTCTGGTTGGTCTGGCCGCTCAGCACGATGCGGTCGCCCACAGCCAACGGCACACCTTCTTCGCTCACAAGAGGAGAATTGGCACCCGTCAAGGTGCCTGCGAAAAGGCCGGCGGTTCCCTGGTTGTAGAGCCCCGGAAGATTGTCGACGAATGCAAACCGGGCTGTGATCGCACTTCCGCCACCGACAGGGGCATCCGCGACGACGACGGGGCCGGCGGCCGAGCGGATCGACACGTGTCCTGCAGCCTGCATGCTCGTCGCGGTGCCGTTGGCTATCGCAGCAGCATTTCCGAGTGAGAGCGTTTTGGAAGTGTCTGTGGTGATAGTCACACTGCCGCGCGGGGCCGAGACATCCAGACTTGTCACATCGTAGAGAGTCGCCTGGAGGGCGATCGTGTTGGGCGTGAACGGATTGTCAGATCCGGGGTCGGTGCCGGCTGCTCGCAAGGTCACCAGGCCGGGGGCTCGGAGCGACGTAATGCTGATGTCATTCAGTTCGTCGATCGTGAAGTCTCCGGCCGCTCGACCAGACAAAGTCACAACATCGGTCCGCAGCGTGGCCGAACCTTCGGCCTCAACGCTTACACCGTTCGCGACAATTCTTGACGGCCCCGAAATCCTGCCCGACTGACCAGCCTTGTTGCGTTGGGTCAACCGGACATTGTTGACCGCGGCAATAGCGCCGGTAAGGCTCAAATCTCCACCCGTCGTCGTCAGCGTGATATCGTCTCGCGTGGCATCGTATGCTGAGTCGAGCACCCGCAAGGAATTGCCGACGGTGACCGCATTGGCGGTGATGGCGATCTGGCCCCGGGCAGTAGAAAGTGGTGCAGTGACGTTGAAATCGCCTCCGGAGGTGACCGAGAGGTCGCCCCAGGTCGCTAGCCCGGCGGTGAACTCGATGTTACCAGGGGCGGTCAGTGTGATACCGCGGCCCGAAGCAGCGACCGCATCGAACTTAATGGGCTTTACGACGTCAAGGACATTGATCTGGTTGACCGTCAGATCGTAAGGAAACGGCCCGCTCAGCGGGTCGCCTTTCCTGGTGGCGGCGGTAATTCTCAGCGAGTCGACGTGTGTGCGAAGATCGACCGTATTGCTCGCAATAGAAGACTGTTCTGTCGTCAGGACGTCGTTTCCTAACGTAACAGCAACCGTGCCGCCCTGAATCAAGCCCGTGCTTGCTCCCGTCCGGGGCGACGTGGTGGAGAACACAAACGGCGCCAACGGCCCTGCGACGTCGGGGCTGCGGAAGAGGTACGACTGACTGGTGGCGTTGATCGTGCCTTCCACGTAGACGTCGCTCGTATCGGCCTGCACATAGAGAGACCCTGCCGCCGCGCCGCCAGCCGCCGCGCCGCTAGCCGCCGTCAGCGACCCGGTCGATGACACGAACATCCGCCCGCGCTGGACGGCCAGCGTGCTCGGGTCGTCGGAGACGCGGATGTCATACGCTGGAGCGGTGACCTTGGCGTTGAAGTTCACCTGCTCGGAATATGCCGTCGCCGGCTGCAACAACCGCGGATTCCCCGACGTGTCCGTGGCCTGCGGGCCTGGAATGATCACCGTGGGGAGCGATGTGTAGCCAGTCCCCCCATAGGTGACGACAATGGTGTCAATGACGCCGTTGCGGCTGTATGCCTGGGCGGTCGCAGGGGTGCCTCCGACTCCTAAGCCCCCTACGAACTGAACATCGAGCGGGACAGTGTCGTCATAGCCCTGCCCGCCGTAGCCGGGAGCCACGGCGATCGCCGTCACACTGCCGTTGACGCCAACGATGGCCTGGCCGCTCGCGGTGCCTGAAATGACATCCCTGTTCACACTGTTGACACGAGTGGGGTCAGTCGAGCCAATATCGAGGAAACTCAATGCATCGACTTCGGCATTGAAGTCGATATTCGTGGCACGCAGCGAGAGCTCGCCGTTGCCTAACGTCTGTGCAACCTGCTTAATCGGGCTGTCCACCTTGATCGATGACCCCGGCGTCAGCAGGTCGACGAAGATCTCCTTGTCGATAGTGTGCCCTGGCGCGAAGGTGAAGGTGCTGGTTACCGCATCCTGGTTGTAGACCGCATACCGTGCCGACACACTGACCGCGCCCGGATCATCAATGAGGGCGCCGCCGTCGCGGCACTCAAGATAAAGCTTGCCGGTGTTTGTGTTCACAAAGGCCGTAACGGTAATCGTCTTCGCCTGCGGCGTAAACTCGTTGAGGACGAATTGACCGGTGGTCGACGGGGTGGACGGGGTGCCGGTCGTCGAAGCATTGCTGAACAGAATCTCGGTCACCCTCCCCATGGCGGCCAGATCTGGTTGAGCCACGCGGGGAAACAGTGTGTTCATGCGAAAATCGACGGGATACCCATCGACGGTCAACCAGCCGGTCAGGGTGCCCGGCACGATACCGCCGGGATTGACCGGCGTGACAGGCAACTGAATGACGGGCTTCGCACCGATCGCACTTCCGAGCCCAGCCTCGGTACGGGTCGTGGCCGGGGTGGTGCCTGTCGCCGCCGCCGTGTCGTAGGTGATCGACGAAATCGACGGCCCACTCACACCGGGTGCCGCCAACGCGAGATTCGACCAAACGACCTGCACGGCGCTCACGGTGCCAGCGCTGCCGCCCTGTGCCGTGGTGACCTGCCCGAACACGGGCCTGATCAGAGCCGGATTACTCGCGCTCCCGGTCGTGACGAGCGTGAACGTGAGGGAGTTGCCAGTGCCTCCGTTCGTGAAACTCCACCGATTCCCGGCGTAGTCGAGTGATCCCAGCACGCCGCCGATGACGCCCGGGAGCGTGGTGGACTGGTCGGGTATTCTCTGCGACAGGACAAAGGTGCTTTGCTGTCCACCAAAGGAATCTGTCGCCTGGGCGGTGGCCGAGACCCTGGTGCCGTTGGTCGCATACATTTGGGAATAGATCGGGGTCCCGTTCCAGTTCGTTCCCTCCGCATGGAATGCGTCGAGCCTCAAAGGATTGTTGAAGCTCGCATTGTCGGCGATGAGCAGATCGTTCGGGACGGTGGAGACCTGCTGAACATAGACATCATCGGCCTTGCCGTCCGTCTCGTCGCCCGTGATGACGAACCAAGGCGCTACCATCGAGGCTCTCGCCACGTCGTAATTTGGGAACGCATTGACCGTCATCGCGATTCGCTGCTCAAGCAATTCAGCCTGAACGCCGGTCGCTGACGGCTTCGACCTACGGCTGCCGGAACGTGCACGTCGGCGGCTCACTTCGGTCGCCCGCACCGCCGCAGCCAGACCGCTCGCACCACCATCACCCCCGCCACTCAATACCGCCAGCATGCGTTCGAACGTCGACATCGGCTGTTCCCTTGCGTTGAAGACCGAGGAATGTGTTGGAAGTGGCCGGAAGCAGGAGCGTAGGCCGCCTGGCTCTGGTGCCACAGAAGAGGGGTCAATCTTGATTAACCTCCATCTACGGAGGGGTCAACCAATTGGTGCGTTATGGGCGGCGAATTTTTCCCAATCCGCCCGGCAGTGCAGGATTTAAGGGCTTTTTTGCACGACTGTCCGGTGGTCGAGCTAGGCTGGCCTGAGCGTTCTCCAGGCCAATGCCGACACCGGCGCAGCCCGACCGCCCCGGTCGGCGCCACCGACGAATGGTCGCTCCCCGAGAGAACTGACCCGCGAAAAAGCGAGCGCCCTGGACGAGGCCCCCTGATCTTCGGTCGCCGAAATCACCGCGGGCCGGTTCGTCGAAGACGGCCCGGTGAGCGTCGGTGTGGCCACTGTCACTGCACTCCTAGTGGCCGTCCACTCGCCCGACCACGAAGCAGCTTTGCCCGTCGATAGGACCGCCAAGGCGGCCACTTCGAATCGACTCAACTGCTGCCCCTGGGGTGACGACTGACCCGGGGCCGTGTAGGGGTCGGCTGCCGCGGGGTTTACGACGTAGCCCATGTCCTGCATCGCACCGACGGTGATGGAACTCAACGCCATGGTCACGCCGGGGGCTTCCGAGTAGCCGGTCATGAGTTCGGTTCTCAGCACGGATTCCCGCCAATGCGCCCCTACCGTACCGGCACCACCGCCGGTCTCGAGCGGCACAGCCGTGGCGGAATTGCCGAACAGCGAACGGTAGGCCTGCAGGGCGTTGGACCCCGTAAAGCCGTCGCCCACGACGAAGCGACTGTAGAAGTTCGGCAGACCGTCTCCGGAAATGCCGAACCCGAGCGCATGTCCGAATTCATGGAGAACGATGTTTCTGAGCTGCGGATCCGAAGCGTCGTAGGGGTCAATGCCTGCTACGGCATCCCACGGCAGGCCGGCGATACCTGGCCGGAATGCCACCGGACCTGCGTTCGCGAGCGCTCCGCCAGAGCCGTTTCCGCCACGGAGCAACCCTTCCTGCACCGTGATCCGCAGGTCGTCCACCGACACTCCGCGTTGCGAATCGAACACGTCGGGCAGGTCGCCGGTGATGACCTGAGACCATCGCTGGGCCGCCCAGTCGCAGGCATCCCTGATGCTCTGGCGAACGGTGCCCGTGTATTCAACGGTAATTTGAAACCCGCTCGCCTCGCCAGCGTCGTCGTTGAGGATGGTGGCTGTTCCCGTCCCCTCGAGGATCGCTGCACGGTCGGCCGAGGACAGATCGAGGAAGAAAGTCTCGTTAGCTTCCGCCCGCGTGTCGCCCACGACCGAAACGGGGATCGTCTTCTCGGTCTCGCCGGGCGCAAAGGTCACGCTGCCGCTCACCGCGACATAGTCGGAGTCGGCCACCGTCGCCGTTCCATCCCGCGTGGCGTACGTTACAACGAGGGGCTGATCCGACGGTCGATTCAACGAGATCACGAATGACTCCGTCGCGAACCCCGTGTTTCCTTCCGTCACTCCGACGCCAACGACCCTGACTTCTGCAGGCGTGTCGTCGTCGACGATCGTAGCCTTGACGGGCGTGCGGTCGAAAAGAGCACCCGTCGCCGAAACGAGCACGAGCGAGAACGTTTCGTCGCTCTCTGCATTGGTGTCGCCGATCACGGGGATCAGGATCGTTTTCGTCGTTTCGCCGACGCTGAAGTTCAGGACTCCGCTCGTCGACTGATAGTCGTTCTGGCGGGCCGTCGCCGTGCCGTCGACCGTGCGGTAGGCCACCGCCACCGCCGAATCCGCCGTTCTGGAAAGTTTGACGGTAAATGAAGCAAACACAGGGGGTTCCGAGCCACCATTCCCCTCGACAACCGCCGTGCTCTCGACCGACACCACAGCCTGTGGACGCGGGGCTAAGTCGTCGTTGAGGATCGTTGCGATGCCCGTCGATTTCGCGATGCTCGCACCGGTTGGCCCGGTCAGCACCAGGCCGAAAGTCTCGTCAGACTCGATCCTGGTGTCACCCGGCACGCTCACTGCCACCGTCTTCGAGGTTTCCCCGGGCGCAAAGACGAGTCTCACCGAGGTGGCGACATAATCGCCATCGGCGACTGTTGCGGTTCCATTGATCGTCGCACAGCGGACCGCCACCGGTATGCTCGTCGCCTGGGAGAGCGTGACCGTGAAGCGAGCTTCCGACCTGCCGCGATTCCGCTCGAGCAACTGCGTGTCGCCGATGGACAGCGACGGGATCACCACTTGCACGGCGTCGTCGTTGCGAATGGTCGCGGTAGCGGTCGCTTTGTCGATCGTTGCACCCACGGCATTCGAAAGGACGACGCCGAAACTTTCGTCCTGTTCAACAGTGGCATCGCCGCGGACGTAAACGCTGACGGTTTTGGAAAGTTGGCCACGCGCGAAAACAAGTGTCCCCGAGGATGCCCTGTAGTCATCGCCAGCGACCGTGGCAGTGCCATCTGCCGTCGCCCAGTTCACCGTCACGGCGGTGGTTGCCGGCTTGGAGAGGGAGACGACGAACCGGGCGACCGGCGACGCGTTTGTGCCCTCGGACAGAGCGACATTCGCGATCGAAAGGGCTGCCGGGCAATCCCGACGCTCCAGTTGTTCAACTCCGCAGCCGAAGCGGCGTCGCGGGAGTCGCAGTGCCTGGGCTTTTTGCATGGGGTCTCCTCCTCAGCCACGATCTCTGGCTGGGCAGCATATCCTGCCAGTGAGGGGGCGGCAAATAATGGGTATGCCGTGATCCGGCCTTACACTCAGCTCGCTGGAGAACCTATGCCGACGTGGGCATGACTCCGCTCCCGACGGAAATCGCCACCGGTTTGCTCTCCAGCGTTGTATTCGCCCCCAGCCGGTAGAGCGTGCCCCACGCAGCCGTATCGACATCCGCACGCATCCCGCGGCTCCGCCGCGCCTCGAACGCGTCGCGGAAATGCTCCGTCACCATGCCCGTGCGACTGTCCCGCGTCGGCACCACGCACCGGCGGCAGACGTTCGTCGCGATGAACCGCGCGTCGCCAATTGAAAACTCCCGCGGCTCAGGCGGCGGCAGGTCGGCATAGGGATCGACCGGCAGTTCGGGCGGCAGGTCGAGAAGCGACGGCTGCAGGTCCGGCCGCGCGGGGCTCGCCAGCGTGTCTTCCCAGAAGGCATCGCAGCCTCCAAGCTCGAGATTCACCCGAAACCGCCGCCGCGATTCAGCAAGGTCGAAGCCAAACCAGCGGGCCACTTCCGCAAGCGTTGCGGTAGCCACGAGCGTTGGCCCCGAGGCATCGCGATCGTCGGGAAACCCACCGTCGGCCCTTTCCTGTAACAGCACGCTCATACCAAAGACTTCCGAGAGCCACTCGCACGGCCCCCCCTGCCCCGGAACCAGGTGAAACGAGTCGCGGATCACTTGGCCACCGGGGCTCCCAGCCATCCCGCGGAGCCGGTCGAGATCGGCCACAGAAAGTGCTGCGGCCTTGACCGCCGCCGGATCGACCCAGAGCGTGACCAGCCGCTCATCGATTTCGTACTCCGCCCGGATCGCATGAAACAGCGGCGAACGCTTGGCATTGAGCACGCGGCCATCCATGTCGACGAGCCGCCAGCGACGATCGTGCTCGAGGCCACCGGAATTCAGCACGCCGCATGCGTCGACGTCGATGCCGTCGAGGCTTTTGACGGGGTAGATCGTGATCCGATCGAGCGTGGGCATGGGAGGCATCGTACCAGCAGCGCCCTCCGTTCATAAAAGCCCTGAGCGCCAGCGACGGGATCACGCAACACGCGAGCCTCACCGTTGCTCATATCCCCCGGCTTGCGCCGGGGGCTTGTATGGGATTCGCGTGAGCGACGGGATCACGCAACATGGGAGCGTCGCCATCTCCGACATCCCCCGGCTTGCGCCGGGGGCTTGTATGGAATGAGCGTGAGCGACGGGATCGCCACCAACCGGGATCAGGCCCGTGCGACTCATCCCCCGGCTTGCGCCGGGGGCTTGTATGGGGAAGGCCCGGAACACGGCGGGCGGATCACATCTTGAAATTAAACGTCTGCCAGAGGAGCCGCAGGAGCCACTGCCCCACCGTGCGACTACCCACCTTGATCCGTGCCGTGCCCCGCATGCCAGGGGTCAGCACGCCGTCGGGATCGTCGAGCGAGGTCATCGCCTCGTAGCTCGTCGAGATCGGTGATTCACGGCCAGAGTCGTCGGTTTTGGTCGGCACCTGGCCGCCCGCCTTCACGCTGAGCCGCTCGGAGCCGGTCTCGATGTGGGTCTCCGCCAGTTCGTCCACCGTGCCCGTGAACGTCCGCCACGGGAACGCGTCGAGCTTCAGGTCAACCGGCTGGCCACGCGTGATGAACTCCACCTCCGACTGGTCCACCACCATCACCCCCTCGAGCTTCTCCGCCTCCCCCACCATGCAGAGCACCGTGCCCTCGGTGAACGTCGCCCCCAGGTTCTTCTTGTTGAGCGGACTGCCCGACCAGCCCGGCAGCTTGCCCGCGGCCATCGCCTCCTTCGAGGGCGGCATGCTCGTGGACGGCAGCACGACGCCGTCACGGGGCGCCACCAGCACGAGCTCCTCCCGATCTTTTTGCTTCTTCGCCAGCTGCTCCTCGACGCTCTTGAGCGACTCCTCCACCGTGCCGATCTCCAGGCCCGCCGCAGGATCGGTGAACCGCTCCCGCTCGAGACTGTTGAGCCGGGCACGCGACTGCGAGGCCTTCCCCTCCAGATCCGCGATCGCGAGATCGAGATCGATGCTCGACATCCGGGCCAGTTCCTGCCCCTTCTTCACGATATCACCGGCCTTCACCGCCAGACTTTCCAACCGCCCAGCCACCGTCACGTAGACCATCTCCTCGCCCCGCGGCCGCAGCTCGGCGGCACACCACACCCGCTGCGGCAGCGGAATCAGCGCGATCGCCGCCAACACCATCGCCGCCACGATGCCCGACACCGTCACGTTGAGAGCCTTCACTTCGTCACGCCTCCCGGGAACATTCAGAAACTTGATCATCGACTGGAGCGGACGGATCACCAAGCCCCAGAGGGCACCGGCGGCCAGGATCTGTCCCAGCACCTCGAGCCGGTAGGGTTTGAACACGCTCCACATGAACAGAAAGATCGACGCCGACACCATCCACATGTAGAGGCTCGACGCCACCGCATAGAGGGCAAAGAGCCCTCGCTTCCGCTGCGGCAGGAAGGGATCTTCCGGCTGCTTGATCCCCAGGCACCACTGAGTGGCGGTCCGGCTCAGGATCGAGGTGGCCTTCTGCCGCAGGTTGGGGATCTCCAGGATGTCGGAGAGGATGTAGTAGCCGTCATACCGCATCAGCGGATTGGCATTGAACAGGATCGTCGACACGCTCGACACGAACATCACGTCGAGACAGAGCTGGTTGAAGATGCCCGCGTGGGAATTCCACCACAGATAGGTGGCGATCGAGGCGATGATCACCTCGACATACATCCCCGCCGCTCCGATCGCCGCCCGCTTCCACTTGCTCGGCAGCATCCAACTATCTGACACGTCGCAATAGAGGCAGGGCGTGAACACCAGCAGCATCATCCCCATTTCGTGGCACTCGCCGCCGTAGTGCTTGCAGGAGAGGCCGTGGCCGAACTCGTGGAGGATTTTCGTGACCGCCAGTGCGACGGCTAGGTAGAGCCAGTTGCCCGAGGCGAAGAACTGGTGGAAGTCGGGCAGCTTCGAGCGGAAGACGTCGAAATTCACGAGCACGAGCAGCATTGCCGAGGCCACGAAGGCCAGCATCGCCACGATCGCCGGCGGCGAGAAGAGCCAGCCGAACCACGGGTCGAGCTTCGTCAGCATCCAGTCGGGATCGATGCCCCGAAACCGCAGCGACATGATGTTCGCCAGCCACGCCATCCACTGCTTCCAGATCCGCTGCTTCCGCCGCTCGTAGAGCTGCGGCCCCTGCCCCGGTCGGTCGCCCATGACAAGGCCGCTGCGGTGGAGCGTGGCGACGAACCGGGCCAGCTCATCGAGTGTGATCCGCCGCGGCGGGAAGCGGGCCTCGAACTGCTCCTTGAGCTGCTCGAGACTGACCTCGCCGTCGAGCATGTCGAGCAGCGCGTATTCCTCCGGCCGGAAGCGGAAGTAGGAGAGCGAGATCGGGTCTTTCACCACCCACCAGGCCTGCCCCTGATGCAACTGCCGGTTGGTGACGAGGTCGCCTCTGCGGCGCAGGCCGACCGGCCGCGTGGTGCTCGAACGAAAGGCGTCGGCGGTGGCCATAAACGCGCCGCTCTACTTACGGACCGGGGGCAGCGGGGATTCCTTGGAGTGGATCACGAGCGTGGCGGTCTGGCCGGCTCGCAGAAGCCATTGCTGCGTGCCTTCGATCTGCCGGTTTTCCACCTCGGCAAACACCCGGTAGTCGCCCCCGCTCTCCACGATCGGACTGGTGAACACGATCCGCCCCTTGAACTGCTCCCGGCGGTTGTCGGCCAGCACCACCTCCGCCGTCACCGGCCGGTCGCGGACCTGCTCCGGATTCCATCGGGTCGAATCGACGTAGGCCTCCACCCGTAGCTTGTCGGCGCGGACCACGCGGGCCAACGGATCGCCCGGCTGCATCCATTCCCCTTGATGCGGAAACAGCTGCACCACCACGCCGTCGAGCGGCGACTTGATGAGACGACGTTCGATGGCGTTTTCAGCAGCATCGACCTCGACCGCCTTGGAGATCGCCGCCATCGTCGAGACCTTCTTCTCCAGCTGCGCCTGCTCGATCTGCAATTCGCTCTTCTGCTCATTGAGCTGCAGCCGGTTGAGCTCCACGCGAGTCACGCTCCCGGGGACCTTCCGATCCGACTCGGCCGCCTTCTCGTATTCGATCTGCGCGACCTTCTCGGCGGCCACGGCGTAGCGAACGTCCACGTCGCTCTCCGCCTTGGAGACGGCCTGATCGTGCTCAGCCTTCGCCTTGCGGCGTTCCATCTGCGGCTGGTTGTCGTCGATCTTGGCGATCACGTCGCCCCGCTTCACCACATCGCCCTCGCGGGCCAGCAGTTCCTCGAGCACGCCAGCCTCGCGGGCCGGCACCTTCGCCTCCTCCATGAGCGAGACAAGGCACCGCTCCAGCACCGGATCACCGTCGGCAGCCCGCGACACGGCCACCGGAAACAAGGCCGGGGCGATGGCGAGCATGCAAAAGCGAAGCGTGGACAAAATGCGTGCCATGAAGGCTCCCTACCAGAGTCGGAACAGGATCTGCGACTGGATGAACGCCAGCACGTCGTGAAACCAGACATAACCCAGCGGACGCTTGCCACAGGCGATCCGGGCGGTGACCGTGGCGCCGGCCCCCAGTTCCTCCTTCTCGTGCCGCTCCGGGTCGATCGTCACCCGCACCAGCACGGTGTTGCCCGCCTCGCCACGCACCTCAGCCTGCTCGTGGATCTCCTTCACCAGCCCATAGTGCCGGGTGCCGGGATCGGTGGCCAGGATGTAATCGACCGTCAGCTCGCGGCCCGCCTGCTTCGCGACGAGGGCGGCCCGATTGATGTGGCCCAGCCGGTCGTCCGGCATGTGCACTTCCAACTCCCAGGGGCCGGTCTTGTCGGCGATGCTCATCAGAGACTGGCCCTTCTCCACAGGGCGGAGTGTAAGCCGGTCGCGAACCTGCCAGGTGACGATCACGCCGTCGATCGGACTGCGTACCTCGAGGTCGTGCTTCTTCGTTTCGTAGAGCTTCCGCTGCTGCTCGAGGCTCTCGATCTCGCGCTGCAGCTGGGCCGCCCGGCCGGAGAGGCGGGTCTTCTCATCGGCCGAGATCTTCTTGTCTTCCAGAAGGGCCCGCCGCGTGGCCACGAGTTGCTCCTCGCTCGAAGCCTTGCGGCCGAGCACGTCGGTGAGCGCCACTTCCAGGTCGGTGTTGCGGAGCGTGGCCAGCAGCTGCTCCTGTTTCACGCCGGCACCATGCTCGAGGCCGGGCTCCAGCTTCTCGACGACGCCATCGATTCCCGCAAAGACGTCGCGGCGGTGGACCGGTTCGAGCGTGCCCTTCCCCTCCAGCCGCAGTTCGGCCGGGATGAGGATGAGCGCCAAGACCGCCGCCAGCGCCGACAGGGCGGCCAACACCGTCCGCGGCAGATTGCGGGCCGTCGTCAGCACCCGCGATTTCCCCATCAGGTCGATCAGCCCGTAGAACGGCAGGCCGGTGTGGGTGAGGGCATTCGCGATCGCCACCTTGCCATGCTCGGCAACGAGGTCGACGCGGGCCCGCTTGCCGGCGTCGAAGCTGCTCGACGAGAACCATTCGGCCACGATGGCGCCGATCGGCTCGGGGGCCGTTCCAATCGGCGCCTCCGCCCGCGCCACCGCCACCGCATCGACGCCGCCGGGCTTCACCACCGGCGTGGGCCGCGGCTTCTCCAGCGGAATGATCGCCAGCGCCGTGGCATGGGATTCGTCGATGTAATGCTCCAGTTCCTCCTCGATCTGTGGCGGGAGTTCCTTGGATGGATCGGGGTGCCAGAGCGGATCGCCCGCCGTGGCGACGACGCGAACGAGCGACTCGATGGCCTGCACGGCCGAGGCCCGCCGCTCCACCGACTCCTGGCCGCTCACCGCCTCCAACCGCAGCTTCCGTCGCCGCCGCACGAGCACGCTCACGCGATCGCAGCCGATGATCCGCCGCGCCTCGTTGGCAAGCACGAAGGCCGTGGCCACGGGGTCGAGTGATTCATGCACGGCCCGGCTGAACCGCTCCACCTGCGTGAGCGCGGTCTGCTGGGTGTCGAGCGTCTTGAGCTGCCGCCGGTCGAGATAGTCGCCGGCCACGGCCGACACCTGCTCGAGAAACGACAGGTAGCCCCGCTCCACGTCGGGCAGATTCTGCTGGTGAAACACCTCGATCAGGCCGGCCCGGACGCCCCCGCGGTCGATCGGCGCCGCAATCACGAGGAGCCCGGAATCGTTGGCCGCGACCGTGCCACCCGCGGCACCGCCCGCGCCGAGCTCCGAATGCGGGGGCACGAGCAGGCCCGTGGGGCTCTGCACGAGCGCCTGCACGAGCGCCCCGTGGGCGGCCTGAGTCTCGGGGGTGGCCGCGATGCCGGTGTGCTCAACGCCGGCATGGCAGATCGGCTCGACCCGGCCACCTTCGCCCACAAGCCAAACGAGCCCGGCCACCGCCTCCATTGCCACGAGCACGCGCTCGAGCAAACCACGAAAGAACTCGGCCTCAGCAGCGTCGGTTCGCGCGAGCTGCTCGATCTCGGCGACGAGCGCCCGGATCTGGCTGCGTGCCCGCTCTATTTCGACAGTCTCGTCGATGCTCATCTGGATTCAGTTCGGCCCCATTCGCGTTCGTGCGTCATCGTGCGTCATCGTGCGTCAGCCATGATCGGGGAGCGTGCATGGCACGCCCCCCTGATCATAGCCGACTTGTCGCTGACCCGACTCAATCCATTCATGCCCTTGAGGTCGGCTGGTGCACGATTCGCCGCTGCACGTCGGTCTCGAGATTGCCGAAGGCCTGCTCGTGCCGCGCAACCGCCATCGCCAGGGCCGCCGCCAGACGCTTCGCCGTGAAGAAATTGACGATGATCCGCTGCGTGAGTTGGATGGTGTCGGGCGAGGTGCCGGCCACCTGTTTGTTGAGGCCAAAGTCGACGATCAACTCCTCGGGCGTGCCGGTCACGCGGCAGAAGTTGGCGTAGGCGGCGGCAATGTGCGACTCATCGACGGGCACGGGCATCGGCTCGGCGGGACGGGACTCTTCGGCCATGGGAGGCTCCTGGGAAAAGACGATAGAAACGCCGACGAACATCCCTGCGGCTGGTGCCGCGGAACACGTCGAGCCGGCAAGTCTACAGCCCTACCCCCGCGGGGGCCATTCGTGACGCGAGGACACGCTCGTTTTTTTGGAGGACACACCCGCACAAGCCGAAAAACCGAGTGGGACAACGCAGGCGTCAAGGTCCCCGAGGCGACGGGTGTTCCGCATCGTGCCAGCCGCGCCAGCCGCGCCAGCCGTGCCGGGCGAGCCAGGCATCCGAGACAAACCGCCTCGCGAGCGCTCGGAAGGCCCGCAGGGCGTCGCGATGCCAGAACGTGTCACCCGGATCGCCGCCACTCTCGAGTCCGCCAAACCGGAGCCGGCAGGGCCAGCCGCGGGTGGCCGCCACCGTGTCGAAGCGTTCGGCGATCCGCAAAATCCAGGCGGCGCCGAGCGTCTCGCGCAAGGCAAGAAAAGACGGATCGATGATGGCCGCAACCGCGTGGCCCGCGGCGGGCGGCTGATCGCCAAGGCGGGTTCGTCGGCCCCGGCTCGTGCAGGCCTGCACCGCTGCCAGCAGCGTGCCGACCAGCAGCAGCCCCGCGGCCGCAGCGTCTGTGCCACCGGCCGTCGCGGCATTCAGCGGCCCATCCATCGCCATGCCGGGCAGAAAGCCCCGCAGCAGGAGCAGTTGGGCAGCGGCAACGCAACTGACTGCGGCCGCTCGCCGCGTGCCAGCAAAATTCATCCAGCCAACGAGCACCAGCAGCGGCATGAAACACCGCTCGAGCAGGTGGAGGTCGGGCAGACTGCCCGGCCGCATGAGCAACGCGGTGGCCGCCGGCATCGCCAGCACCACGGCCAGTGTGGCCACGATCAGCTGCCACACGCCGTGCTGCGGCCGCTTCGCGCCCAACAGCGACATCGACGGGCAGAGCGACAGCGACACCACGGCCAGACGGGCCGCCGCCCCCGTGGCCGGGTCGTCGAGGCCCCCGGCTGCCCGCGCCCCCATCTCCACAGCGAAGCTGAGGCAGGCCG
This sequence comes from Pirellulales bacterium, assembly GCA_044376405.1. Lineage (GTDB taxonomy): Bacteria > Planctomycetota > Planctomycetia > Pirellulales > UBA1268 > CAMCQY01. Next base: position 42,920 of record JBILKZ010000012.1, read on the forward strand.
CCACCGACCAGAAGGCGGCCGGCACGGCCGTGGAGCCACGAACCAGAAAGACGCCCCACGCCGACACCGCCGCGGCGAGGCCGGCGGCGACACAGGCGGCGGTGTGGATGAGTGTGGCTGGCAGCATGGGCATGATGCCAAGCCTAGCAGGCGGTTGCATGACGATCGTGCCGGTCGCTCGGGGGGCGGAAGAATGCCGCGACGGCAGGGTGGCCCGATGCCGAATAGGTGGGTGAGGGCACCGCCTTGGCCGGCCGGACCCCACTCGCTGGACACCCATCATGAATCTCCCGCTCTCGGTACGGGTACGTACGACCCTGTGCCTGCCGGTCCTGCTCTTTGCCGCGGCCGCTGCGGTCATGCCCTCCGCTGCCAGCGGGATCGAGATGTTCACCTACTTCGGCGACGGCAGCCGCATCGGCCTGCCCAACCTCGAGGTGCCGATTGAGGCCTATCCGGGCATTCCCCTGCGGAGCGATCGGCTCCGAGCGCGACGACGGGCCATGCAGGCAGGTCCCGGATCCGCCGTACGGCTGGGCCCAACGGGCGTGCCGACCAAGCCGGGTGGCATCATCATCCGCGCCATGCCGCAGCAGCCGATGACCATGCCGGTGCCGGCTGCTCCTGTGCAGGAACCGTAGGCCGACCAAAGCCGGCTAGTTGCCAGACGTTTTCTTGAGCGTGGCGAGCAGGTCGACGGCATCTGCGCGCGTGGCGAACATCGACTCGTTGGTGAGCACATCCTCGAGGATCTTCCGGGCACGTTCCTTCTCGCCGCGGTCGACGAGCAACTTGGCCACGTAGTAGGCGCCGTCGGTCGTGAGCTGATTGTTCTGTGAAATCTGCGAGAGAATCTTCTCGGCATCCTCGCGGCGGCCGAGCTTGTAGTAGACCCATGCCAGCGTGGTGAGCGCGCTGGCCTGATTGGGCGATCCATCGCGGTGCATCGCGACGTTGGCCTCGGACATCTCCAGGGCCCGCTGCCGCGACTCTTTGTCATCGGTCTCCACCAGCACCAGTGCCAGTGAATTGCTCGCCGGGAAGTTGCCTGGCGACTGCACGTGCGCCTCGTTGAAGTACCTCTCGGCCGTCTTGTAGTCGCGGGCGACACGGGCGATCGCCCCGCGGACGACCTTCGCCTCCAGGCTCTTGGGATCGAGCTTGATCGCGGTTTCGGCGTTGAGGGTGGCCGCCGGAAGATCGTTCTGCCCCAGATACCACTGCGATGTGGCAAGCAGCACGGCAGGATCCTGCGGCGCCGACTTGACGGCCTGTTCGATCAGCTTCTTGGCCGTGTCGCGTTGCTTGGCATCGTCGTAGAGCCGGGCCATCGCCAGCTCCGGATGGACAGCTTTTTCATCGAGCTTTTTCGCCTCGCGAAACTCGGCCAACGCCTCCTGCTGCTTGCCAAGCTGAAACAGCACGATCCCCAGCCGCTGGCGGGCGCTGGCATTGTCGGGATCGAGTTCGAGCCAGCCTGCGAGGTGCTTCTGCGCCGTATCCCACTGCTTCCGCGACTCGGCCACGGCGCCGCTGCCGGCATGGCAGCGGATCTCGAAGTCACGCTTCCTCTTGGCATTCTCGGTGAACGCGGTGGTGAGTTCCGTCGCCTTCGAAAACAGCACGTCCGCGTCGGTGATGCGACGCTCTTGGAATGCCAGGTCGCCCAGCATCAAGTAGGGCTCCGGGTCGCCGGGAAACTTGACCGCGGTGTCTTCCAACTCGGCCCGCGCCGGCTGCAACTGGTTCACGCCCAGCCAGAGCACCGACATCATCACCCCCGGGGGGGGCAGCTTGGCATTGTTCGACCGTGCCCGCTCCAGGAGCGCCCGGCAGCCGACGATGTCGCGGTCGCGAAAGCGGCCGATGGCGTTATTGATGTCGCCATACTGGGCGTCGTCCGAGACGGCCTTGCCGACGAGCGTCTGGGCCGTGATCTGCCCGTGGGCAAGGCTCGCCCCCACGAAAGCAGGCAGCAAGACGACTGCCAGGGCAACAAGACGGAAGACACAAAACGGTGCGGATCGCCTGACCATGGGGAGGATCTCCAACGGAGGGGCCCGCCCAAACGTTCGCGTCCAGTGATCGCGTCCAAGTGATCGCGTCGATACGAGATTCGGGCGGAGTCTGCTACTGTATCGGCGGAGGCCGAATGGTACCACGTTTCGTCGTGGTACGGACGGGAGAGAATCGATGCTGGGTGCTGTCTTCGAACGAGAGGTGCAGGCGGTGCCGCGGGCACGGGGGCTATTCGTGGCCCGGGCCGTCTATTGCGGCGCACTGCTGGGCATCGTAGCCACATGCTGGCTGGTGGTCACCGGAACACAGGCGGTCACCACGGCCGGCGACACCGCCCGATTCGGAGCCACGCTGCTGCGGATCCTGGCGCCGCTGCAGCTCTCTCTGGCCATGCTCGCCGCCGCGATGACCAGCACCGTGGCCGTGACCTCGGAAAAAGATCGCCGCACGCTCGAGCTCCTGCTCATCAGCCGGCTCAGCGACGGACAGCTCGTGCTGGGCAAGCTGGCAGGCAGCCTCCTCCGCGTGATGCTGCTTCTTCTGGCAGCGGTGCCGGTCTTTGTCATCGCGTCGCTGTTCGGCGGCATCACCATGCCGCAACTGGTCCGCCTCTTCGTGGTGACCGTGGCGGCGGCGTTGGCCGCGGCGAGCGTGGCCACGTGCATCGCCTTCTGGAAAGACACCACGTTTCAGGCGTTGGCCATCACCACCTTTGCACTCGTGGCGTGGGTGGCGATCGGCGAGGTGGTCGCCGGCCGGTTCGGGGAGGCCGTCGGCGCGCAGGTGTCGCCGGCCCGGGCGGTGTTTGCAGCGATCACACCCACCGGTGGCAACACACTGCTGCCGTTCCTCGCCGTCTCGGCGGCGTTGATCGTCGTGGCCAACATCGTGGCAGTGAGCCGGGTGCGGGCCTGGAACACGACCCAGGAGGTGCGGCGACAGCCTGAGGCGGCGGGCAGTGCCGCCCGTGCGGTCTTGGCGAAGCGGCCGTCGCGGGTGGTCTGGGACAACCCGGTGCTCTGGCGGGAAATCTGCACCAGGGCGCACGGCAAGGCGATGCTGCTGGTGCGTCTTGCCTGGCTCCTGCTCTTCGCGGCCGCGGTCGCCGGCATCGTGGCCGAGGCCCGGCGGCCGCGGCCCGACGGGCTCGCCGTGGCGGTGGCCGTGGTGCCGATGGCGCTGGCCAGCCTGCTGGCGGTGGCCGCGATGGCCGTCACGAGCATCACCACCGAACGCGACCGGGGGGCGCTCGACGTGCTGCTCGTCACCGACTTGGAGCCTTCCGAGTTCGTCTGGGGCAAGCTGTTTGGCGTGTTGACGGCGGCCCGCGAGATCGTGCTCCTGCCGCTCGTGCTCTGCGGCGCGTTGGCGGCGACACGGATCACGACCATCGAAAACGCGATCTACATGGCGCTCGGGCTCGCCCTGCTCTTGTTCTTCGCAGCCGTGCTCGGCCTGCATGCTGGCCTCTCCCATGCGTCGTCGCGGCGGGCGATCGCCGTGGCGCTGGGCACCGTGGCGTTTCTGTTTGTGGGGGTGTCCACGGCGATGCGAATCATGGTCGCGTTTGGGTCGAGCTTTGAACTGCAACTGGCGCCATTCCTGGCGGTCATCGTCGGCGGTGCGATCGGCCTCTATGCCGCGTTGTCGGCGCGCAATCCATCGCCGGCGATCGGCTGGGCCTCGGCGCTCTTGCCGGCGCTCACGTTCGTGGCGATCACGGGCTTCCTCCAGGGCAACGCCTTGCAGGTGTTTCTGGTGGCGGCCACAGCCTACGGGTTTGCCACACTGGCGATGCTTGTGCCGGCGATCGGTGCCTTCGACCTGCTGACCGGTCGAACCACGACTGGCGAGTGAGGCTGGCGAAGAACACCGGCGATGAACTTTTTGGGGGGTTACTGCCGCAAAACGTCCGCCGGCGCCTCCGCTACGGCGGTCTGTGGATGGCCTTCCGCCGCCTCATGCTCCAGCTTCTCGAGCCGCGTGGCGATATCCTGTGACTGGAGACCACGGGCCACGGCCTGCCGGTAGCTCTCGATCGCATCGGTGGGGCGGTCGAGCGCCTCCTGGGCCATGCCCTCGAGCACCAGCACCTGCGAGGGCGTCTGGTTCGGCGCATAGGTTTCGCCGAGGATCGCCAGTGTCGCGAGTGCCCGCTGCGGACGGCCGAGCCGTCGGTAGACCTCCGCGGTGTCGAGGATGATGTCCCGGTCATCGGGCGCAATCGCCATGGCCCGGTGGAAATCTGCCAATGCTTCCTCGGGCCTGCCCCGGGCGAGTGCCACCTGACCGTGAAGCCGCCAGGACTTTTCGGAACGGGGAGCCACCCGCACCGCCTCGCGAGACAACCGGTCGGCGTCGTCGAGCAAGCCGAGTTCCATGTACATCCGGCCGCCATCGATGCAGAGGGTGGTGTCGCCAGGCGAGAGCCGCAACGCCTCGGCGATCTGGGTCACCGCCGCCATCCGTTCGCCTCGTTGCCAGAGCACGTCGGCGTAGTGCCGTCGCGCGTCGACGTCGGTGGGGCAGTTCTTCACCGCCTGCTCGAGGAGCCCCTCGGCCCGTAGCAGGTCCTTGCGGTCTGCAGCGGACAGGCCCTCGTTGCAGAGGCGGCGGGCGTCGGCGACCTCCTGCGGCACGGGGCCCGAACGGGGAATCAGCCGGCAGCCCGATCCCACCACGAGAGCGGCAGCGATTCCGCATGCAGCGGTGATGGAAACTCTGGCCATGGAGCCGGCAGCCTGGGCTGCCCGACATGCGGTGCGGAGGGGCTGGGAACGGAGGCAGAACCATAGGTTTTCGGTGCGGCAGACACAACGCTTTCCGGGGTGGAGATCGCCCCGGCCCACCCACCACGAAAAGCCCGGCTCCCGCGGATTGCCCCATCCTCCGTAGTCCCCATACCAAAGCGGGGGGCGACCGGACTTGCCGTCTGAAGGCGGTGGCCGTAAAGGTTCTGCTGTGAATGCTCTCCCAGCCGGTTTTCCGATGCCCAACACCCCCCTTCCCAATCCGATCGGCCGCTGGATGGCGGGACTGGCGGCACTGCTCGCGGTGCTGGTTGTCTGGGGGGGATTCGAAATCCGCGACGAGGTGGTGGAATCGCCCTCCCCACGCTCGGTGCGTCTCACGGCCACGCCGCCGGAGTCGGGAAACGCCATTGAGTACGTGGAGGGATATGAAGCTGGCCGGCGGCGGGCCACCGCGGAAAACAGGCCGATGCTCGTGGTCTTCCGGGCAGCCTGGTGCCACTGGTGCGCGGAGTTTGCCCAAAGCGCGCTGATCGATCGAAGGCTCGTGGGGCTTTCCCGGCAGTTCGTCTGCGTCATGGTTGATGCCGATCGGCACGCCACCGACTGCCGAAGGTTTGGCGTCAAGGAGTTTCCGACGGTGGTCGTGGCGACCTCCGAGGGGAACGAGTGTCGTCGCTGGACGGGCTGCCCGTCAGCCGACGAACTCGTGTCGGCGATGGCCGACACGCTGCCGGCAGCACGCATGGCCGTGGCCGAGGGGGACGATTCGGCCACCACACGTTGATCGTGGTGATTGTGTAGAGTGGCGGGTTCTCGAGCCTCGAAATCAGTCAGGTGGAAAACCGTGCACGCCTCCACGCCCCCTTCCGCACCGAAGTCCGCCGCCTCCACCGAGAAGTTCCATGCGTATCCGTGGTGGAGTCCGCGATTTTGGCACGGCATGCCACTGGGCGTGTGGCTGCCGCTGGTGGCCGAGCATCACGCGCGTGCAAGCCTGACCAGGTGGGGATTGATGGTGACGATCACGGCCGCCGCGGCCTTCAATTCGGTGGCCGAGGCCTTCTCAACGGCCAGGTTCCGTCGGCAGTTGCGGTCTCCGCCGACCACGCCGCCACCCCTGTTCATCATCGGTCATTGGCGGTCGGGCACGACGCTCCTGCACGAATTGCTGATGCTCGACGATCGGTTCTGCTGCCCGAACACCTACCAGTGCTTCACGCCCGGCCATTTCCTGCTCACAGAATGGTTCATGACCGCCGCGATCGGCTGGATGATTCCGTCGAAGCGGCCGATGGATGACGTGGCCGCAGGCTGGGACCGTCCGCAGGAGGACGAGTTTGCCCTCATGAACATGGGCGCTCCTTCCCCATACCGCCGCATGGCGTTTCCCGTCACGAGCCCCGCCGTGCCTCAGGCACTCGACGTGGCCGGCCTCGCCCCGGCTGACCTCGACCGCTGGCGAGCAGCCCTGCGTCGGTTCCTCGGCATGCTCGCCGTGGCCGATCCGCGTCGGCCTGTGCTCAAGAGCCCGCCGCACACCGCCCGGGTTGGCGTGCTCGCGGAAATGTTTCCGGAGGCGCGATTCCTTCACGTGGTGCGCGACCCGTTCGTGGTGTTCGCCTCGACGATGCGGCTGTGGCGATCGCTCCACGACGTGCAGGGCTTGCAGGTCGACCGTGGAGAGACGCTCGAACCGTATGTGTTTGCCGCGTTCGAGGAGATGTATGCCGCCTTCGAACGCGACAGGGCCGCGCTCCCTGCGGGCCGCCTGCACGAGATCCGCTACGAGGATCTCGTCGCGGATCCGGTGGGAGCACTGGCCGAGTCGTACGAGCGGCTCGGGCTGGGAGACTTCGAACGGGTGCGAGGTCCGCTCGAGGAACACGCCCGGTCGATGAAACGCTACCGCACGAACACCTACAACCATGATCCGCGGATCGTCGCGGAGGTGGCCCGCCGCTGGCGTCCCTTTCTCGACCGCTACGGCTACCAGGTGCCGTGAGCACTCAGCCACGCTGCCTGCGTTGCTGCCGCATCAATCGCACCTTCGGGTCGGCCTGCATGCTGCGGGCCTCGTCGGCGTATTCCTGGGGCGTCATGCGGATCCGCCGTTCGAACCGCAGGCGGGAAAACGCCCAGGAGCAGGCGGCCACCACCGCGGCAGCGGCCACCAACGGCAGGATCGCCTGCTGCGCGGCGGCGAACAACCGCGCGGGCTCGTGAGCCAGATCGCCAGAGCCGATGACCGTCACGAGCGGTCGGGCCGACACTACGGCAGCCACCACCATCACCGCCAGGCCG
>JBILKZ010000174.1:0-6297 GCA_044376405.1 Pirellulales bacterium
GCCGCGTCGGCAGAAACCCGCTCGACCACATCCGCGTGAAGATCGCCTGCGAGGGGTTGATGTCGGGCAGCGGCGTGAAGACGACGAAGGCGGGCAGGTCGTCGCTCTCGCTTCCCAGGCCATAGGAGAGCCAGCTGCCGAGGCTCGCCTTGCCCGGCACCTCGCTGCCGGTCATGACGAACGTGTTGGCCGGGTCGTGATTGATCGCGTTGGTGTGGACGGTCTTCACCAGCGCGATCTTGTCGACCACCTTCGCCGTGTGGGGCAGAAGCTCCGTGCAGATCCAGCGGCCGCACTTCCCGACCTGCTCGAACTTGAACTTCGACGGCGCCACCGGCAGCCGCGACTGGCCGCTCGTCATCGTCGTGATCCGCTGCTCGCCGCGAACACTTGCCGGTATGTCCTTGTCGAAGTAGTCGGCGAGCTTCGGCTTGTAGTCCCAGAGGTCGATCTGCGAGGGGCCGCCGTTGGTGTGGATGTAGATGACGTGCTTCGCCTTCGGGGCATGGTGGGGCAGCCCCGGCAGCGGCGGGTGGACGCGGCCGGGCTTCGGCGAGCCGGCCGGGGCGGTCGCGGCCGCCTCCCCGAAGGCCCGCGACTCGAGCAGCGACAGGGCGGCCGCCCCCACGCCCACGCCGGAGCCGCGCAGAAACGCCCGACGGGCCATCGCGGTGCGAAACGCATCGAGGGAGATATTCATGCCGTGCATGGTGTCAATTCCGGGTGAGGGCTTCGTCGAGATTCAAGAGCGTGTTGGCCACGAGCGTCCACGCAGCCATTTCGGCCGGCTCGACGTGGCCCGGCGGTTCCGATTCACCGACGCGGATCAGTTTTTCGGCGGCGGCGGCATCGGCCGCGTATTCCTCGCGGTGGGCGGCGAGCGACTCGGCCACCACCTTGGCCTCGCGCGGCTCCGGCCCGCGGGCGAGCACGGCTTGGAAGAGCCAGGCGATCCGGCCGGCGTCATCGGTGGCGCTCGCGGCGAGTGCCCGGGCGGCCAGCGTCCGCGCCGCCTCCACATGCTGCTCGTCGTTCAAAAGCTGCAGGGCCTGGAGGGGCGTGTTGCTCCGCTCGCGGCGGCCGCAGAAGGCCTCGCGGCTCGGGGCGTCGAAGTTCGACATGAACGGGGGCGGGGCCGTCCGCTTCAGAAACGTATAAAGGCTGCGACGATAGAGCGACTCGCCCGAGTCCCTATAGTAGTTTCGCGTGTTGGACAGGGCATACCCGACCGGCTCCCAGATGTTGTCGGGCTGGTAGGGCTTCACGCCGCGGCCGCCCAACGCGGGCACGAGCAGCCCCGACACGAAAAGCGTCTGGTCGCGGATCTGCTCGGCGTCGAGCCGGATCCGCGGGCCCCGCGCCAGGAGTCTGTTCTCGGGATCGCGGGCGATCTGCTGCGGCTGCACCGCGCCCGACCGCCTGAAGGCGTCGCTCGTGACGATCAGCCGCACGAGCTTCCGCGTGTCCCAGCCGCCGTCGCGATACTCGGCCGCGAGCCAGTCGAGCAGTTCGGGATGGCTCGGCGGCTCGCCCTGGAGGCCGAAGTCTTCGTGCGTCTTCACGAGGCCCGTGCCGAAGAATTGCTGCCAGAGACGGTTGGCCGCCACGCGGGCCGTGAGCGGATGCTCGTCTGACACGAGCCACTTGGCGAGGTCGAGCCGCGAGGGCGCCCGGCCTTCCGGCACCGCGAGCGGCGGCAGGAAGGCGGGCGTGCCGCGGGTGACCTTCTCGCCCGGCTTGTCGTAGGCGCCGCGGAGCATCACGAAGCTCTCACGCATCGTCGGCAGGTCGTTGAAGACGAGGCTCCGCGGAATGGAATCGTCGATGCCGTCGCGGATCTTCTCGACGGCGTCGTAGTCGGCGGCGGCGGCGACGAGCCTGTCCGGCGGGCTTGCCCACACCCGCGTCAGCCAATATCGCTTGAGCCTGGCGATGTCGGCGGGATTCGACACGTTGTCCGGCCCCTGCTGGACGAGCGACACGAGCCGTTCCGGAATACCGGCGAGTTTTTCGGCCGGGAGGGCCGACTGCTGCTTCCACCACGTGGCGAAGGAAAGCGAGGGCACCTGTGCGGCCGGCTTGCCCACCGACACGCCGATCGAATCCCAGCGGGCGCGGCCGCGGGCCTGCGCGAGGGCCAGGCCCGTCACGCGCGTGCCCGGCGGCATTTCCATGCGGGATGGATCGATCGCCAGCCGGACCCATTTCCCCGCTTCGGGAAGCGGCCCTGCCAACGCCAGGCCGTCGCCGTTTCCTTTCCTGTCGTCGGCGAACGGCACGTCCGACCAGTCGCCCCACACCACACCGTGGTTCCACGACTTCGCCCGAAACTGCAGCATCACGGCATCCGGCGGATCGTCGGGGTCGAGCCAGACATGCACGAAGATTTCGGCCTTGTCGGGAACCCTGAACGTCTCCTCGCCGTCGGTCGTCACGACCTGCACCGGCGCCGACGCCACGACCTCGAGGCACCGGCTGCCGGCCTGGGCCGGCGCGACGGCGGTCGCCTCGACCCACGTGGCGGTGCCGCCCGGCCCCGTGTGGGCGACCGCGTGCTCGGGCCAGCCGTCGGCCAGCCAGAGCGTCTCTATTGTCTCTTCTGCAGCCGCGTCGGCGGGATCGACGTACCCCGCCGCCGCGATCGCCTCGTCGATCGCTTTTTCGTAAGGGGCGAGATCGCGATCGATCACCGCGAGGAGTTCTTCCTGCGCGGGTGTCTTCAGCTGGATCGACGGCGCCGTCCGCCGCGTGTTGCCGTCCATGCCGGGGTCGGCCGCCGAATTGAAGAAGGCGTAGAGCGAATAAAACTCCTTGTGCGAGATCGGATCGAACTTGTGGCTGTGGCAGACGGCGCACTGGCCGGTGAGGCCCATCCAGGCGTTTGTCATCGTGGCCGTGCGGTCGACGGCGTAGCGGAAGAGCAGCTCGTCGTTGATCGAGCCGCCCTCGCTCGTCGTGACGTTGCACCGCGAGAACCCGGTGGCGATCTTCTGGTCGGCCGTGGCATCCGGCAGCAGGTCGCCGGCGAGCTGCCAGACCGTGAACTGGTCGAACGGAAGATTCTCGTTGAAGGCCTTCACGACCCAGTCGCGGTAGAGCCACATCTCCCGTTCGTTGTCGAGATGCAGCCCGTGGGTGTCGGCATAGCGGGCGTTGTCGAGCCAGTGGCGGGCCATCTCCTCGCCGTGGTGCGGGCTCGCGAGCAGTTTCTCGACGAGCTTGGCATAGGCGTCGGGCGAGGCGTCGGCGACAAACGCGGCCACCTGCTCGGGCGTTGGCGGCAGGCCGGTGAGGGCGAAGGATAGCCGGCGGATGAGCGTGGGCCGGTCGGCCTCGGCGTTGACCGGGAGCGTGGCGGACGCGATCGCGGCATCGAGGAACCGGTCGATCGGGTTGGCCGCCTTGCCGGCCGGCACCTCCGGCCGATGAAGAGGCCGATACGACCAATGCTTCTCATACGCCGCCCCGGCCTGGATCCACCGCGTGAGCAGCTCCTTCTGCTCGGCCGTGAGCGTCTTCTTCGAATGCGGCGGGGGCATGACCACGTCGGGATCGGTGGCGTTGATCCGCGCGATCAGTTCGCTCTTCGCCGGGTCGCCGGCCACGATGGCCCGCGTGCCGCTTTCGAGCTCGCGGGCGGCCTCCTCGGCGGAGTCGAGCCGCAGGCCCGCCTCCTGCTGCCCGGGCCCGTGACAGGCGTAGCAGTTCTCCGAGAGGAGCGGCCGGATGTCGCGGTCGAACCGCAGGGCCGCGGGCTGCCCCGCGTCGGCCGCCGCGACAGCGGAGGTCACGATCGCCAGGCCCGCCACGCAAGCGAGCGTCGTCGGATTCATGGTGCGAGCCATGCGCATGTAAACTCCTCACGCGGAGACCATCTCTTCGGAGTATAGTCCCGGTGGCGCTGAAGATATCCATCTGAAAGTGTTTCACTTTTTGGCGGGCGTGTTGCAGGTTTGCAGCACGCCTGCCGCCGATCCATGACGAACCTGCGATGACACGAAACCGCATCAGTCCCCGTGCATCGTCGGCCGCGCGCGATGCCAAGGGCCGCCTGCTCGTCGCGGTCGTCGTCGATTCCGAGTTTTGGTTCGATCGGGAAATCGTGGCGGGAGCCGCGCAGTTTGCCCGCGAGGCGGGCGACTGGCAGCTTTATGTGGAGGCGGAATCCCCGAATCGGCTGCCCGATCTCAAGTCTTGGCGAGGGCACGGCATCATCGCATCGTTCAGCGATCGCCGCGTGGCCCGCATCGTCGCATCGTCCGGTCTGCCGGCCGTCGCGGTCGGAGGCTCTTCATCTGGAGAGGCAGTCGAGGGAATTCCATGCGTGAGCTGCGACGATGGCCTGATCGCGTCGATGGCGGCGGAGCATCTGCTCGAACGGAGTCTGAAGACGTTTGGCTACTACGGCACCGTCGCCGATGACACGACCCGCTGGTCGCAGGCCCGGGGCGAAGCCTTCGCGGCCCGCGTCGCGGCTGCCGGCTGCCACTGCGATGCGCTCACGGCGAGCCGCGCGTCCCGACTCTGGAGCCACGTGCAGGCGGAACTGTGCGCCTGGCTCGAGTCGCTGCCGAAGCCCGTGGGGATCATGGCATGCGACGACATCCGCGCGCGACACGTGCTGGAGGCGTGCCGCACGCTCGGCTGCCGGGTGCCCCACGATGTCGCCGTGATCGGCGTCGACAACGACGAACTCATCTGCGAACTCGCCGTGCCGCCGCTCTCGAGCATCGCCCAGGCGACCCGCAGGATCGGATACGAGGCCGCGCGGCTCCTCGACCGCTCGATGCGCGGCGTTACCCGGACTGGGGCTCATGTGTCGGCGGATGCTGTCGCCGCGCGGCTCGTCATTCCTCCGGTCGCAGTCGTGCCGCGGGCATCGACCGACACGCTCGCCGTGGCCGATCCGGTGATCGCGAAGGTGATCCGGCTCATCCGCGATTCGGAGCAACGCGATGTGCGGGTCGCCGACCTCGTGGCGGCGTCGGGGCTCGCGCGAGGGCAGCTGGAACGCCGCTTCAAACGGTACGTTGGCCACTCCATCCACGAAGACATCATGCGGACGCGGCTCTCGGCGGCACTCATGCTCTTGCGCACGACCGACCTGCCCCTCAAGGCGATCGCCCCGCGGGCCGGTTTTCATTCCGTGCCCTACATGATCACGACGTTCAAGCGTCGCCTTGGTGTCACGCCCGCCGGCCTCCGCGACCGCGAGCAGTCTGCCGTCGTGCGGTCGACCTCCTCGGCCGATGGCGAAAAGTGAAATGGTGGCGTGGAGAAAGTGAAGCTCGGTGCTGCGCGTCGCATGGTATTGTGTTTCGTCCATAACCCCTGGAGGAACGCATCGTGTCGAGATCGCACATCCGCAGTCGGCTCGCCATGTTCTTGAACGGCCTTGGCTTCTGCGCTCGCACGGTGGCATGGCTCGCCGTCGCAGCCGCGGCGGCGGCCCACGCGGCCGAGCCTGCGCAGCCAAAGGCCGCGAAACCCGAACCCGAGATCGTGCTCCACGATGCGCCGGCGATCGCCTTTCCGGGCAGCAAGCCGCGGCCGCCGTGGGGCGACCTCGAGTGGGTGAAAAAGACAGGCCGGCTCACCGACTGCAACAGCCCGGCCCACTGGGATGGCGACACGCTCTACGTCTTCAACTCCTGGGAGCATCCGGCGCGGATCGACGGCAAATCGCTCGCGACGCTCGGCGAGCCGCGGGCGGTGACGATCGACAACGACGCGACCTTCAACGGCGGCCGCTGGCTCGAGGCGACCTGGAAGGATCCCCGCTCCGGCGTGCTCCACGGCTGGTATCATCAGGAGGCCGACCGCGTGCAGGGCCGCGGCGAGCTCGGCGAACGCTACCCGACGACCTGCGCCGTCGGGGCGATCAGGTCGGAAGACGACGGGCTCACCTGGCGGGATCTGGGGTTCGTGATCACCCCGCCGCCGCACGCCATCACCACGGCCGACGCGACGAAAAACAAATACTACGTCGGCGGGATCGGTGATTTCGGGGCCTGCCCCGATCGTGACGAGCGGTTCATCTACTTCTTCTGCGTGAGCTTCCATGCCCGTCGCGACCGGCAGGGGCTCGTGGCCTACAGGCTGCCAGTGGAGGACTGCGACCGGCCGGTCGGCAAGGTGCAGGGCTGGGGGCCCGACGGGTGGACCGCGCCAGGGCTCGCGGGCGAGCCGGTGCCCTTCCTGCCGGTCACGACCGACTGGCACGGCGCCGAGCCGCGCGAGTTCTGGGGGCCGGTGGTGCACTGGAACACGCATCTCGGCACGTACGTGATGTTCCTC
>JBILKZ010000013.1:0-49658 GCA_044376405.1 Pirellulales bacterium
GTCGTGGAGTCGCCGCAGCCATTGCCGCAGTTCCACCCGCACCTTGGCGTCGAGCGCGCCGAAGGGCTCGTCGAGCAGCAAGATCTTCGGCCGGATGGCCAGCGCACGCGCGAGGGCCACCCGTTGCCGCTGGCCACCGGAGAGTTGTGACGGCTTGCGCCCGCCGAGCCCGTCGAGACGCACGAGGTGCAGCAGTTCGTTGACCTTCGCCTCGATATCATGTTTCGGGGCTTTGCGAACCCGCAGTCCGAAGGCGATGTTCTCGAAGACGCTCATATGGCGAAAGAGCGCATAGTGCTGAAACACGAAGCCCACCTCCCGCTGCCGGGCGTGGCGGTCGGTGATGTCGGCGCCGTCCTCCTCGATGCGGCCGGAGTCGGGCCATTCGAGCCCGGCAATGATCCGCAGCAGCGTCGTCTTGCCGGAGCCGGAGGGTCCCAAGAGCGCCAGGAGCGTGCCCTGCGGCACATCGAGCGAGACATTATCGAGCGCCTTGAAGGAGCCGAATGCTTTCGAGATGCCGCGGATGTGGATGCTCATGAGGGAAGACCCTGTGTGGTGGTGCGTGCGTTGGCGTCGAGCGATGTGTCCGAGCCGTCGATGGTGTCGGGGAGCGAGCGGGCGGCCTCGAGCTCGCGGGCCTCGGCCTCCAGTTGGCGTTCGATCACGAACTTGGCCACGAGGGTGACCAGCGCCAGCCCGGCCAGCACGCTCGCCACCGCCATCGAGGCCGGCGTGCGGTATTCCTGGAAGAGCTTTTCGACGCGGAGCGGCATCGTGTCGGTCGCGCCCGCGATGTGGCCGCTGACGACATACACCGCCCCGAATTCGCCCATCGCACGGGCGTTGGCGAGTACGACCCCGTGCAGGAGCGCCCAGCGGATATTGGGGAGCGTGACACGGGTGAACACCTGCCAGCCGCTCGCGCCCAGGCTGACGGCGGCGAGTTCCTCTTCCGGCCCGATCGCCTCCATCACCGGGATCAACTCGCGGACGACGAGCGGCAGCGTCACGAACGTGGTCGCCAGCACCAGTCCGGGCCACGAGAAGATCACCTTCCAGCCGAGCGACGCGAGTGTCGGCCCGAGCAGCCCCTGTCGGCCGAAGATCAGGACGAGGGCCAGCCCCGCCACGACGGGCGACACCGAAAAGGGCACGTCGCAGAGCGTGATCAGGAGCGAACGCCCCGGGAAGCGGAATCGCGACACGAGCCAGGCGGTGGCGATGCCGAAGATGGTGTTGATCGCCACGGCAAGCGGTGCCACGGTCAGCGAGAGCCAGATGGCATGCCGTGTGTCGGGGTCGTGGGCCAGGGCCCGCCACCAGGCGGCCGGCCCCTCGGCAAACGCCTCCGCGAAGACGCTCGCTAGTGGCACGACGATGAGCAGGCCCACGATGCCGACGGCGGCGGCGATGAGCAGTCGCTCCGTGAGCGGGTTGGCGGCGGTGATGGTGGGCTTGGGCATGGTGATCGGGTGGCCCCGTCTCACTGATTCCAGGTTACTGGTTCCAGATCATTGGGCGTTGCGGGCGACCCGCTGCTGCAGGGCGTTGACGACAACGAGCAGAGAGATCGACATCGCCAGCAGGACGACGGCGATGGCGGTCGCCTCGGCGTAGGCGAATTCCTCCAGCCGCGACACGATCAACACCGGAGCGATTTCGGTCTTGAAGGGCATGTTGCCCGAGATGAAGACGACCGAGCCGTATTCGCCAAGCGCCCGGGCCAGCGCCAGCGCGAACCCCGTCAGCACTGCGGGGAAGATGGCCGGGAAGATCACCTTCAGGAAGGTCTGCACACGGTTGGCGCCGAGCATCCGTGCCGCCTCTTCACTGTCGCGGTCGAGGCTTTCGAGCACGGGTTGCACGACGCGAATCGCGAACGGCAGACTCACAAACACGAGCACGAGCACGATGCCCAGCCATGAGTAGGCCCCCTGGATGCCCAGCGGCACGAGGAACCGGCCCAGCCAGCCCCGTTCCACGTAGAGCGTCGAATAGACGAGTCCTGCGACCGCCGTGGGGAGCGCGAGCGGCACATCCACGAGCGAGTCGAGCAGCCGGCGTCCGGGAAAATCGATCCGCACGAGCACCCAGGCGACGAGCAGACCGCAGACGGAACTGACCGCCGCCGCGACCATCGAGGCGCCCAGCGACACCGCATACGCGGCACGTGCGCGGGGCGTCCAGGCCGCCGCCAGAAATTCAGTCGGTCCGAGAGATGCAGCCCGCAGTGCCAGCACCGACAGCGGGATGATGACAAGCGCCGTCATCACCAGGGAGGTGATCGCGATGCTGATGCCGAAACCGGGCAGCACCGAACGCCTGCGCATGGCCCGAGTGGTGGTGATTTCAGCGCTCATGGTCATACCTATTTCCCAGCCTGAGGCTGGTAGATGGCGTCGAATACGCCGCCTTCGCCGAAGAACTTTTTCATGGCGTTGTTCCAGTCGCCGGCGACGAACGCGATATCGAAGGTTTCGATCGCGGGCCAGGTTTCGCCGGCGGCGGGCGGCGGCGGATTGTCGCCCCAGGGCCGCAGGTGATGCTTGGCGATGATCGCCCGACCCTCGGGGGAGTAGAGGAACCCGAGATAGGCCTCGGCGGCGTGCCGCGAGGCCTTCCGATCGACATTGTGGTCGACCACGGCCACTGGCGGATCAACACGGATGGATCGCTTCGGGTAGACGATCTCGAGACTCCCCTTCGATTCATCGACTTCGAGGTGTGCCTCCTGCTCGAATGTCAGGTGCACGTCACCGATGCCCTTTTGGGAGAACGTGGCCGTGGCTGCCCGCGCGCCGGTGTCGAGCACGGGGGTGCGGCGATAGATCGCCGACACGAACTTCTGCGCGTCTTCCTCGCTACCGCCTGCGGCAAGTGCCGCGCCCCAGGCCGCGAGGAAGCTGTACTTCCCGTTGCCCGAGGTCTTCGGGTTGGGCGTGATGATCGAGATGTCGTCGCGGTCGAGATCCTGCCAGTCGGCGATCTTCTTGGGGTTGCCCTTGCGAACGACGAAGACGACGACCGAGTGGTAGGGAATCGAGCCGTTGTCGTAGCGGTGCTGCCAGTCTTCGCGGATCAGCCGCGACTTGGCGATCGCCTCGACGTCGGGCCAGGTGGCCAGCGTGACGACATCCGCGTCGAGGCCGTCGATGACGGCGCGGGACTGGCTGCCCGAGGCGGCGTGCGACTGCTTGATCGAGACGGGAGTGCCGTGCTCCTGCTCGTAGTGTTTGGCGAAGGCGGCGTTGATGTCGCGGTAGAGTTCGCGGGTCGGGTCATACGACACATTGAGCAGTTCGATGGCCTGGGGGCGGTTCGCTGCGCCGCCGGGGCCGGGCGATGAACCCGAGCAGCCGATGACGGTGGCCACGAGCAGGCCTGCGAATGCGAAGGCGAACGAGCGGGGCAAAAGGGGTTTCAGCAGCAAGCGGGAATTCACGGTGGACCTCAATGCCGGGCCTGATTTTTGCGAAAGGACACCCAAACTCTAACCGACAGCACAATGATCGTCAACGTGGTAATGTATTCTTTAGTGTCTGTCTTAAGTCATTGTTAAATAAGGGCTTATGGAAATTGCTGTCGTGCCGTATGGGTTCGCCGGCTGCGGCATGCTCGGTCGTCGGCGGATTCTGCGACGGGAGGCTCATGGACGAATCGTGCATCGCTCGTGAGTCGCAGAATTCACCGTCGCCTGCGCGTGCCTCCGACCGGCTCCTCAGCATCGGGGATTTTAATCCCCGCAACACCAGGCCCGGAGGGCCGGGTAAGAACCAGCCGACGGATGTCGGCCAAGAAAAAATCGCACGATGCGATGTTTTTCGTGAACACAGCCTCGCCGGCTGCGGCATGCTCGGTCGCCGGCGGATTCTGCTACGGGAGGCTCATGGACGAATCGTGCATCGCTCGTGAGTCGCAGAATTCACCGTCGCCTGCGCGTGCCTCCGACCGGCTCCTCAGCATCGGGACTAACGAAGTGCTGACTTCGGACAGGCATACGCCCGTCGTTGGCGACACGATGGCGTGATTCACGCGCGGATTCGGCATGGCAGGATGCCATGCGCAGCACCAGCAAACTGCGTTTGCCAAGAACTCGTTGAGGACAGGCTCCGCCTGTCGTTGGCGGCAGGATGCCGATGTTTCGCGTGTATTCAGAAAGGCCAGATGAGTGGCGCCAGCGCCACCGTGATCGCCATCACCAGAAGGTTCAGCGGCCCGCCAAAGCGGACGTAGTCGCTGAATTTATAGCCGCCAGGGCCGTAGATCATGAGGTTCGTCTGATAGCCCATCGGCGTGGCAAAGCCGCAGCTGGCCGCCACCGTCACGGCCATCACGAACGGCAGTGGATTCACGCCCAAATCGGCGGCCGTCTGCCAGGCGATCGGAAACGTCAGCACCGCCGCCGCATTGTTGCTCATCAGCTCTGTGAACAGCATCGTCACGAGGTAGATGGCAGCCAGCACGACATGCGGGTGATCGCCGGCGGCTGCGATCGTCGACTGGGCGATCCCCTCCGCCAGTCCCGTCTTCTCCATGGCCCGTGCCAGGCCGAAGCTCGCCGCGATCAGAAGCAATGACTCCCACTCGATCGACTGCCGGGCCTCGTCCGAAGAGATACATTTCGCAGCCACCACGACGGCCGCCGCCACAAGCGCCGCCGCCACCATCGGCACCAGTTCGAGCGTGGCTGCCAGCACCATGGCCGCCAGCACCGTGCAGGCGATCCAGGCCTGCTCATGCCGTGGAGGCGTGAAGTTGCTCACCGCGCTGACAAGGTAGAAATCGCGGTTGCTCCGCTGGTGCTCCGCAAACTCGGGGCTCGCTTCCAGGAGGAGCGTGTCGCCTGGCTCGAGTGTGATGTCGCCAATTTTCATCTGCAGGCGTTCGCCGTTGCGGGCCACGGCGATCACCACCGCATCATAGGTCGACCGGAAGCGGCCCTCGCGGATCGTGCGACCGATCAGCGGGCAGGTGTTTGAAACCACGGCCTCGATGAGCGTTCGTTCGGAGCGCGGATCGTCGAGCATGAAGACCTGGTCGGTGGCCGGCCGCAGGCCGCGGATCTTCTGCAGTTCCACGACGGAATCGACGACCCCAACGAAGACGAGCCGATCTCCCGCTTCCAGCCGCTCGGTGGGAGCAACGGCCGCCATCACATGCCCGCCACGGTCGATCTCCATGAGAAACAGCCCGTCAAGGCCGCGCAGCCCCGCTTCCTCGATCGAACGGCCGATGAGGGGACTGCCCGTCTCGACGAGCATCTCGAGTGAATACTGCCTGGGGTCATCGCTCGGACTGACCGCCGGTCGTCGATCCTTGAGCAGGTGCCGGCTGGCGAAGATGAGGTAGGCAAAGCCTGCGAGCAACAGCGGCACACCCAGCCAGGAGATCTCGAACATGCCAAGGGGGTGGTCGGTCTTCGCTGCCACGAGCCCGCTCACGACGACGTTGGTGCTCGTGCCGATCAGGGTGCACAGGCCGCCCAGCACCACGGCCGCATTCATCGGCATGAGCAGTTTCGAGACGCTGAGTCGGTGCTTCTTCGCCCAGTCGCGAATGGCCGGCACCATCAGGGCTACCACCGGGGTATTGTTCATGAAGGCGGAGAGGGCGGCGGGGCCGACCATCGTCCGCATCTGGGCCGAGGCCAGCGACTCCGGCCGGCCGAGAGCCCGGTCGACGAGCGCTGCCAGCGCGCCTGTCCGTTCCACGGCCGCGGCTACCACGAAGAGTGCCGCCACGGTGATCATGCCCTCGTTGCTCATGCCCTTGAGGGCTTCGTCGGGGGTGAGCACGCCCGCCGCCAGCAGCACCACGACCCCGCCGATCATCGCCATGTCGGGCCCACGTTGGCTGAAGAGCAGGGCGGCCAGCGTGGCGAACACGACGCCGGCCGTGAGCACGGCCTGCCAGTTCTGGAGCAATGTCTCGTGGCTCATGCGGAACGTCGTCCGTGGGGCTGAAGCACTCGGTCGGAATGTGAAAATGTCGTGAGGGCATGGCCCGGGTGCAAGGGCAAAAGCTGCCGCCTGAACGACCGTGGCGGGGAGTCGCCTTTTTCGGTACCCTTCTGCAGACTTCGGCTACCTCCCACCGGAGCCGTATTTCATGCTCGATCAATAACTCGAAGTCCAAGCGAGAACGCAGTCGTTCTGGAACTGCAGAGAGTGCGACCATGACCCACGATGCTCGCCTGCCGCCGCGTGACCGCTTCGAGGGCTACTATGCCACGCCGCGGGCCCCGTGGGACATCGGGCGGCCGCAGCGGGCCTTCGTCGAGGCGGCTGAAGCAATCCGGGGCAGGGTGATCGACATCGGCTGCGGGACAGGCGACCTCGCACTCTGGCTGGCGGAACAGGGCCGCACGGTCACCGGGGTCGACTTTCTCGAAAAGCCGTTGGAGGCGGCCCGGCAGAAGGCTGTCGAACGCGGGCTGTCCGCGAACTTTCTGCAGATGGATGCGGTGGCGGTTGGCGAGATTCCTGAGCGATTCGACGCGGTCACCGACTGCGGCCTTTTCCACACGTTCGACGATGCCGGCCGGACGGCCTACGTCGGGGCGATCAGGCGCTTGCTTGAGCCGGGATCACGTGTCTTCCTGCTCTGCTTTGCCGATGCCGAACCAGGCACGCATGGCCCACGCCGCGTGAGCGAACGCGAACTGCGAGAGGCGTTTGCCACAGGCTGGCAGGTTGAGACGATCGAACCAGCCCATTTCGAAGTCGTGCCGGGCATTCCCGGGGCGGAATTCGGTCCCGGCGGTGCCCAGGCCTGGTTTGCCGTCGTGCAACGTGTCTGAATCGGCCTGAATCGAGCCTGAATCGTCGCTTGCAAATCTGCAAGACGATCTTTTCCCACGGGCCGTGTGGCCCGGCCACGGACGAGGTCCGTAGTATTCCTAGGTGGCACAGAGAAAAGCCAAGACGAAAAGCCAAGACTCAAGCTGAACCCAGGCCCTTCAACGAGGAGAAACGATCATGAACCGTGCAACGAAATGGACGATGACGCTGGCCGTGCTGGCCGGTGGTCTGATGACGCAGCAGGTGTTGGCCCAGCAGGTTGTGCAGCCGGTGCCCGCACAAGTACGAACGGTGCAGCCGACTCGCTCGTACCGGAGTTTCTCCGTGAATCCGGCCCGTGGCGACGTGCGTCGGAACGGACCGCACAGCGGTGAGTCCACCTGGCGGCATGCGGGTGCCAAGCCCGCCGGGCACTACGCCACCGGTCGCTGAGCAGCAACCGGAAAAAAAGGGGACAGGCACCTTTTGCTTCGCAAAACGAGCCAGCTCCCAGAATGTTGAGGGGCCCGGTGCGACGAATCGCACCGGGCCCTCGGTGTTTCTGCACGGTTGTGAGGAATGGCGATGGGCAGACGGGCCATGGCCCCGCGTCATCGCCGACGTTCTGACAGACCAAGGGTGTTGATGGGAGCCACCTCCTTCCAGGCGGATGAGACGGAAACCAGCGAAGTGATTGCATAGTGACGGTCGAGTGCGGCCTCCATGCCGACTTGAGCCGCATCGTCCACGAATCGGATGAAAGTGGCTGCATCACGTCGGGCGATCAGCCAGCGGACGAGTGCGGCGCTCTGGCCGTAGAAGATTTTCTGTCGCGCGGAGTCGGCGGGGTAGTCCTCGATCGCGAGCAGATCGGCGGCCGACCATGCGAGGCCACGGCGTCTGGCGTCCTGGAAATCGGCCTCGTGCCCCCTCTGCTTCTCAGGTGTGTCGAACAGCAGCGCCAGTCCCTCATCGGCCCACCGCGGTGGAGCGGCATGGATGAAATGATCGGCGAGCACGACGTGCACCAGTTCGTGGTCGATGGCATCGGGCACGATTTCCGGGCCATCTCCCATGACGTCGATCCTGCGGGTGACCACGCGGTCACCAGAGAATTCCAGCGACGTCGCCCCGCGGGACTCGGCGGGAGAGCCACCTACGGCTTGCTCGAACGAGTCGGCAGAGGCGTGCACATGGATCTCGCAGCGCACCAGCCAGGGCTTGGGATCCTTTTCAGCGAGAAGCTGGGAGAAGGCCTCACGTCGGATCGTCTCCGCATGTTCCCGGATGGCGTCGGCACGTGACTGGCTCGTGCCGACGACGACGATGTTTCCGGTGGCCGCAGGGCAGACTGTGGTTTCAGTGGCGGATGAGACTCGAGCGTCGTCGGCCCGGATCTCGGCAGCGAATGACGCACACGCAGCCATCAGGGCGATGAGCATCGCTGAGAGACGAGCCTTTGCGGCCCGTATGCCCCCACGCGACCTGGTCTCAGACAGGCCGATCACTGGCAGCTTCGGTGGATTCGGAACTCGATGCATCGGCGGTGTGCTCCACGAATGCGGCCAGACTTCAGCAACCAGGTTTCAGCAGGCAAACTTCTCGTAGGCAAACTTCAGTAGCCAGGGCCGGATGTTCAGCGTTCGCACGGCTGACTCTCGGCAGAGGAAGGAGTTGTGCACGTTGCGTGCCATTCGCCCGGTCGGCTCGCCTTGCCGCCGTGAACAGGGTCGTTTTCCCGAAGAAAAATATGGAAAAGAAAGGTGAAAAGAAAATAGCTGCCGGCAGCAGTCTTGCGGCCGTTGCTCAAAAACAGGGCAGGGGATGCCACGGTGGGCAGCACCGGACAGCATGCCTTGAGGGCCTACAATCACTCGGCATGCGACTCTTCCCCTGCGATCGATATCCCCTGCCGCTCCCGGATGGCCACCGCTTTCCGATCGACAAATACATGCTCCTGCGACGGCGGCTGGAGCAGCATGCGGCGGCGGGGGTGGAACTTGAATTCATCGAGCCGCATGCGGCCACCGACGACGAACTGCTCCGCGTGCACGCGCAGGGCTATCTCGGCCGTGTCATGGCGGGCACCCTCTCGCCGGAGGAGGTGCGGCGGATCGGGTTTCCCTGGAGCCGCGAACTGGTCGAGCGGTCGCTGCGGAGCACCGGCGCGGCGGTCGATGCGGCGGCGGCTGCCCTCGAGGATGGCATCGCCGCCAGTCTCGCCGGAGGCACGCACCACGCTGGCACCGACTGGGGCGAGGGCTTCTGCGTGTTCAACGACACGGCCGTAGCGGCCCGGGAAATGCAGGACCGTGGGAGCGTTGAACGGGTGCTGATCCTCGACTGCGACGTGCACCAAGGCAATGGCACGGCCGAGATCTTCGCCGACGACCCGACCGTGTTCACCATGTCGATGCACGGTGCCCGCAACTTTCCACTGCGGAAATATCCCAGCTCGCTCGATGTCGGGCTTGAGGATGGCACCGGCGACGACGAGTATCTACGGGCTCTTGCGGCGGCCATTGCCGAGTCGTTCGACCGGGCCCGCGCCGATATCGTGCTCTACATCGCCGGGGCCGATCCCTATGAAGGAGATCGTCTCGGCCGGCTTGGGCTCACGAAGGCCGGATTGCTGGAGCGCGACCGGATGGTCCTCACGGCCGCCACCACGGCCGCGACGCCGGTAGCGATTGTCTGCGGCGGCGGCTATTGCCAAGACCTGGAGGCAATCGTCGATATCCACGCCGCGACGATGCTGCTGGCGGCCGGCTGGCCCGGAAAAACGGCCTGACGGCCATACCTTGTCTCGAGCCTCCCCCGTCGTTGCCGCTGGAGGAATGTGTCGCATGCCTCTGCGTTGACTGTCTCGCCCCAGACAGTCTGCTAGGATTTCCGTTGGTTCGATGGCGGCGGGTCTGTTCTCCGTGCCGTGGAAGTTCTGTTTTCAGGTCATTGGTTCATGAATCTGTCGAAGGTGTCGCATCTGCCACTGGCGGCATTTTTGGCCGCCGTGATCATGCTTGGCATGCCGGCCTTGGCACGACTGCAGCCGAAGCCGGCCATTGATCCGTGGCTCAAACTCCGGCCACCGCTCCATCCCGTTGCCGGCACAGTGCTCCACGATGGCAAGCCTGTCGTGGGGGCGGTCGTGACGTTTGTGGCACAGACGGAAGGGGAAGAGCAAGAGGAGGGCACACAACGCATGGCTGTCTCCGCCACCGACAAAGACGGTCGCTTCTGGCTGAGGACATACAGCACGCATGGCGACGGTGCCGTGGCTGGCAGGCATTCCATCAAGGTTGAGCGATTGGTGCCGACCGGACGGATGCTCGCCGGCTCAGGCATGCATTCAGCCCTCGACCTTGGGAGCCTTCCTCCGTGGTTGGATTCGGCGATCGAATCAGGAACCGAAAGTGCCCAGATAGATTCCGCCAGCATGAATCCGTTCATGGGCTGTTCCGCTTTTCCTGGGATGCCGGAGATGATCAACGTCCTCCCCTCGCGGTTTGCCGATGAACGCACTTCAGGCCTGACGGCGGAGGTGACGGCGGAAGGTCCGAATGAGTTTCTGATCCAACTCTCCTCCGAGCCCCCACCCGCGTCCGACTCTGAAGCCGCGAGTGAGATATCCTCTGAGACATCCGTCGAGATATCTTCCGGGTTCAAAACGCCAGGATGAAAAACTCCCGCACGGAGGGCTGACGATAGCGCCTCCGCGCGGGAGTGAATGGTGGGAATCGCAAGGCAGCTTAACGCTTCAGTGACACGGCCTTCGTCGTTGTGCCACGGACAGCGTTTGCCTGCTGGCTGGACTCCGTCTTCACGACCGACATTTGGTCGCTCGGCAGAGCCTTCTCGGCCACGACGATGGAGCTCGAGCAGCAGGTGCTTGCCGGCACCACGATCACGGTCTCGCAGCACACGGTCTCGCGCACGGGCTCGCAGCAGATGGGCGCAGGGGCCGGCTCGCAGCAGACGGTCTCGTAGACCGGCTCACAACAGACGGGCTCACAGCAGGCTGCCCTGCGATGGTGATGCCGTCTCCAGCCCGCCTCGGCGTCCCAGCCGGCCCCGATCACTGCCATACAGGTGAGCACGCCGATCGAACGAATCAAAAACTTGCCAGTCATAGTAGGAAACCCTCTGTGAAACTCGGGGCGAACACGCGGCGACCCAGACGTGGGTAGCCCTTCCCGAGGCTCGAAACGGTAGGAAGGGGCCACCGGACGCGGCAAGGAATGGCACCGCGGTGCTCGGCCGGCGGCATGGGATTCCATGCGTTTTCGCGGGCGTGGGCCGTCTTTGCTGCTGTTTCAGCGGGCCGTGACGCGGAGGGATTCGAGGGGGACAGGCTCGGTTCGACATTTCTCGCTGGCCGCCCGGCTGCTATGGTCCGCCCCCCCCGCGGCCCACAGCCCTCCGGAGACAGGCCTGCTATGTGTTGCGTCCGTGATCAGCGTCATTGCTTCGGGTGGACTGTCCGCGCGGCGATCATCGCGTGGGTGATCATTGTCACGGACAGCACGAGCGTGACTCTGGCCAACCAGGTTGGCAGCCTCGGGGCGGCCGACCGGATCGTCGTCCGCGGCACGACTCAGATCGATGCCGAACAGCTGCGGCAGCCGTTACTGAAAGACACCGACGTCGTGTGGCTGTCGCGTCCCCACGCATCGCGTGATGTGTTCATGGCCGCGGTTGTCCGCAAGGCGACGCTCGCATTGGAACGTGCGGGGTTCGCCGAGGCTCAGGTGCATGCCATCGTGGAGTCATCCGACGGAGTCGAGCGGCTCGTGCTCGACGTGGTGGAGGGGCCGCGGTTCGAGGCGGGAGCGATCGAGGTCACGGGGCTGCCCGACGATATCAGTTCGCGGCTCGTGCGGTTTCTCTCCGAACGGCAGCCGCCGAGGGATGCTGTGCCACGGTCGATCGACCAGCCCGATGGGACCACAACGACCATCTGGAAGGCCGCCGACGGTCGTCCCGCAACGCTCGGACGGCAGGCCTGGCCCTCAGCCGGGCCGGCCACCTGTGATGCCGTGGCGATCCATCACATCCACGCCGAAGTGGTTCGATTCCTTCGTGACGAGGGTTATCTCTCGGTGGCTCCGCCGGCACACGATCGGCGTCTGACTGCGAAACTGGCCCGCGGCGTCGGCTCCGCGGCCCGTTCATCTTCCACGGATGGTTCGCGGGCACGCCGTGGCCCGGTCGACATCACGCTCAAGTCCACCGGTAGCACCATCGACCTCGTGGTGGCGATCCACGATCTGCCGCCGAAGGCAGTGCTGCAACGCATCGAACTGCCGCCGGAGTGTCGGACGACGGAACGCGATCTCATCGCGTATCTGGGCCTGAAGCTCGGCGAGCCTGTCAACGACCGTGATCGACTCGTCTGGCGCGACCGGCTGCGGAGTTCGGGCCGCTTTGTTCGGCATGAGGTCGAGTTTCGCGGCGATCCCACCGATCCTGGTGCGGCCGTGGCCCGGTTCAGCCTCGAGGAATACTCCGCGGCCACGCCGTTGTCGCAGCCGTTGTCCCGCGAAGAGGCGACGATGCTCCGCTTTCAGGACTGGCTCGAGGAGGCGATTGGCCGCGATGACGATCTGGTGCTGGAGGGCATCCGACCGACGGACGACGCAGCCACCGGCACGACCGAATCGGCGCGGTTGATCCTCTCGCCGGCAGACGGCCTCCTGCTCACGGCGTTGCCCGACGGTGATCAGGCCTGCGGGTTGGCGGTCAGCCATACGGACGTGAGCCTCCTGCCGGCTGGCGGTGGTGGGCGGCTCGAGGTACCGCTGTCGCGACACGTTCGCTCGGTGAACATCGGGCTGTCACTTGTGCGAGACAAGCCAGTCGGCAAGGAACCGCCAAAGTTCAGACGCCATCTGTCTTTTGCCGGTTCCATCGGGAACGCCACGGACGGCAAGCCGGCGGGAGTGGCAGTCGAGATGGTGATTGAACCGGTCGCCTGCCTCGCCTTCGTGCACGAAGACAAGGCGGAGGTCTGTTTCGAAGAAGACACGATGGTGATCAAGGCCGGCGGTGCGACGAGTCGATTCGACGCCACATCGGGGCGTCCGCTCGGCCTGGCCGTCGCTGGCTGCGAGGTGTCGCTGCAGGCAAAACCTGGATCGCTCGACGCAGCGGTGGAGGAACTTCGCGTGGCGGCCGGCCCGAACATGTTCCGCGCCGACGCCCCCGTGGTATCGGCGGTCGAGTTTCTCCTGTCGGCTGACGTCGCCGCCGCCTGCGGCCGGATCGCGGATGCGGCGGGCCTCCGCGGGGACGCTCGGTCCGCCTGGGAATGCCGGCTCGGGCAGGTGATCGACCTGATTCAACGCTGCCGTGAGGACGGTGGATTCGAAAGGTGCGACCGGATCCTCGCGACCGCGTCGAGCGACGGACACGCGGCGGGGGAGGTGGAGCCGCTCGATATTCCCATGGACGCTGAGCCGACCACCGCTGCCGCCACGCAGAAGGCGGTCACCCGGCATGTGGCGGCAGTCATCTGGCGACTCACGGAGGAGCATTGCGGCCGCGATTCCTGGCCGGCGGCGCTGGCTCGTGCGGGGGCCTGCGCGATGGTGGGCGACCCCGCGATGCTCGAAGAGATGGCTGAGTTCATGACATCCGAGTCGCATGGTCCGCTGGCCCACGTCAGCGCCTCGTCGCTGGTGACAGTGCCGCTGGTGGCCGCGTCTCTCGCCCGTCGCGGGCAGGAGAGGCTTTCGACGGTTGCCTTCCACACCGACTGCCGTCCGCTTCTCGCGGCGGTTGTCCCCTATGGCCTCGATGTCTGCTGCGTGTCACTCGTGCGTTCGCTCGACGATGCGGCGGCTCGCGAGATCGGCCGGGCGGTCTGCGGCAATCCGGAGATCCTCCTGCCGTTGGTGCACGCGATCAAGGCCCACGAGCAGCACGACGACGCCGTGGCCGGCCTGCAGGACGCGCTCGATGCGTGGTGGGACGGGGCGCTGCGGGGTGTCGTGGCAGCGAAGCTCGATTCCATCGCCTCGCCGCGAACGGCCGCCGCCCCGGGCGATCAAAAAGAGCAGCCGCTGAAGTAAGGAGCGGTCCGTTGGACCGCCTACGGCAGCGGCACCTGGGCGGGCTGCATGAGGTAGCCGATCAGGTCACGGATGGCGTCGGGAGACAACTGGTCGAGCATCCCCTCCGGCATCGGTGATTGCTGCGTGACCGTGACATCGTCGACGTCCTCGGCGGGGATCACGTGGCGGTCGGTGGGCGTGACGAGCGTGAGTGTGCGGTCGTCGCGGGCCGTCACGAGTCCATTGAGCACCCGTCCGTCTGTGAGCGCGACGATCGACATTCGGTAGTCACGGTTCACCACGCCGCTTGGGTCGACGATGTTCTCGAGCAGGTAGTCGATGTTCGTGCGGTTGCCGCCAGTGAGATCGGGGCCGATCGATTCACCCGCGCCGAAGAGTTTGTGGCACCGGCCACACGATTGGTCATAGATGGCCCGCCCCCGGGATGCGTCGGCCGCTGCGAGGGTTGTCGGCGACAGTGATTCCTTGAGCGAGTCGATCCGCTGCCGCTTCTCCGCCGTCGTCTCGGTGACGCCGCCCCAGTCTCGCTCGATGCGTGTGTCGAGTGCGGGATCGCCGAGCGAACGGATCTGCCGCAGGTCGTAGGCCGTGATGGCGTCGCGGGGAATTTTTCCGTTGGCCACGGCGTCGAGCAGGTCGGCGGCGAACGTCCGTCGCGAGACGAGGATGCCGATGAGCTTGGGCCGCGCCGAGCTGAGAAACCGGCCGTAGGCGGCGACGAGCGCCTGCGACACTTCCGCGTCGTCGCTCCGGGAGAGTCCCTCCGCGGCCAACATATTGAACCGCCGGTCCCCCAGCAGGCCAAGGCAGATGCCACGGACACTGTCGCCCCCCTGCCGCACGAGCGCCTCCAGCGCCGACAAGCGGAGCCCGGCATCGGCCTTGTCGTCGAGCACGAGTCGGCGGATCTCGTCGATCGCACGGCCATCGCCGAACACTGCCGAGAGATCGCGGACGACCGTGGCCCGCGTCGCGTCGCCCTGGCCCAGTCGCGTGGCGAGGGCATCCCAGCCCGCGGGCTTGGGGGCCCGCCGCCAGCCGGAGAGGCCATCGGCGATTCCCGCGAGCAGGTTCTGCTGCACGCTCTCGTCGCGGGTGTCCGCGATCGCAGCGACAAGGCGTTCCATGCCTTCTGGGTGTCGTTCGATCAGGCTCGCGAGCCGGCGGGCGATCAGCCGCTGCGTCTTCGGCCACCGCGCGGCGACGGCCACGTCCGCCGCCCGGCGTGGATCCGTCTCGACCACCGGGATCATGCCATACCAGACGAGCAGCGGTAGGTTGTGATCGTCGGCATCCTCGCTGCGGGTCATCAGCGCAGCAGCGAGGTCGGCGCGGCGGTCCACCGGCAGGCGTTGGAGTGTCGAGGCGACCGCGAGTCGCACCAAGCCGCTGGGGTCATTCGTCGCGAGTTTGCGGAGGTCGGCGGCAACCGCGTCATAGGCCGCTGCCACACGGGCGGTCGCTTCCGAGGAAATGGTCGCCGGCCCGATGACGCCGTCGATCGGCCAGTCGTCGCCGAGCAGGCGGACCCCCCAAGCACGCAGGTGCTCGTCGGGATGGGCGAGGAGGCCGCGAAGGAACGTCTGGCCGCTGCCGCCGCTGGCATGCAGCGTGAGCACGGCGCGGCAGGCGACGACCGGATCGGTCGACGCCGCGAGCCGTCGCAACGCTTCATGGGCCTGCGGCAGGTCGCTGGCAGACCCCCTTGCCGCACGGTCAGCAAGGATGATCCGGGCCTGCCGGGGATACCATTCGTTTTTGTGCGTCACCAACTCGGCGAGGGCCACGCACGAGAGGCTGGCCAGATCACGTGCAGCCAGATCCTGAGGCGGTCGTTTCGTGTCGCTGCCGTGCGCGATGCGGAAGATGCGGCCACTCGTGCGGTGCACGCCCGTCGCCTCGTGACACTCTCCGGTGTCGCTCCAGTCGAGCGCCAGCACCGCGCCGTCGGGGCCGTAGGCGAGTTCCATACCGCGGAAGAACGGATCGCGGGCGAGGAGCATGTCGCGGCCATGATGGCCGACGTATCCGCTGCCCTCGCGTTCGAGCAGTTCTTGATTGGCCCGCCGGCCATGAAAATTCCAGGTGAAGAGATGGCCGCGGTATTCCTCGGGCCAGTCGTCGCCCAGATAGATCATCATCCCGGAGTGGGCGTGGCCACCACCGAGATCGTTGGCGGCGCCGTCCCGCGACTTCTGCCAGCCGCCGCCGGTGTCGAAGTGCCAGTGGTCCGCATGCATATCGATGAGTTCGTAGATGTGGGGATTGGGATCGAGCGTGCCATGCCGCGGGTGATGTGCCCCGGGGATGATCTGCCAGAGATGGCCGTTGACCGTGTTGATGAAGAAGCCGTCGCCGAAGGCGTTCCAGTCATGGCCCCAGGGGTTCGTCGTGCCGTGGGAGAGCACCTCGAACCGGCCCGATCGCGGTGAGTATCGCCAGATACCCCCCTCGAGCCGCACCCGCTGCTCCGCCGAGGTGCCAGGCGGCCCGACGCTGCCGGGGCAGGAGCCGCCGCAGCGACCGTAGAGCCAGCCGTCGGGTCCGAATCGCAGCCCGTTGGCAAAGTTGTGGTAGTTTTCCGACGCTACCTCGAAGCCGTCGAGCATGACCTTCGCCGGGCCATCGGGAACGTCGTCGCCGTTGCGATCGGGCACGAAGAGCAGTCGCGGCGGGCACAGCAGCCAGACGCCGCCGAGTCCGACCTCCACGCTCGTGAGTTGCTCGAGGTCGTCGAGAAAAACCTTCCGTTCGTCGGCCGTGCCGTCGCCGTCGCGGTCGGCGAAGATGAGCACGCGGTCGCGAAGCCGAGTGTCCATCTTGATTGGACGTTCTGCGTAGGTGTGGTTCTCAGCGATCCAGAGCCGGCCGCGGGGATCCCAGGCCATGGCGATCGGGTTCAACACCTCGGGTTCGGCGGCGAACACGCCGACGCGAAACCCCGCAGGCGCGTCCATCGTGGCGGCGGCCTCGGCGGCGGGCAGCGGCATCGCGGCCGCATCTTTTTCGCTGTTGAACGGCGCCGGAAAGCCCTCGCCCAGGCACCATGCCGGGGCCAGCCACGAGACGAGCAGCGTGAGCGTCACGACGATCCAGGGAGTAGACATCATGCTGAGAATATAGCCCCGCGCCCCCCATCAGCCCGCCCCCAAATAGAAAAGAGACGAAACGCAGAAAATCTGTTATTCTGCTTCTATGAAAGCGACCATCACTGTGACGAGCCGGGGCGTCGTGACGCTGCCCCTCGGCATCCGAAAGGCCCTGGGCATCAAGGCGGACGACACGTTGATCGCGGAGACCACGCCCGACGGACTGCTCCTCCGCCCGGCCGTGACGTTGCCCGTTGAGATTTACAACGACAAAAGGATTCGCGAGTTCGACGAGGCCGAAGAGGACCTGGCCCAGGCGATGCGACGCACGCCGCCAGGTGGCACGAAGTCAGCGCGGCGGCGGCGGGGATGACCGGCTGCCATGCGGATCTTTCTTGACGCCAACATCCTGTTCTCGGCGGTGAAGAGCGACGGTGCGGTCCACGCGTTCGTGGCGATGCTGCTTGACGCCGGGCACGAGTGTTGGGTGGATGGATATGTCGTCGATGAAGCCCGCCGCAACATCATGGCCAAGGCGCCGGGGCGTTTGCCGCACCTTGACGGGCTGCTGTCTCGCTTGCGGATGTCGGCGGTCGCTCCTGCGGCCGCTCGGGCCGAGGTCGACGGCCTTCCAGAAAAGGATCGGCTTGTTCTCGCCGCCGCGATTGCGGTCGAATGCGATGCCCTTGTCACGGGAGATCGCGCGCATTTTGGGAAGTTCTATGGCCGACTGCTTGTCGGCGTGATGATCCATTCACCGCGATCGCTCTACGACCATCTCTTCCCGCATCCGTAGTCGTCCAGCCTAAAAAGGTCCCAGCCACCAAAAAGAGGCAACATGCGGCAGCAGTTGACGTAGGTCACCTCTTTTTGGTGGCTGGCACCTTTTTCAAGTCACTTTTTCTCTGCGGAATCCTGCGAGGACAGATCGAACGTAAATGTTTTCGATCCAGCCGCGACCGTTGCCGAAAGACCAGATGCGTCGGCACGACTGTAACGTTTTGGCGTTACCCACCGAAATTCAGGCTGTGAACCTGGTGCCGGTGGTGGACCTATGCTCTCAATGGCCGTGATCGTCACGGCATGTTCACCAGGGAGGACGCCGTCTTGAGGCGTATAAGTGCCCATGCGAAAACGACCGCTTGCGTCTGTGCGCGCTGATGCGGGCCGCCCTCCAGCCTTGGGCTGAAAGACGAGAGCCGCATTCGCCAGTGGCTTGCCATCGAGCGTCACCACGCCTTCCGCCGGTAACAACGCCGGTCGCGAGGGCCCGCAGCCAGTTTCCAAAGCCAGCATGAGCATGATCATGGCAGCTATGAGAGGCGAGCGGGAGTTCGCCTTAAAAGATTCACCAACAAAGCCGTTCGACATGGATCAGTAACCTCCAACACTCTGCCCGTCACTGCACGCCCCGAGACGCTGAAGAGTCCACATATCGATCTCCTCGGCAAGGAACCGCACCGATCCGTCACCCATTGCAAAACTCACTCCGCCTGGATGGGCTGACTTGAATCCATCGGCAGGGCCCAAATTGCAGTTCGTGGCGCAGCCGTCGGCCCCATTACGATAATCTGCTTGCGTAAGCTTGGAGCTGTAATTCAGTGGAAAAACTGTGCTGATCACGCCGTCACCGCCGTTGTAGTTCGTAGGCGTGCACTGTGCCCATCCCGACTGGGAGGCTTTTCTTTGGCCGACCAGAATCTCTCCGACAAAGATCGTCTTCGACAGCCCATCCTTGATTTGCGGAATTTTCGATTCTGGATATGCAGGACTTTCCCAACGTTCGTACCTCGTCAGTGGGCCATTCGAATTTTGGAAGTAAGAATTGTCCTTTGTTACGAGCCCAGCGAATTGAAAGCTAGGTGAACCGTAGAAGTAGGTGCTGGACCAGTTATGAGCACACTTGCACTCGTAATCCGGGGGGTCGGTCGCCCAATTCCACTCGCTCCCTGTTAGCTTCACGCCGCCACCCGAGCCGCAGTAGTTGGCCACGAACCTTTTGTATTGGTCCGTTGGTCCGTAGGGGTCGCTGGGACAAAGATAGGCATTAATTTTGTTGAAACTGACTTCTTTTCCGTTGACGGTGACAGCATTAATGTTGTTCTTAAAGTCCGGGTGACGCTGGATCTGGTTGAAAAGATCGTTCTCTTCCAAAAATGGCAGAATCAAGTGCTTCATCCACCCGCCTTGTGCGGGTTGTGCGTAGGGAAAACATCGCTTCGCGTCGTGATGATTGAGGAGCGCCAGACCGATCTGCTTGAGATTGTTGTTGCACGCGGCACGCCTTCCGCTCTCACGCGTTGCCTGAACCGCCGGCAAGAGCAGGCCTACGAGCGTGCCGATGATCGCGATCACGACCAGCAGTTCGACAAGGGTGAATCCTCGTGCAATCCGCGGAGAAGCGTCTGCCGTTCGAAGTTGAAAATAGTTGTTCATACACCCCCCAACGTGAGAAAAGAACCGACACCCTAAGGGAGTATTAAAAGAAACTGCCGAAATCCCACGTTTTGGAGCCGCTTCGGCCCCAAAAAAGCCAAATCGAGCGACAAAGAGCCCGCTCCCAACAGAATTCCTTCCGCAACATCCCGTGGGAATTTCTGGCGAGCCTTAAGTTCTTGTATGCCATCCGGATCCGATTTCTCGCCTTCTGCGGAATTTCTTGCGCAAGTGACTCGTGCGCAGCGGCCGCTTTATGGATTTATCAGCACTTTGGTCTGGGGTCACGCCGACGTGGAGGACGTTCTCCAAGAGACGAATCTCGTGCTCTGGAGGAAGGCAGCGGAATTTGATGCCAGCCGGGATTTCATGCCGTGGGCACTCCGCATCGCCCAATTGCAGTCCATGGCCCATCTTCAGAAGCACCGTCGGCATCCGCTCTTGAACTCCGACCTGCTCGACCGCATCGCCGACGAAGCCATTGCCGATCGGGCGACAGCCGACAGCATGCGACAGGCCCTCGCCTTCTGTCTCCAAAAAATTCCCGAAAAGCACCGGCAACTGATAGCCGCTCGCTACGAGCCGGGCGCGTCGGTCAACGCCATGGCCGCCGCACTGGGCAAACAGCCCAAGGCTGTGTCGGAGACGCTCCGCCGGGTTCGGCGGACACTGCTTGACTGCATCGAACGCTCCCTCGCTGCGGAGGCCGCCGGATGAGCGCGATGAATCCCCTGCATGACGACGTCGAGGACCTGCTCAACGGGCTGCTCGACAAGACACTGTCGACGGCTGATGAAACGCGGCTTGCCGGCATGCTGGCGGAGAGTGCCGAAGTCCGCAGCCGGTATCGGAAGTGGATGGAACTCCATGCCGCGTTGCACTGGGACTACGCGGGGGCCGCTACGCATGTGCCGGAGTCAAAGGTCCGAGACGGTGTGGCCGTTTCGCCGCCTTTGGAAACCAATGGCATCCGCGAGGCGGATGAGCGGGCCTTCATCGGCAGTCTCAGACTGGCGCGCCGCAGCCTCGTGGTGGGCGGATCGCTGGCAGCCGCCGGGCTTTTGACGCTGGCGATCGGCTGGTCTTCGTTGATCCAACTGCGTCTGGGAGACACCGGACCCGCGGCCTCGGCCACATCTCCTCGCGTGATGGACGCGATCGTGGAAGTGGCAGCGCTTGATGGAGCCGCGTCATGGAGCGACGGCCACACGGTACTTTCCAATCTCACCGTCGGCCACAAGCTGAGTGCCGGCATGGTCAGCCTTGAAGGCGAGTCTGCCTTCCTGACGTTGCGATTCGATGACGGCACGGCGGTGACCATGACTGGCGTGTCGATGCTTGAATTCGCTGCCCGTTGGCACAAGAGCGTCGTGCTGCGGCACGGGACGCTGTCGATCGACGCCCAGCCGCAGCCGCCCGGGCGACCCATGCTCATCCGTACGCCGACAGCCGAAGTGGAGATCGTGGGGACCATCCTTTCCGTGACGGCGGATTCCAGCGAAACCCAACTGGGTGTGGGACAAGGGAGCGTCCGGCTCCAGCGACTGGCGGATGGTCAGACGGTGGAAGTGCCCGAACATCACACGGCGACGGCCTCTCTGGTGACCCTCCAGCCCATGGAAGCGACCCGTACCAGCCAGTTGCCTTCAAGCTATCGGCAGACGTTCGACGGCACTCCCGGCCTCCGGTGTCGAGGCAAATGGATGGCTGCCGACGATCGATTGCCGTCGCGGGCTCGTGCCGTCCCCTTCGTCGCTGACCGCGGTGCCGATGGCAAGCCGATCGTGCATTATGGCGTGACGGTGCGGGATCAGGATCACGGCTTCGTCGCACTGCATGACGACAGTGTGGTGGCTGTGCGATTTCGCTGCGCTACGCCATCGCCACTCCAAGTGATGATCGGAATGCGCGGGCCGGGCGGCTCATTTGCCGGAAACTTCGAGGCCAACATCCACACAGACAGCGCGGCCATCGAAGACGATGGGGGAGATGGCTCTTCGCACGGCTGGCGGTGGCTCGAGATCCCCTCATGCAAATTTATCCCCTCATGCAAGGACTACCCCGACCTGACGCCGGGACACTCCGTCGGAATGCTGCTTGTCGATTCGTTATTGGGTGATGCGGCGCTTGAAGTAGCGGAAGTCGTTCTCAGCCGGCAGGCGGCCAAAGCCGATTCTGAATAGCAACTGTTCGAAGACGGGAAGGCACATCGAATGAAGCACGTACGACACGAGACTTTGCTCGCCGCGATTGCCATGGCCGCAACCATCAGTGGTGCGGGGGCCCTCTCCGCCTCCGAACGCGGCTTCCAGCCAGACAACGAGGGCTATAAGCAGATCGTCGTGCCGTTCTTTCGGCAGCACTGCGCCGAATGCCATGTCGGCGAGAAGCCGCAGGGGGAGTTTTCGATCGCCAAAAAAGAGCTGGGCACCGACTTCGCCAATGTCGTCTTCCGGGGCAAATGGCGGGAAATCGTCAATGTACTCAACTCCCATGGCATGCCGCCGGAGGACAAGCCCCAGCCATCATCCGACGATGTGGCAGCCGTAGTGGACTGGATCACAAAGCAGGCGGTGGCTGCCGAGGTTTCGAAAAGGGAGCAGTCGGTCGTCCTCCGCCGGCTCAACCGGGCGGAATACAAGAACACGATCCGCGACCTCGTCGGGATCGATTTCGATACGTCGCCTTTTCCGCAGGATCCGCCCGCAGGCGGCTTCGACAACAACGGCCAGGCGCTCACGATATCGCCGATGCAAGTCGAGCAGTATTTGGCAGCTGCGGACGAGATTCTCGACCGGGCGCTCGTCGAGGGAAAGCAGTCCGAGAAGATTCGCTGGAGATTCGACCCAGTGCCCGGGGCGGCTGATGCCAACCGCGTTCGCCTCGACGATCAAAACAATCCAATCGTCAACGGTGGCAACAACACATACGAAGGCGAATGGATCGCGATCCGCCTCGACGGCTGGGACAGGCATGTCAATGCCCGGGACTTCCGAGTGCCGACCGCGGGCATCTACACCGTTCGAGCCCGGGTCGCGAGCCGCCGACCGTCGCGAGACGACGTCATCAAGTCGGCTGAACCTTTTCTCAAGAAGGGTCTCGACGAAAATACCGCCAAACGACCAGACGCCGCCAGCTATTTTCAGGCGGAGTACGACCAAAACTTGAAGCACTTCAAAACCGACCCGATCTACGACTACGGGCCAGCGCGGCTGAAACTGGGTGCCAGCCTGGGCTCGCAGCCCCGGACAATCACCGTGTTCGATATCGAAGGGACGACCGACGCTCCGCAGATCGTCGAGTTTCCGGTGCGGTTTACGACGGAGACGGCCGGTGTGTCGCTGAACTACGCCTACGAAATTCCCGCTGTGCCGGAAAACCAGTGGATCCAGAACCACGAGAATTTTGCCCGGCCTACGGCGCTCGTTGACTGGATCGAGATCGAGGGGCCGATCTACGATGCCTGGCCGCCGTCGTCGCACACGAAGATCCTCTTCGACTCGCCGCTGAAGTCGGAGAATCTCAACGACTACGTCCGGGCCGTCCTGGAGCGGTTCATGAGTGAGGCCTACCGGCGGCCGGTCACGAAGGAGGAGGTCGACGAGAAGTTCGCGCTCTATGTCGCCAACGCGAAGGGGAAGAAGTCGTTCGTCGAAAAGGTCAAGGTGCCGCTGACGGCGGTGCTCATCAATCCCAGCTTCCTCTATCTTGCCGAGGCCCATCCTGGCAACTTCTCCGAACCGCTTACGGATCACGAGCTGGCCACGCGGTTGTCGTATTTCCTCTGGTCGAGCCAGCCTGACGCCGAACTGCGGCAGCTCGCCGACGCGGGCAAGCTGACCGACCCCAAGACCCGCCGGGAGCAGGTCGACCGCATGCTGGCCGACCCCAAGGCCGACGCCCTCGTGCAAAACTTCGTCGGGCAGTGGCTGGGTCTCCGGCAGGTTGGGACGAATCCGCCCTCGCGTGACCTCTATCCGCGTTATGACAGGCACCTGGAGGTGTCGATCGTGGGCGAATCGGAGGCCTACTTCAGGGAGTTTCTCCAGCACGATCTCGACGTCCGCCAGATGATCAAGAGCGACTTCGTGACCATCAACGAGCGGCTGGGACGCTTCTACGGCATTCCCGACGTCCGCGGCGACGCGTTCAAGAAGGTCAGCGTGCCCGAGGGCGTGTCACGCGGGGGCATCGTGACACAGGCGTCGATTCTCTCGCTCACGTCCAATGGCACACGGACGTCGCCCGTGAAACGCGGCACCTGGATCCTCAAGACGCTTCTCGGCACCGATCCCGGCCTGCCGGTGGCCAATGCCGGCGAGATCGCACCCAAGGTGCCCGGCATCGACAAGGCGACCGTCCGGCAACGGCTCGAAATCCACCGCTCACTCCAGCAGTGCGCCCGCTGCCACAACAAGATCGATCCGCTCGGCTTCGCGCTCGAAAACTTCAACGCCGCGGGCGAGTGGCGGGAGCAGGAGGCATTCGGATACAAGGGGAATGTCGACATCAACGACCCGAAGATCGACGCCTCGTCGAAGATGCCCGACGGCACGAAGATCGTCGGCGTGGCCGGCCTCCAGCAAGCGATGCTCAAGCAGGACGACCTGTTCCTCAAGTCACTCGCCACTCACCTCACCACCTATGCCCTGGGCCGGGAACTCGGCCTTGCCGACCAACCGCTGGTGGACGGGGCTGTGGCCGCGATGAAACAGGACGGCACGACGGTGCGGTCGCTCGCCAAGGCGATTGTCGCCAGCGATGCCTTTGCGGCCAAGTAGCGGCAGATCGACAGAACACCCGGCACCAGAACGACCAGAACAATTCCAGAACAACGACCAGCCACAAAACCCGACCCGGAGGATCATCATGAACGGTTTCAGCAGCGGACGACTTTCACGGCGGCATGTCTTGCGGGCAGCTGGAGCGGCCGTGTCGCTGCCGCTCTTCGACGCGATGCTGCCGCGGGCTTGGGCCACGCCTTCCACGTTCGAGCCGCTGCCAAAGTCGGAAGCCGTGCAGCCACGGATGATCTGCTGCTACGTGCCCAACGGCGTGAACATCATCGACTGGGTGCCCACCGATACGGGAGAGAACTACACCCTTTCCCCGACGCTCAAGACTTTGGAAGCGTACCGCAGCGACTTCACCGTCTTGACGGGCATGGGACATCCCCATTCCAAGGGCGGCCACAGCGGCGCCGACACCTGGCTGACAGGTGCCGACCTCGCGTCAAAGCCGGGTGCCGACTACACCAACTCGGTGTCGATCGACCAGCTCGTCGCGGCCTTTCACGGCCCGCACACGCGGTATGCCTCGGTGCAACTCTCCGACATGTCGGGCACCGGCGGTGCCGGACACAGCCACACGCTGTCATTCGACCCGACAGGTTCGCCCCTGCCCGCCGAAAATTCACCCCGAAGGGTCTTTGAACGGCTCTTCGTACCAGAATCGACGGCTGACCGAGCGGCGGCTATCGCCCGCTACGCCGAGAGGCGGTCGATCCTCGACGCGGTCGTCGGCGACGCCAAGTCGCTGCACCGCCGGCTGGGCACGACCGATCAGAAGAAGCTGGACGAGTATCTCTCCAGCGTCCGCGACACCGAAAAGCAGGTGGAGCGGATGGAGCAGTGGATCGATCGGCCAAAGCCACAGGTCTCCGACAAGGGCCTGCAACTGGATAGCAAGCCCCTCGACGGGCACGACCGGCCGATGTGGGTCGACGTGATGCTGGAACTGGCCTATCTCTCGTTTCTCACCGACACGACCCGCGTGATCACGTTCGAGTGGTCGCGCGAGGCCGGCGGAGCCGGAATGGGCGGTGAAAACCACCACGAACTCTCCCACCACGGCGGCGACGCCGGCATGCTCGGCAAGCTCGCGGTTATCGACAAGGGGCACCTCGAGAAGCTGGGGCGGTTCATGGGCATGCTCAAGAAGACGGCCGAGGCCGACGGCTCGATGCTCGACCGCACTGTCGTGCTCTACGGCAGCGGCATGAACTCCGGCAAGGGAGGCGATCATTCGCCGAAGAACCTGCCCTTGCTCGTGGCTGGTGGTTCGAAGCTCGGCGTCAAACTCGGCCGGCACATCGCGTTCGAGGAGGACAAGCATCCTCCGCTTTCCAACGTTCTCCTGTCGCTCGCGCAACGCGTGGGCTGCGAAGGGGAGAAATTCTCCGATGCAACCGGAACACTCAGCGAGCTGGTGAGCTGATAGCCACGCCAGGCTCACCCCCCCAAAAAAGGTGCCAGCCACCAAATTTGGACAAGGGGGGTAGCAGCTGACGCAATGCAGCTATTTTTGGTGGCTGGCACCTTTGGCGCAGCACCTTTTTCGCTCGTCCAAACCAAGGTCCCATCGGAGAGCCGAAACATGTTCAGCGAAACTGTGAAGCGTATTCTGCCAACCCCGTGGCAAGTCCTTGCCGCATGTTTCATGTGCGTCGCGAGTGCCAGCTTCTCGCCGCTACGAGCCGAGGACGACGACACGATCGATGTCTTCCTCGCTGCCGGGAAACTGGGCCGCACCGTCGTGTCGATCGACGACGGGGTCTCCTGGATTCATGACAAATCGGACGACGACACCGCTCGTTGCTGGTGCGAGAAAGAAAATCCGCACTACGTCGAATGCGATCACGATCCCCGATCGTTCACGGGACTCGACGCGAGTGCTGATGGCTGGTTTTACGCCCAATACGGTTGGGGTGCTCCTGGCACGATTCGGCGCTCGCGGAACTTTATCGATTGGGAAGTCGTTCGCACCGAAGGATCAGGCGGTGGTCTGGCTGTCTCTGGGAATGTGGTCGTGAGCCTGTGGAATGGCCGGCGCTTGCGGTCGGTTGACCATGGCGCATCGTGGGTCGAGGTTCAAGACGCATTGAATTGGGATGGCCACCCGTTTCTGAAGAGCGCGGGGGACAGATTGTTCGCCGTCGGTCGCGGCGACGGTCAATTCAAGATCAGTACCGACGCTGGCGAAAGCTGGAAATTGCTGCCGGATGTGAATGCCGGGTGGTCGGATAGCATCGCGGCGGGCAACGGCATTCTGGTTTCCACTGGAACGCGACGCCTGAAAGATCAGCCTGAAATTGCCTGCACGGCTCGCTCGATGGACGGCGGTATGACGTGGACTGGTCAGGAACTGATACCCGGAAAGAGTTGGGCCGCGAATGTTGTCTTCAACGGCAAGGAGTTTGTGAACTGGTCGGATGGGAAAAGGTATGTGAGCGATGATGGCGTGAAATGGACCGACGCACCCATGACGACCGGCTCGTTCAACTCCAAGTTTTGGGGCGGCAACGTTTCCATCAACCCGCGCACCGGCACGTACGTCGCCATCTTGAACCTCTGGGGCAATTATTATGAGAAGCAAAAGGCGTATCGCAGCAAAGATGGGATCACTTGGGAGGAACTCGACGCCGAGCACTTTCAGGGCGGCCATCCGATCGGCCGGATCATCCTGGCGCGGATAAGCCGCGCCGCTATTGCGAAATGAAGGACAGTGTGGATCCGCCGAGCCGCGAGCCACACGCATTCACTAGAAAGTATTTTGCTGTGCCATCATCACAGTTGCCGTCATCCCAGTTGACCGCCGCCGTGGTTGGCACCGGATTCATCGGACCGGTGCACGTCGAGGGGCTGCGTCGGGCTGGCGTGAACATCGCCGGCATCGTCGGTTCGACGCCTGAGAAGTCGCAAGCTGCGGCCGAACGGCTGGGCCTGCCGAAGGGCTACGCATCGCTCGACGAGGTGCTCTCCGACCCGGCGGTCGACGTCGTCCATCTCACGACTCCCAATCGGTTTCATTTCGAGCAGGCGGCCGCCGTCCTGCGGTCGGGCCGGCATGTGCTCTGCGAGAAGCCATTGGCGATGAATTCACACGAGACTGCGGAGTTGGTACGGATCGCCGCCGCGTCGGGCCGCGCTGCCGGGGTCTGCTACAACATCCGCTACTACCCGCTCTGCATTGAGGCGGCTGAACGTATTCGCTCTGGCGAGATCGGCGATATTTACCATGCCACCGGCTGCTACGCGCAGGACTGGCTCTTCCATCCGACCGATTTCAACTGGCGGGTGGACGCGGCGGAAGGCGGCGAAATGCGGGCCGTCGCCGACATCGGTACGCACTGGCTCGATCTCGTGCAGCACGTCACGGGCCGCCACGTCGAGGCGGTCTGTGCCGATCTGCAGACGGTGATCCCTGAGCGGCTGCGGCCGCGGGGGGGCGTGGAGACCTTCAGCGGCAAGACGCAGCCACCGGCGGTCGCGGAACCGGTGCGAATCACGACCGAGGATTATGGCTGCCTGATGCTGCGGTTTGCAGGGGGCGGCAGGGGCGTCGTCTGGGTGTCGCAGGTAGCGGCGGGAAGGAAGAACTTCCTACGGTTCGAGGTGGCGGGCTCAAAGCAGGCGGTGGCCTGGGAGAGCGAACGGCCCAACGAGCTCTGGATTGGCCACCGCGACCGGCCCAACGAGTGCCTGATCCGCGACCCGGCGCTGCTCTCCGCCGCGGCACGTCGCCACGCCGACTATCCCGGCGGCCACAACGAGGGCTTTCCCGACACCTTCAAGCAGCTATTTCGCAGTTTCTACGGCTCGATCACGGCAGGCGATTTTGCAACCACGCCCCCCTTTCCGACGTTCGCCGACGGCCACCGAGAGGTGGTCCTCTGCGAGGCGGTGCAGCGAAGCAGCCGCGAGGGCGGCTGGGTTTCGGTGTCGGAGGTGGTCCCCATGACGCCATGATTTCATGACATCTGACCATGCGATCGGACCAGACGTTTCCATCTCACTCGCGTTCTCCGCACACTCGTTTCAAAGGAGCCCACCCATGACCACCACTTCACCCTGGACCTACACCTATTCCGATGTCGCCAAGATGATCGACCACTCGCTGCTCAATCCGACGCTCACGGCGGCCGATCTGGAGGCGGGCTGCCGACTGGCCCGTGCGTATGACGTGGCCAGCGTCTGCATCATGCCGTTCGCGCTCAAACGATGTGCGGAGCTCCTGGCGGGGTCGACCGTGAAGGCGAGCACGACGATCGGCTTCCCGCACGGCGGCCACACGACGGCGATCAAGCTGGCCGAGACGCTGCGTGCTCTGGAGGACGGGGGCGCGGAACTCGACATGGTGGTCAACATCTCGCA
The DNA here is from genome assembly GCA_044376405.1 of Pirellulales bacterium. Taxonomy (GTDB): domain Bacteria; phylum Planctomycetota; class Planctomycetia; order Pirellulales; family UBA1268; genus CAMCQY01. The sequence goes on from JBILKZ010000013.1 coordinate 28,533, forward strand.
GGTGCTCAGCGGCCACTGGGACTACGTTCGCGACGACATTCGCGCCGTGACCGAGGCGACACATGCCGCCGGGCAAAAGGTCAAGGTGATCTTCGAGAACTGCTATCTGAACGACGAGCAGAAGATCCGCCTCTGCAAGATCTGCGGCGACCTCGGCGTCGATTGGGTGAAGACCTCCACTGGCTACGGCACCGGCGGCGCCACCATGGAAGACCTGGCTCTGATGCGGAAGCATTCTCCGGCGAACGTACAGGTCAAGGCCGCCGGTGGCGTTCGCGATCTCGACGCGTTGCTGAAGGTCCGCGAGTTGGGCGTGACCCGCTGCGGCGCGAGCCGCACGCAGGAGATGCTCGACGAGGCCAACCGGCGGCTGGGCCGGCCGGCTGTGGAGATGGCGCCGGTCACCGCCGTGAGCGGGTATTGATGCGCCAAAACCCAGGGCTGTTTCCTTTGTACCACAATGAAGTACGTTCGATGTCTGCTTCAGTGAACCTATGAAGCTTCGATTCGACGGTGCGATCCCGTGAGCAGTCTCTTCGCCGGCATCGATCTGGGAGGAACGACCATCGGCGGCGTGCTCGCCGATGCCGCCGGCCGGATCGTCGAACAGGAAACCATCGCGACCGAGTCGCACGCTGGACCGGCCGCGGTGATCGAGCGGATTGCGGTGTTGATCGAACGCATGGCCGATCGGGCCCAACGTCGGTCTTCATCGCGAGTCGAGGCGGTCGGCATCGGCTGCCCCGGTTTGGTAGACGTCGCGCGCGGCGTGACGAAGTTTTTCCCGAACCTGCCGACGCAATGGCGCGACGTGCCGCTCGCGGCGATCCTCGCGAAACGGCTCGGCTGCCCCGTGTCGATCCTCAACGACGTCCGCACCGCGACGCTCGGTGAACTGGTCTTCGGCCACGGCCGCGACCTGGGGCAGATGCCTCTCACGCTGGCATTCTTCTCGATCGGCACGGGCATCGGCGGAGGGCTGGTCATCGACGGCAAGCTTCGACTCGGTCCGCTCGGCGCGGCCGGCGAACTCGGACATCAGACCGTGCTGCTCGACGGCCCTTTGTGCGGCTGCGGCAACCGCGGCTGCCTGGAAGCGGTGGCCAGCGGGCCGGCGATCATCGCCGAAGGGGTGCGTCTGATGCTGGGTGGACGATCGCCCACGCTGTTTGCGCTCGTGGAAGGGCATGCTTCACGCATCTCGCCGCAGAAGATCGCCGAGGCGGCGATCGCCGGTGATGCCGGCGCGCAGGAAGTGATCGCCCGCGCCGTCATGTTTCTCGGCATCGGCATCGCCAACGTCGTCACGTGCCTCCATCCGCAACTCATCGTGCTCGGCGGCGGCGTCGCCGAGATGGGAGACTTGTTACTCGAGCCGCTTCGTCGCAGCCTGCGCGAGCGGGTCGGAATGTTTTCGCCCAACGACGTGCGGATCGAACGCTCACAGTTGGGCCCGAGCGCCGGTCCGCTGGGGGCCGTGGCGCTCGCGCAGCGTGGAGCCGAAAACCTTTGACCGCGAAGCCGTGTCCGGCTGTTGATGTCCCGAAAGCCAGGATGGTATCTCATGCACCGCCCCCAAGTCAGTTCGATGTCTCCGTCGATGAATGGAGGTGTCTCGCGTCGGGCGTTCGTCGCTGCGGCGTCGTCTCTTTGCCTGACGGGGCCACGGATGGTGGCTGAAGCTGCGGAGCCACGGCCGGAGATCCCCGTGGGGGTGCAACTGTGGACGCTGCGCCGGGAACTGGCCGAAGACCTGCCCGGCACGCTTCGCCAGGTTTCCAAGATCGGCTACGCAGGCGTTGAACTCTGGTTTCAGAAGTGGCCCGACCCGCGGGAACTGAAGAACGTCCTCGATGATTGCGGTCTGAAGATCGCCAGCGCGCACGTCAATCTCAAGGACATGCTCGAGGATTTTCCGCGACTGCGCGACTATCACCGGGCGATCGGCAACACCACGCTCGTCATCCCCTACATTCCCGACTTCGCGAAGCTCACTCCCGAGGGATGGCGAAAGACGGTCGACGATGTGCGACTGGCCGCCCGTGCAGGCCGTGAGGAAGGCTTCACGATGCTCTATCACAACCACGATTTCGAGTTTACGACCCGCGTGGATGGGGTCGAGGTGTTTGATCTGATCTTTGGCACCATCGAGGAGAAACTGCTGGGAGCCGAGATCGACGTATTCTTCGTGGCGGATGTCGGTCGCGACCCGGTGGCGGTCTTGCGGCGGTTCGACGGCCGTCTCAAGCGGGTGCATCTCAAGGAGAGGGCGAAGCCGGGGTCACCGTTCAAGCACGCCGAACTGGGTCGGGGCACGATCGACTGGGACGCGGTCTGTGCCGCGGCAGCAGCGGCGGGAACGGAGTGGTTTCTGGTCGAGCAGGACTGCGAAGGTAGACCTGCCCTGGAAAGCATCCGCATCAGTCATGAATTTCTACGCGACAAGGGCATGGCATAGCCCCGACCGGAGACGCGCAGGAGAGCACGGTCAGCGAAACTCAGGATAGACCAACGGTTGCTCGATCCCCTCAAGCAACGCGATCAGGTGGGTGAGCAGATTGCGGGTGTATTGACTGGCACTGCCGCCCGGAGCGTTGTCGGAGACGGCGGCGCGTTCCGCGTCGGCCAACGCGTCTCTGAGCGTGGGAAGCGACGGTCGGGCCCGCTCGCCTAAACGGTCGAGCACGTTGAGGGCCTGAAGCTTCGGCCAACGATCACCCGTTCGCAGCACTTCTTCGAGAACCTTTATGGCGGGCTCGGCACGGACCACTGTCGCGAAAGCCTCGGCCGCCGCCACGCGGACAGCCGCCGAGCCGTCGCTGAGCGCTCGTTGCAGTGCGGCTTCAGTGGCGTTCGGGAAGGCTTCGCCGTCGGCTCCTCTCGCGACATTCGTGCAGCCTTGAGCAGCCCACCAGCGGACGGGCTCGGATGGGTCGGTGAGAGCATCGATAAACGTCGGAAGGCTCCTCGCATCGCCGTCCGAGCCAAGCACGGCGAGGTCAAACACCCGCTCCACAGGAAAAGCGACTGGATCGCGCGACTCGTCGTAGCCCTCGATCGGCGAGCCCTCTGGCAGCAGTCCGTTGTCGTGGATCTCGATCGCATGCTGTCGCAGCGCCGCCCGGAGGCGGACGATCTCGTTGCGATGGGCAGGATCGGCTGCCAGATTGATCATGTTGTCTGGATCGGCCTCGAGGTCGTAGAGCTCCTCGGCTGGCTTACGACCCCAGAACCGTGCCGTGGCGGGAGTGAGCGAGCCATCTCGAGCCGTGCGAGCCCACGACTGATATCCCCGGCCGCGGAACAGGAAGTCGATCGGCTGCACGAAAGGGAGGTCGGGGCGGAAGTGACGGATGTAGAGCCAGCGGCGGTCGATGACAGACCGCGACATGTCGTACCGCTCGTCCATACGGTCGCGGCTGCAGAAGGCATAGTCGTTGGTCCGGGCCGCGGGGCCGGCGAACGGTCGCCCCTGCATGCGTGGCGGCGCCGGAATACCCGCGATCGACAGGAGCGTCGCTGAGAAATCGACGAACCCGACGGGATCGGCCAGCCTCGTCCCGGGCTCGGCGGGCGCGAGGTGCCGCCACTTCGGCGGGAAGTGAACGAGCAGGGGCACCCGCGTGCCGCTGTCCTGCAGGAATCGCTTGCTCCGCGGGGTCACTCCGCCGTTGTCGCCGAAGAAAAAGACGACCGTGTTGTCAGCGAGGCCGGCCGTCTCGAGTTCATTGAGCTTGCTTTGGATCTGCCGATCGAGCCACGCGATCCGATCAGTCTGCCTGGCCCAGTCGGCACGCATCTCCGGTGTGTCGGGCTGATAGGGTGGGATCCGCACCGTCGCTGGGTCGGTCGGCGGCACCGGCAGGTCGGGGTCATTTTCCGGGAAAAGGCAGCTCTCGTGCGTGACCTCGTGATTGAAGACAGCGAAGAACGGCTGGTTTGGTTCGGGGCGATTTCGATAGTGGGCGGCTTTCCCCGAGGCGTTCCAGATCTGCTTGACGTCGATCGGGGAGTTGTAGTCGGTTTTCGCGTTGTTGGTCGTGTAGTAGCCCGCCGACCGCAGCAGCGCCGGAAATCCGGTCAGGTCGGCGGGAATCTTTCCCTGGGCCCGCATGTGGTGGGCCGGACCGCAGGAGGCAGCGTGCATGCCCGTGATGAGCGTGAACCGGGATGGTGCGCAGACAGGGTTTGTCAGACAGCGTTCGAAGACGATGCTCCGCGCCGCGAGCGCATCGAGGGTGGGCGTGCTTGCCAGCGTGTTTCCATAGCAGGGAAGACTGCTGGCGGAGGTGTCCTCAGCCACCAGCCAGAGGATGTTGGGGCGATCGCCGGCGTGGCATACCCCAGCGGTCAGACCGATGGCGGCAAGCAGGCACCAGACGGCTCTGCCGCCAATTCGCATGACACTCCGCATCGTTGACCTCTCTCGAAAAGGAAAGAAGGATTCTCACCCATCGATAGCTGCTGGCCGGCTGACCACAAGACTGCCGCCCGCGCTGTCGGGTTGCCTGCGGCGGTTGCCTCGGGGGAGGGGGGTGTGATGGCACTATACGACACGCCCCGAGCTTGATGGGAGTGGGGGGCGTTCATTCGGCACGGGAGTGGGCTGCTCCATCCAAGTCCGCAGCGCAAGCAATGGGATGCGGGCGGCCACCCCATATCGTTCCGAACAAAACGGTGCCACCCCATGACTTTTTGTGTGGAAAAGCCATCGCTTAGGTGTTGTTGCCACGCTCGCGATGACACCGGTGGGCTGCTCCACGGCCGCATCGTGTTGGCGGCTCCGCTCCGGGAGTCGTATGATTCGCGACTCGCCGGGCGCTGCGTGCCCGGCGTCTCGCCTTCTCTGCCAGTGAAACAAGGAGTGTTCCTGTGACGAGTAACTCGGGCCTGCGGATGATGGTGCTGGTGCTGGTGGTGGTGGCTGCCGGTGTCGCGGCACCCGGTGAGGCTCACGCCGTGCCGCCGCGGCGGCTGGCCCGCCGTGGCGTGATCGTGGTGCCAGCGCCGGGAACAGAAGCCGTTGTCGCGCCGGCACCCGGCCCTGCGGCGGTCGTGGTGGGACCGGCGCTGCGTCCTCGGCGACGGATGGTGGTCGTGCCCGGCCCAGCCGTTGTGCCCGGTGCGCCACGCCTGGCAGCGGCACCGGGCGTGGCAGGTCGGCAGCCTGCAGCAGCGAGCCCGGCGGCGCCGCCGCGGATGCCGACGCCAGCGACTCCTGGTCCGGCGACTGCTGCAGCATCGGCAAAGTCGGGCACAACCGCTGCGGCGACAGCGAAGCCGGCCGCAACCGCGCCGGAACAGATTCCCACCCCGCGGCCCACGTTGGCACAGTCTTCCGCCGGTCAGCCGACTGTCGCCAACGCATCGCCCGCTGCCGCCGAGTCGGTCGCCTTCTCGGCAGATTGGTACGCCAAGCATCCCGAGGCATGGCGGCCCAAGCAGTCGCCAGCCGATTGGTGGAAGACCGTCGACGTGGCGACGATCACCGCTTGGCTGGGGAACCCGATCACCGCAGCAGGCACTGCGGCTGGAAATGGCGGTGCCGTGGCGACTGCTGGTGGCGTTGAAGCGAGTGCCGACGGCCTGCGGAGTGTGCTTGTGCTGCCGGCGGGCCATCAGAATGCAGTCGGTCCGGCCGATTCCGACTGGCTGCCGCTCGGTGTGTTTGCAGTCGTGCCGCCGGGCACGCAGGACACCGCCCAGGCACACAACTACCAGCAACTGGCCGTCGACCGACAGGGAACGATTAAGGGCAACTTCTTCGATGCGATCTCCGGCACAGTCCAGCCAATCACGGGCACCGTCGATCGCACCGCGCTCACGGCATCGTGGACCGTGGGAGCGAATGGTAGTCGCTTCACTGCTCCGATGCGGGCGTTCGCGGGCCAGCCGCGGACGGTCAGCATGTTGTCCGGCGGCCAGCCGCGCGATCTGGAACTGATGCCGGTGCAGGGGTCCTACTGACCTCATCCAAGCCCGTCTCAATTGACCTCATCCAAGCCCGAAGCGCAAGCGAGGGAAGTTTTTCTAAGGTCAGTAGCCCGGCATGAAGAAGACGATCCTGCTCGATCAGGCGACCACCCCGGATGGCAGGCCGATGACGCTGCATGAGCACGACGGCGTGTTGATGATCCGGGTCGATGGCGTGGAACTGATGTCCACCCGGCAGCACCACTCCGAGGAGAAGCTGGCCGAACTGGCGTGTGGCCACCTTCAGGCAGGGGCGTCGCACGCGAGGGTGCTGATCGGTGGCCTGGGCTTTGGGTTCACACTGCGTGCTGCCTTGGGAACCTTGGGGCCCGACGCCGCGGTCGTCGTCGTCGAACTCATGCCGGCGGTGATTCGTTGGAACCAGAATCCCGACTACAAACTCGCCGCGGATGCCATGGCAGACCGCCGCGTGGAAGTCGTCGCCGATGACGTGGTCAATGTGCTGAAGAAGAGCCGCGGCCGGTTTGATGCGATCATCCTCGACGTCGACAACGGCGCGAGCGGCCTGACCGCGGCGGCGAACAGCCGGCTCTATTCCACCGCCGGACTGGCGATGATTCGGTCGGCACTCAGGCCCGATGGCTGTCTGGCGGTCTGGTCGGCGGATGCCGATCCGGCGTTCGTGCAGCGGATGGGGCAGGGGGGCTTCGCCGTCACGGTGGAACGAGCCCGCACCCACCCCACCGGCGGCAGTTGGAACTCGCTTTTTATTGGACGAATCGGTCGGTAACGTTGAAAGATGCCAACGCGGTAGACTGTCGTCGTGGTCGCGGCTGTCCGCGGAAAGCATTTTGAAACGAGCGGGGTTCACCATGAGTCAGGCAAATATGCGGGCCACCGCGTGGTTCGGTTTGGTGATGGTGGCCGGGGTATCGACCCACGCCACCGTGTCGGCCGCGGATGGACCGCCACAGAGCGTTGCCGAGGCCGTGGCGATCGCGACGGACCTCGCCAAGGCGGCTGGAACGAGCGGGCAGGCGGCACTGGCACAGCAGGCCGATCGGATCGCGGCCATGCCCGCTGACTGGATCGTGCCCTGCCTCGCGGCGCTTGTGGATGCCACGCCGGCTGGTGGCAACTGGCTCCGCGGCAGTCTCGAACGGGCCGTCGATCGGGCGGGCGACTCGCTTTCGGCCGACGCACTCACGGCGGTGGTGGCTGACCGGAAGCAGCCAGCCCGGGTGCGGACGCTCGCGTTCGGCTGGCTCAAAGATCGCAATCCATCTCGGGCCGAGGGGCTCCTCGACGGGATGCTCGATGATCCCGCGCTCGATCTCCGCCGCGAGGCGGTTGAGAAGCAACTGGCTGCCGTGGCGGCCGCCGACGAGACGGCGCAGAAGGCCATGCATCGGCAGTGTCTTGCCGCTGCCCGCGACGTCGACCAGATCGAGCAGATTGCGGGCTGGCTCTCCGAGCATGGCGAGAAGGTGAACCTCGCCGAGGTGCTCGGGTTCGTACAAAACTGGCGGGTGAGCGAGGCGTTCGATAATGCCAAGGGGGTTGGGTTTGCAAAAGCCTATCCGCCGGAGGCCGCGCTGCCCACGCGGCCTGAGACGGTTCAGTGGAAGGCCGTCGCGTCGGCCGACAAGCACGGCGCTGTCGACCTCAACGCCGCCATCGCGACGAAAAAGGGTGTGCTCGCCTACGCCGTGGCCGATGTGGTGGTGCCGCGGAGCGGGCCGGCCGAGGTGCGGATCGGCAGCCCGTGTGCCGTGGCTGTGTGGGTGAACGGCAAGCCCGTCATGGCCCACGAGATTTATCACGCCTCCGAGGCGATTGATCAGTATGTGGCGACTGCAGAGTTTCGCGAGGGCACGAACACCGTGATGGTGAAGTGCTGCCAAAACGAACAGACCGAGTCGTGGGCCGGGGACTGGAAGTTTCAGCTGCGGATTTGCGATTCGATCGGCTCGCCGCTGGCAACGCAGCCTGCACTGGAGAAGGTGCCTGAATGATGCTGACAACGCGACGACTGTTGATGATGCTGAGCGTGATGCTCTGGAGCGCGACGGCTGCGGCGGCTGACTGGCCTGAGTTTCTCGGACCACGTGGCCGTGGCGCGGCGACGGATCAGGCGATTCGCACGCGTTGGAGCGAGGCCGACGGGATTGCGTGGAAGGCCGATCTGCCCGGCAGGGGGGCGTCGAGTCCGATCGTGGTGGGGGATCTCGTGGTCGTGACGGCCTCGAGCGGTGCCAGACAGGATCAATTGCACATTCTCGCGTTCGACAAGGCGAGCGGCCGCACCGTCTGGCATCGGCGATTCTGGGCCACGGGCCGCACGCTCGCGCATCCCACGAGCGCCGTGGCCGCGGGCACGCCTGCCAGCGACGGGCAGCGGATCGTGGCGCTCTATTCGTCTTGCGATCTGTTCTGCGTTGATCTCGCCGGGCGACTGCTCTGGCAGCGGAACCTCGCGGTCGAGCATCCGCGGAGTGGCAACGATGTGGGGATGGGATCGAGCCCGCGGATCGTCGACGGCACGGCCGTCGTGCAGATCGACTGCCAGGGCGATGCCTTCGCCTTGGGAGTGGATGCCGCCACCGGAGAAGACCGCTGGATCGTTCCGCGAGAGAAGCGGGCCAGCTGGTCATCGCCCTTGCCGCTGGCGACACCCGAGCATGGCGCATGCGTGCTTCTGCAAGGACCGCACGGATTGAACCTCCACCGGGTGTCCGACGGGAAGACTGTTTGGTCGTGGAAGGGCGAGTGTTCCGCCATTCCCATGACTACGGAATCCGGGTCGATGCTCCGCGTGCCGGCGGATGGGATCGCCTCCGTGTCGCCTACGGCAGTCGATGCCAAGCCGGAATGGAAGTCGACCAAGCTCTCCTGCGGCATTGCTAGCCCGCTGGCCTGGGGCGACTCGATCGCCTGTATCAACCGGGCCGGCGTGCTCTGTGTTGGCGACGTGGCGGATGGCCGGCTCCGCGGGCAGGTTCGCCTCGCGGGCTCGTTTTGGGCCAGTCCAATCCTCGCAGGCAACACCATCATCGCTGCCAACAAGGAGGGGAAAACCTTCCTTGTTTCGACTGATGGCGAGCCAAAGATCATTGCCGAGAACGAACTGCCCGGCACATTCACGGCGACGCCGGCCGTGGCCGATGGAAGTGTCTATCTGCGGAGCGAGACGGCGCTCTGGAAGGTCGCGGCCCCGTAGCTGGCTGAGGAAGCCCGCAAGAACACCATACCCGTCGGAGGTGCGATGATGGGCGATGCAGAGAGTCCTGATGCAGCTGCCTTGAGCAGGCAGCTTGTCTCAACCGATCCCGAACAACGTGCTGCAGCTGCGGAACTGCTTTCGCGAGCTGGCGAGGATGCCGCGCCAGCAGCGGTGCCGCTCGTGGCGGCCTGCGGCGATGCCGACGACCGAGTTCGTGAATTCGCCGTGGCGGCGCTCGAGGATCTTGGAGCGCCGGCGGCCGCGGACATCCCGGCACTGATCAAGCTCGTCGACAGCCCCGATCCTCTGGCGGCGTATTGGGCGATTACGCTCCTGGGGCGATCTGGGAAGAATGCGGCGGAGGCGGTGGCGGTGCTGGTGGCCTCTGTCGAGTCGTCGGCCGATCTGTCGGTGCGGCAGCGGGCGGCGTGGGCGCTGGGAAAGATCGGCCCTGTGGCCGGTGCGGCCCGGGGAACGCTCAAACGGGCCGCCGGTCAGGGAGATGAGCGGCTGGCCCGCCTGGCGAAAGAGGCCCTCGAGTCGATCGGCGGTTAACCCGAACGAATCAGCCCTCTGGCGACCGATAAGGAAGCCATGGGGAATAGGATCCGTACACGCCTGATCGGGGTCTGCCTTGTCGCAACGGCGATGGCCGTATCGTCGGGCTACGATCCGAGCGCCATCGAGGCTGCTGAGTCGTCGTCCCGCCTCGTCCGGATCGACATGGCAGCGCAGGCACCGCTTCCTCGGCTCGTGCCGATCACCCAGTTACCGATTGCCCAAGCGGCTCCGGTGGCCGCCACGCCTGTGCCGCGGCCCCTGCCGGGGCCAGCCTCGCCACCGCTTGTGTCGATCTCGTATGCACCTGCTCCGACCGCGCTGACATCACTCAAGTCACTCGCCATTCAAGAGTTTCCCGCCCCGATCGCGGCACCGGTCTCCCCGCCCATGCCCGTGGCCCTTCCGGCACCGGCCTTCGTACCGCCGCCGGTGGCTGCCTACACGCCTCCTGCATACACACCTCCGGCCGCGACTGTCCCGCCCGTCTATCAGTCCGCATCGTTGCCGCCGCCTTTGCCCGTGTCGTCGGCTCCCCCATTGCCAGTGTCGTTGCCGCCGCCTTTGCCGGTGTACGCGACTCCGTCGGTGCCTGCGTATGCGCCCCTGCCCACGTACGTGCCTCCGCCGGTGACGGCCTACGCCGCGCCCGTGCCTGCGCCTGTTCCGGCGTCGCTGCCGTTGCCACTGCCCGTGCCGCTTCCGATACCAGCCGCGTCGACGGCGCTCGCTCCACCGCCCGCGCTGCCGCCGATGCCAACGCTGCCACCAGCGGCCGCGTTACCTGCGCCGACATTGCAGCCACCTGTCGTTCCGCAGCAGGCAGCGTTGCCCCCCGCGATGCCAGTGGCACCGGCGAACGCTCCCAACGCGGCCCCCGCTGCTGCGCCCGCTTCCGGGCCAGCCGGCGGCAAGCCGACCGACTCCATCTCGATCTGTAGCTTCAACATCCAGGTGTTCGGCGAATCGAAGATTGCCAAGCCGCAGGTAGTCGACGTGCTGACCAAGGTGGTGCGCAAGTTCGACATCGTTGCGATCCAGGAGGTGCGGGCGAAGTCAGACTCCGTCATTCCACAGTTTCTCAGTGCAATCAACGCCGACGGCAGCCGCTACCAGTTCGTCATCGGGCCCCGGCTGGGCCGCACCGTGAGCAAGGAGCAATACACGTTCATCTACGACTCGACCCGCATCGAGGTCGATCCTTCGTCGGTGGGCACCTCGCCCAACCCCGGCGACAGGCTGCATCGTCCGCCGCTGCATGCCCGGTTCCGCGTGCGGGCCAATCCGCCCGAGAGCGGCTTCAGCTTCTGGCTCGTCGACACCCACACCGATCCCGACGAAGTGTCGGCGGAAGTGAATGCTCTGGCCGACGTGTTCATGGAGATGAAGGCTCTGCGGCCCGACGAGGACGACGTGATCCTGATGGGCGACCTGAATGCCGGCCCGCCGCAGTTCGGCAAGATCAAGCAGATTCCGGGAGTGGGCTGGGCCGTGTCGGGCGTGACCACCAACACGCGCCGCTCGAAGACCTACGACAACCTCATCTTCGACACCCGTACCACCACCGAATACACGGGGCGATGGGGTGTGCTCGATCTGCAGAACACGTTCGGGCTGTCGATCGACAAGGCGCTCGAGGTGTCGGACCACAATCCCGTCTGGGCCGCCTTCCGTCCGTTGGAGATGCAGCAGGTGGCTGGGGCGGCCATGCCGTCAGGCCTCACGCGGTAGGTGCCGGCATGGGTGGCCGTGGGGTCACGCCATCAACGCCCGCACGTGGCTGGCCGCCGCGGAGGCGAGGCCTGTGAGGCTATAGCCCCCTTCGAGCGTCGAGATGAGCCGGCCACCGCAGTGCTTCGCCGCGATCTCCTTGACGATGCCGGTCAGTTCGGCGAAGTCGTCATCGGTGAGCGTGAAGCTACCGAGCGGATCGTCAATCCGCGAGTCGAAGCCGGCCGACACGAGGACCAGATCCGGCCTGAAGGCCTGAGCCGCGGGCACAAGTCTCTCGCGAAACGCGCCGACGATCTCTTTTCGGCCCGAGCCTGCCGGAAACGGACAGTTGATCGTCAGTCCTGTGCCGGCTCCCTTGCCGGTTTCGGACGCCGCCCCCGTGCCCGGATAGAGCGGATGCTGGTGGGTGTCGAAGAAGAGCACCGTGCCATCCTCGTAGAAGATGTCCTGGGTCCCGTTCCCGTGGTGCACGTCCCAATCGGCGATGAGCACGCGGCCCACGCCGTGCTTCTTCTGCGCGTGCCGCGCGGCGATCGCGACGTTGTTGAAGAGGCAGAAGCCCATTCCTTTTTTCGGAGTGGCGTGGTGACCGGGCGGCCGAACGACCGCGAACGCGTTTCGCATACGGCCTGCCAACACGTCGTCCACGGCCGCCAGCAGCCCGCCGGCCGCCAGTCGAGCAATCTCCAGGGACCGCGGGGAGATCGGCGTGTCGCCTGTGGAGAGACGGTGCAGGCCTTCAGTCACGTCCTCGTTGACGATCCGCAGGTAGTCCGGCGAGTGGCACCTCAGGATTTCCTCGTCAGTGGCGAGCCGCGGCGTGATCACCTTGGCCTTGCCGAAGAGCCCGTCGGCGTTCAGCCGGTCCAGGATCGCGGTCACGCGGCCGGGCTGCTCGGGATGTCCCTGTCCCGTGAGGTGCTCCGTGTATGCCTCGGACACGACGAGGCCGGTGGTGGTTGGGGTGGCGTGCATACCGGCAAGCCTATGGAATGACCCGGCGCGTCGCGTTTCTCGACACCAGGGTGGAACTGTCTTTTACAGGCACTTGAGGAATTCGAGGACGGCGAGCCGCTGCTCCTCCGAGAGATCGTCGCCGAAAGTGTGACCCGTGTTGAGCATGCCGGTGTAGAGTTCGGGTTTCGAGGGATCAACCTTCGCGCTCTTCACGTTTGCCAGCGACTGCCGAAGAGCTTCCCACTGCTCAGGAGACCGCCAGTCGGGGTCGAACACGCGGAGGTATGGCTCCTGCTCCATCTGCTCCAGAATCTGCTGGTGGCTCTTCGAGGATTCGTCGACGAACTTCCAGCCGATCCTGGCCTGATCGTAGTTGCTCGGATCGGTGCTGCTGGGATGCATGGAATACTTCCGCGGCCGGGTCGACGACTTGAGCAGGTTGTAGATCGTGGGCACCGACGCGTTGTGCAGGTAGGGGCCGCGGGCCCAGATGCCGACGAGCGGCGGCGCGACATATTGGTGAGTCACTGTCACTTTACCACTCAGGAATCGCTTCTTCTCCTCGGCGTTCATGTCGAACACGCCCGTGATTCGCAGCGGGTCGGTGCCGAGTTCGTCCTGATCGACGAGCGTGTTGGGAAAGTTCACGAGTTCATACGCTTTCGATCCGGTCTTCTTGAAGTCGCCGTGGCAGCGGGCGCAGGTCTCCATGAAGACCGCGTGGCCGGCATCGGCCTTCTCCTCGCTGACATCGGCGATGAACGGATACCGCGGCGTGGTGAGTGATTTGAAATACTCGGGAACGCACTGGCGAAACACCTCGCGGGCCTCGGCGTAGTCCTTGCCGAGGTGATCACGGCTGATGGCCATCGCGTAGGTCACGTCGGCCACGTTGCCCGCAAAGCCACCATCGACATAGAGGCCTTGGCCCTTCGTGCCGGCGGTCTTGTATTTGTAGTTTGTCCAGGGCTGTGGCTTGAGAAAGGGGATGAGTGGCACCTGCCCCTCGATCTTCTTCGTGTAACTGCTGCCGCTGTCGGCCACGAAGAATTTGTCGTAGCGGAGCAGGCTGGGCTTGATGCCGTCGGGCCGGACGACGGGCACGAGGATCCCGAAGAAGTCGGCGGAATCGACGAAGAAACGCGGAAGGTTCTTCGCAAAGAGAAAGCCCGGGCTCGTCCCGCCGCTGGTCGCCACGTTCTGGTGAAAACGCTCGAAGTCGAGAAAGGCGTTCGGGATGCCCTCCGCAAACCGCGGCTGGGGATTCCGGGGATCGGGATTCGTGAAGAGCATTGTCGAATGGCAGAGGCGGCAGCTGGAGACGATCCCGGGCGAACTGCCGCCGACGACGTTGGCCTGCGTGCGGAGGAGCCCGAGCGCCACCGTGAAATCCTGGTGGCTTTCCGGCACCGGAGGGTGCATGCCGTAGCGGAGGTCCATTTCTCGCCACCAGGCCGGGCTGAATTCGCGAACCGCATTGAGGCGGGCCCGTTCTGCCTCGTTGGTCGCCTCCTCCGCCCATGCTTCGTTGAGCGTCTCCAGGCCGTCGTAGCTCCACATCGGCCTGGCCAGATGGAAGCGGGACTCGATCTCGAGCTTGCCAGCATCGAGGGCCCTGCCGGCGGCGACGAGCGCCTTCGTGCGTTCCGACTGGTGGTCGGCGGGCGGAGCGGTTGGTGCGTCGTCTGGTGCGGCCGCCTGCAGGGTTTCCGGGGGCTGCGACCGGAACCGTGCCGGCATGCGGACTTCGGCGTTGGCCCGCAGTGCCGCGGCGGCCCGGTCGGAAAGCGTCTTGAGCCCCATGAGGTAGACCGTGCCATGGTGCCGTGCGAGCGCCTCGGCTGCGGCGTCGGGGAGCGTGGTGACTCCGTCGAGCCCAAGCGTGCCTGTGTGCTGCGCCAGGGCCGTGGCGACGTCATCTGAGATCGTCTGCAGGCCGTCGATCCGAATGAATTGGCGGTGCGGGGCCAAGGCCGCGGCTGCCTCCGGAGTGAGCGTCGTGAGGCCGTTGAGTCTGAGCATCCCGTCGTGCCGTCCGAGCGCGGTGGCCGCCCGAGTGGAGAGCTGCTTCAGCCCTGAGAGGCCGAGGTAACCGCGGTGCGAGGCAAGCAGTTCGATCTGTCGGTCGGTGACGATTTCCAGACTCGACAGCGGCAGGTGGCTGCTGTTCTGGCCCATGAGTTCCGCAAGCTCATCGCTGACGGCTTTCAGGCCTCGGAGCGAGAGGGCCCGTGGGCTGGTGGGGGTGATAAGGGCAAGGGCGGTATCCAATGGCAGTTCGGTGAGGCCGTCGAGCTCGAGGAAGGCGTCGGGCTGTGAAAGGGCGGCAGCCGCCTCCGGCGAGAGCGTCGTGAGACCGTTGAGCATGATGGCGGCGTTGGAGCGGGCGAGCAGTTCGGCAACCTGCGGCGACAGCGTGCGGAGATGGTTCAGTTCCAGATCGCCATCCAACCTGGCGAACTCGGTCGCCTGCTCGATGGTGAGTTCCGTTACCGAGGGGCTGACGGTATCGGCGGCCTGCAGACTGAAGCCAACTCCACAGATCGGAAGCAGCAAGACGATCGGCAGCAGGTAGCGGATAAGAGAGTGCATAGCTGGATCATACTCCCGAAGAAGGCAGCTCCAGAAGAGAGGTCTGCGGCTTCGCCACAGTGCGGCCCGTCTGCCGCGTGTGCAGCCGGTCGAGCACCTCCGGCGTCTCGGTGAGCAGCGGCGAATGGCCGAGATACCGCTCGGCCATTTCGCGGCGGCCGCGGGCGAGGAGTGTCGCGTAGACGTGCAGTTCGAAGTGCAGCTTCAGTCGACACGCTGCCGCCGAGTCGCCCATGGCCTTGAAGACACCCATCAGTGCCTCGGCCGTGGAGAGATGCGTCGGCTCGCGCTGATCACGCAGCCAGTAGCGGCTCGGCTCCGCGGTCGGTTCCGGCAGGCAGACACAGCGGCCCATGCCCTCGACCGCATGCAGCATCTCGCCGGCCTGTCGCCACGTTCCGTCGAGCACGAGAATATGCGGGATGCGCGGATCGGCGGCCGGGCCCGCCGCGGCCGGCAAAGGTTCGCCGTTGGGGTGGAGTATCCAGAACTCGCTTCCGAGAGGGAGTGTCTCAGGAGCGAAACCCGAGGCGGGTAAGGAGCGGGACTCGCGCTTGTAGATGTGGCAGTTGGTGCCAGCCACAACTCGGGCGACGAGCTTGCCGGTGCTCGACGGCTTGTGATGCTCGTGCTGGTGGATCAGCACATGAACCCGGAGCCGGGTGTCAACTGGCGGAATCGCGTCGCAGATGCACCACTGCGGCGGCAGACTGCAGCCTGGGCAGCGGGCTGCACCGGCGCGAACGACACTACGGCCCATGGGTGATTCCAACTGAGTGAGGGGCTGAGTGAGGGGCTAGGCCAACCCAGTCTATGATTTCCGACTCGTTGCCTCACCCGTTAAGATTACCCGAACGATCCTCTCAACAACGGACCTCAACAGCGGAGTCATTCCCATGAGCGAACATACCTACAAGATGATCGAGCTGGTCGGATCGTCCCACACCAGCATTGAAGACGCTGTGAAGAACGCCGTGGCGAAGGCGGCAATCGATGAAAAGAGCCTGCGGTGGTTCGAGGTGCTGGAAACCAGAGGGCACATCGATGACGGCAAGATTGCCCACTGGCAGGTCCGGGTGAAGATTGGCGCGACGCTGGACGGCTGAAGAAGGTCAGTTCGTGAACCAATAGATGGCCTTCGGGATCGTCGCCGTTGTGTGTCGCCTTCTGGCTGCGATGGAGAATGGAAGTTGCTGCCGTGGGCGAAGCGTCCAACGTTCTCCTTCCAATGAGCGAGGAGCCTTCAATGCCCCTGCGCCGGCCTAAGGTCGAGCTTACGGAGGAGCCGGCTGCCCGCGGTCCGGGGGTTGCGTGAGACGCACGGCTTTGCGGGCCGCGGCAATCTTGTCGGCGCACTTGGCGAGTTCGTCGAGTTTGTTCTGGATGCTGTTCGAGACTTGGTCTCTATCACGCGTGACGTTTTCCTTCCTGCCGAGGTCTCGAAAGACCACTGCCTCGCGCGACATGAGCAACACCTTCACTCGTCCAATTTGTGGCCACTCATCACCGTTCGTACGATCGCGAAACTCCTCGAGATCTTGTTGCTTGACCAAGTCGCCCAACTGCTTCAGCTGTTTGGCGTTTCCTCGCAATGTGTCGGCGAAGGTGCGCAACTTTCCGATGTTATAGATGCCCGCTCCCGTCAGACTGATGCGATCGCTCGTGATGATGTCAAGGAGCGCCGTAATCTGGTCTTGGCTGAGATCACGAACGCCATCAAGGAAAAGCATGGGCCCCGCGTAGTTGCACAGGTCGGGCAGGCAGCCGTCGGGAATCGCCGTGAGGCCTCCGAGCGAAATCATTCGCTGGCTCTGACAAAACGTCTTGAAGACCTCGGGGGTGAGCGTCGAAAAGCCATCCAGATCGAGGTCCTTGAGTCCCTTGGCGAGTAGCGACGCCGTTGTCGCATCAAGCAGTGTTGTTTGGGCGCCGCCATCCTCGTCAGGTCCCACCTGCAACGTGCCTGGAGATTGGAGCAAGGCGTCGGCAAGTGTCTTCCCTTCCAGTGTCGCGGTCGTCGGCTTGGGCTGGAGCAGGCTCGCAAGGCGCGGCGGACGGCCCGGCGGCGTTGCGGCCTTGCGCAGGTCATCGAGCCGGCATTCCACTCTCTGCAAACCACCCAGCGAGAGGAATGCACCGTCATACGCAAGAAGAGCCCTGACAGATTCGCGGTCGAGCGAGGCAAGGCCATTGAGACTGACGCCTTCCCGGGACGATGCGAGCACGGCGGCAACCTCGGGCGAAAGGGCCACGATGTCGTTGATCAACAACTGCTTGCGACCGGATGCCAGGATGGCGGCGGTCGACACGTCGAGATCTTCGAGACCATCGAGAGCGAGGGTGCCCGGCGTGGCGACGGCCGCCCGCAGGAACGGCTCCGGGGCAGGGCCAGCGCAGCGGATCTGGCGTGCGGCCGCTAGAGACAGCAGCGGCCCGCGGTATGATGCCAACGCCTCGGACTGGTTTTGTGAAAGTTGTTTGAAGCCGTCGAGTGACAGTTCGCCGGAGCAGCCCGCCAGCATCTTCAGCACTGCCGGCTCGGCGTCCTTCACCTCGGGAAAGGCGAGCGATTTTCGGCCGCCTCCCAGCAGCTTCGCGAGCGGCGCCGTGATGTGCTGCAGCCGAGGGAAAGTGATCGAACCGGTGCCCGAGATGATCAGGCCGAGACATTCCGGAGGCGGCTCCTGCCACGGCGATTGAGCCCAGAATCGTATGGTTCCCGCATAGTTGGCAATCGCGTTGCAGGCAGCGTCGTTCAGATCGCAGGGCGCATAGACATCGAGTGTGCCGCTGCGATCCTCATGCACCATGGTCACGATTTCTGCAGGCGTGATGCGATCCCGCTGCAAGATGAGTTGCAGGTGAGGACGTCGGGCGCTGGCGTAGGACAACGGTTGGGGCAGTTCGACCACTTGCAGAACACCCTCGGTTTCGACGAGCGTGTGTGTGATTGGTACGTCCAATCGACGCCCAAGCGCCCGCGGCCCGGCGATCGGTTTGTCCCCCGCGGCCGACGACAGCCGCAGGCGGATGTCGAGCCTTGTGACGCCGGACTCGGGCATCGGCAGGGCCCATCGGTCCACCGTCCGCGTTGGGCGGTCGCCGATACGGAGCAGTGTGGTCCATCGTCCGCTGCCCGTGGAGGCTTCGATCTCAACAGAAGATGAAGCGTCGAGGGTCTCGGCTGTTGCGCGGATCGCAGCAGCCCCGACAGGAAACGGAGCCTCGACGGAAAACAGACAGGTTCCTTTGGACACCCCGTCTGCCAGGCCCACGAAAGTCTCGCCGGCCTCGGTGCGATGCACGGTGCCTTCATGCCGGCACATCGCCGAGGGGAGGTCGCCAATTCCGGTCAGCTCGATTCGTACTCCGCCGGGAATTGGGACCGTCCTCACTCCGCCCGCCGACTCGGCCTGCCGCGAGGCCGTGACGACCGACTCGCGGTGGCTGCTGACCGCCATCGCCATGATTTCTGCGGTTCCGGGTGCAGTGGTCAGCTCAAGCATCCGGTCCTCGACGACCGTGGGCTGGAAGTCGAATGCAGCCTGACACGCTGCCACGAAGGGGACATCCGCGTGGCACAGACGGCCTCGGATCTTCCTCGTGGCACGCTCGGCCGTCGGCTCGTCGAGCGGCCTGTCGTCCCACACCTTGACGAGCAGGGGCTGGTAGACCCCCGGTGCGCCCGTGTTCTTGCACCAAACGTCGATGGTTCTGATTTCCGCGTCGCACGGCAGCCGTGAGCAGGGTGACGACGCCCGCAACGTCTGGTCGACGATGTCTCGAAACGAATCGCTCGGCAGCGGCATTTCGATCCGACTTACGTGACCGGTGGCGCGGAATGCCCGGGAATCGATTCCCTGGAGCGTCGGGCCAGTGAGGAATGCTCTGACGAAGAGCCGCACGCGGGCGTAGGGAAGCTCCGCAACAGCAGCCTTTTGCATTGCGTCCACGCCTACCGGCGGCGCCGTGACGAGCTTGAGGTATTCGTCGACCATCGCCCGCGGCGCTGCCGAAGCCTCATCTGCCCGCGCCGCCCCGCCCGTGCCGAACGCCTCGCAAGCACAGCTCAGCAGAGCTCCGCCGAGCAGCGACACGACGCCAGAGGCTCCGCGCGATCGTTGTCGACGGTTTAACCATCCCATGACGCAGACCGTGTTGCCTCTCAGCAGGTATCCATTCGTTTGAAGTCGCGGCGCCTCTGCGGAACTGCGTAGCGAGAGGCAATGACATTCAGCGCCGCCGCCCTGCGGGACACTCCCAGAACTATAGCCGAACACGCTATGATTGGGGAGCCATTCCCCACACGAAGTGGTTCGTTGTCATGTCCACAGCCCACGAGTCGCGTCTCATCCGCAACCGCTACTGGATCCTCTCCTTACTCGCAAGCGGAGGCATGGGCGAGACCTACCGCGTATGGGACATCCAACAGCGGCTTCCGGCGGTGATCAAGATGCCTCGCACAGGCGGGCACGGTGCAGAGGACATCCAACGGCGGTTCCGCCAGGAACTGCACGCGATGCTGGCTCTCAAACACGAGCACATCGTGCCGATCACCGATTACGGCGACGACGACGACGACGAACGACCCTATGTGGTCATGCGGTTTCTGCCCGGCGGTTCGCTCGCCGATTACCGGGATGCCGGTGCGGGAGCCCAGCGGAACAATTCGGTATCCATGCTGCACTGCTGGCTGCCTGGCATCGCTGCGGCACTCGACTTCATGCACGGGCACTCCGTGTTGCACCGCGACGTCAAACCCGCCAACATCTTTTTTGACGCCTTCTTGAAGGCCTACTTAGGAGACTTCGGCATCGCCAAGGCGTTGGACGACTCCAGCGGAATGCTCAGCGGCGAGGATTTGACGGCCGATAACATTGCCGTGGGAACCGCCGCCTACATGGCACCTGAGCAGTTTCGGCGAGGAGCCGCGGTGACTCCACGCACCGACCAATACTCGCTGGCGGTAACAGTGTATGAGATGATATCGGGCAGCAAACCGTTCCGCGGTGATAGGGAACACGTCGGTGTCGAGCATTGCACGGCACCTCCGCCGCCCCTTGATATCGTCGGACTGCGGATTCCGACGACCTTGCAGGCAGCGGTAGAGAGGGCGCTCGCCAAGCAACCCGAGCACCGCTTCGAGAACTGCACGGCATTCGCCAGGTTTGCGCTCGCCGATGTGCCCCCGCTGCGGCTCGACACCGGATCTGCACGGTTCCTGTGCCCGAGTTGTCGGACGATTATCCGGCTTGATGCATCGCGGGCTGGCACGGCCGGGATGTGCAAGCAATGCCGCGGTGTGCTTGAGGTTGCCTCAGACCTCTCCGCATTATGGCTGCGGGACGAACAGAGCGGCGCTGAAATCGAATCGCAGGCCGCATCGGCCGAGACGAAAAACCAAACCGGCAGCGCGTGGTCGTGGGAGGGGGGCGCGGCCAAGCTGCGGCAAGCGTTGGCAATCTGGCTGGGGTGGCTGCTGTCAGTCGGCGCGGTGGCTGTCCTCGCGGCGGGGTGCGGCGGGGCGATCGCGTGGGTCGCCAATGAGGCCCGCTGGCGAAGCCGCTTCGCCGGTGATCTGGTCGATTCCAGAAACGAGGTGGAGCGTGCCAATCAAGAGATCGCAACGCTGCGACTGCAGCTTCAGGCCTACAAAGACAAGGCTGGCAAAGACAAGCCCGTGAATCGTACTCCGGAGAGAGCGAATATCGCTCCAGGTATCGCTCCAGGTATCGCGCCAGGTATCGCTCCAGGCCCCCGGCCAGAAGTGTCGCAATCCGGTGCCTTTGTGGACGACGAGGACGACCGTGGCCTGCCGACGTCACGGTGACATGCGGCGGATGACGTAATCAACATGGTCGGCGGAGGGCCCCGAAAAATTCGTCGACCGCTCCAGTCAGAGCAGCTGCCAGCCAGCCGTGGGCGTCCAGCGGTAGCGTGCTCCCGCATCCTCGACCACGAGCCGAAGCCAGCTGTGGGTGACGAGATCCCGCACACTTGAGTGCCGATTGAGAATGTCGGCAACGCGATCCCGGCTGGCCTCGATGATGACCGTGAGTCGCAGCGGCTCATGCTGCAGTTTGGTGCCATCGTGAACCGCCTGCCAGGGGAGGCCAACCCGCAGGTCG
>JBILKZ010000081.1:0-17936 GCA_044376405.1 Pirellulales bacterium
GCTCTTGAAGGAAAACCTGAGCCTTCGCAACCTTCTCAAGAGCGACTTCGTGGTCGTCAATTCGATGATGGCCAACTACTACGGTCTCGATGGGGTCCGTGGCGACGAGTATCGGATGGTGAAGCTACCGAAAGATTCACCACGTGGCGGGCTCCTTGGCATGGCAGCCGTGGCCGCCATGGGAAGCAATGGCGAACAGACGAGCCCGGTGGAGCGGGGCGCATGGGTGCTGCGGAAATTGCTCCACGATCCGCCGCCGCCCGCCCCACCCAACGTGCCGCAGATCACGAGGCTCGAGGGCCAACTGCTCACCACCCGCGAGCGTCTCCGGATGCATCAGGAAGAGCCACAGTGCGCCTCCTGCCACCGGATGATCGACCCAATCGGGTTCGGCCTGGAGAACTTCGACGCCGTCGGAATGTGGCGGTCGAAGGACTCGTATCAGAAGCCCGGTGTGGGCACGAAGGAATGGGAGATCGACCCGTCCGGGGCGTTTCACAACGGTCCTGCGTTCAAGGATTTCAATGAACTGCGGGAGATTGTGGCCTCTCGGCACACCGACTTCGCGACGGGCTTCACCGAGGCCCTGCTTACGTACGCCCTTGGCCGGCCGGTGGGGTTTTCAGACGACGACCTCGTGAAGGCGGTCGTTGACCGGGCCGCTACCAACGACTTTTCCGTCCGCGAGTTTATCCATGCGGTCGTCCAGAGCCCGGCTTTCTGCACGAAGCAATAGATCTCAAACTCCGCCGCCATACGTTCCGGAGATGCCCCCATGCCCATGCCCATGCCATCCCGCCGCCGGGTGCTCCAGGCAGCGACCACGCTCCTGGCCCTCCCCTCGCTCGAATCGCTCGGCTTTCGCAGGCTTGCACGGGCGGCGTCAGCGGCCACCCCGCCGAAGCGGATGGTCTGCCTGGGCATCGGCTACGGCGTGACCGAGGAGACGTGGTTTCCGAAGAAAGACGATGTCGGTGCCGGCTACACGCTCACCGAGGGGCTCGCGCCGCTCGCCCGGCACAAAGACAGCTTCACGGTCGTGCAGGGCTGCACGCATGCGTTCGCGGGCGACCCGCACGGCGGCAGCACGGTCTGGCTCACCGGCGCCGGCCCCACGAAATCACTCTCGATGGACCAGGTCGTGGCCGGCCAACTCGGCAGCGACACGCGGTTCGCGTCGCTTCAACTCAACGGCAGTGAGCCCGGCCTCGACGGTGCTGGACACGGACCTGGCCTGTCCCTGGCCTGGGATCGCCGCGGGAAGCCGATCGCAGGTTTCAACAGCCCTGTGATCGCCTTCCACAAGCTGTTCTCGGCCGACGACGTGCCGCTCGCACAGCGGCAGCAGATGCTCGTCAAAAAGCGGAGCGTGCTCGACGCGGTGCGCGAAGACGCGAAGAGCGTGCAGCGCGGGCTCAGTGCCGCCGACACCGACAAGCTCGACGAATATTTCCAGGGAGTCCGCGATATCGAGACGCGGCTCGCGAAGGAGGAACGCTGGCTGGGTACGTCCAAGCCGAAGACGCCGCTCCCGCAACCGGGCGAAGGCCTGGTCGGCCGCGATGAGGTCTTGATCATGTACGACCTGCTCGTGGCGGCTCTGCAGACCGACAGCACACGCGTCGTCACCTACCGCCAGCCGATCCAGCACCTGCTCAAGAGCCTGGGAATTGCGGTGGCCTCCCACGACATGAGCCACTATCACCCCGGCGACCGAATGGCGGCTTCGCAGAAACGCGACCTCGCGCAGAGCGAGATGCTGGCCACGCTCCTCGACAAGCTGAAGGCCACGAAGGAGACGGATGGGTCGAGCCTGTTCGACCATACGACCGTGGTCTTCGGCAGCACGATCCGCTCGATCCACTACCTCGACAACTGTCCCACCCTGATCGCGGGCGGCGGCGCCGGCATCACACTGGGCCACCATGTCGTCCAGCCGCGAAATACGCCGCTGTGCAACGTCTGGCTCACGCTGCTCAAGGGCACGGGAGTCGAGATCGACGCGTTTGGCGACAGCACGGGCACGGTGAAAGAACTCGGAGGCTGACCATGCGCCTGCTTTCAACGACCACATGCAACGCCCTGCTGACGTTGATCGCCTTGGCGATCATGCCACGCGACGGCTTGGCCGCCGAGGTCTTGCGGGTCGTGGTCTGGGACGAGCAGCAGCCTTCGCAGAAGGAGGCCTACGATAACTTCCTCGGCAACTGCATCGCTGATCACCTGAAGACAGTGCCTGGGCTCGAAGTGAGGTCGGTCAACATCAACGACGGCGAACAGGGACTCTCCCCCGCGATCCTCGATTTTGCCGAGGTGCTTGTCTGGTGGGGCCATATTCGTCAGGCAGAGATCAAGCCCGAGACGGGCCGCGACATCGTGGCCCGCGTCAAAGCGGGCCGTCTCACGCTGGTGGCGGTCCACTCGGCCCACTGGGCGACGCCCTTCATGGAGGCGATGAACGAGCGGGCCCGCGAGGATGTTCGTAGGTCGTTTGCCGACGTGCCGGCCGACATGCTCTCGATCGAAGAGGTGCCCGTGGCGGGCCGCAAAGCACCGCCCCGCGAGGCCCGGCTGACGCCGGCCAGCGACGTGCGGAAATTTACCGATGGCCGCGTGCAGGTCCGGCTGCACATGCCGAACTGCTGCTTTCCGTCCTATCGCAACGACGCGCGACCGAGCCAGGTGAGGGTGCTGATGCCTGGCCATCCACTGATGGCGGGCCTGCCGGAGGCGTTCACGTTGCCGCGTACGGAGATGTACGACGAACCATTTCACGTCCCCGCTCCCGACCTTGTTCTCATGGAGGAACGCTGGGAGCCGGGGGAGTGGTTTCGCAGCGTCATGATCTGGCAGGTGGGCGAGGGACGGGTGATCTACATCCGCCCCGGGCATGAAACGTATCCGATCTATAAAGATAAAAATATGCTGCGGCTGGTTGAGAACGCCGCCCGTTGGCATGGCAAATCAGCGGTGCCGGCAACACCACAGTGAGAACGCATTGAGAACCGATTTCCACTGCAATCACCTGAATCAACGAAAAAGCTTCGCGACATGCGGCCTGATCGTCGTCGTACTCGCTACCGGAATCGGTGGAGTGCCATCTCCGCTCCCCGCCGCAGAGCCGGCGACGCTGGCCGAGCAGCTCGCCCGCGAGGGTAACGCATCGCTGGCCACTGCCGCCGAGCAATCAGGCGATCCCCGCAAGGGGGCGTTGCTCTTTCATACGCAGCACCTCACCTGCACCAAGTGCCATGCCGCTGGCCCGGGGCCCTCGCCGCTGGGCCCGAATCTCGCGGATGTCCAGACTGTTGAAAAAGGGTCGCAGGGAGAAACGCAGCCGGCCAGGGGAGCCACGCCGTCGCTCGTCGAGCACCTCGTCGAATCATTGCTCGAGCCGTCGAAGACGATCCGTCCCGAGTATCGGCCGGTCACGATTCTCACGGAGGAAGGGCAGAGCGTGTCGGGGATCGTGGTCAGCGAGTCTCCGGAGGCGATTGTGCTTCGCGACGCCGCAGACTCGGGCCGGGAGGTGACAATTCCCCGCACGGACATCGAGTCGCGGACCGAGTCGCCGGTGTCGCTCATGCCCGCGGGCTTGGTCAACCTGTTGGCCGATCGGCAGCAGTTCCTCGACGTCGTGCGCTACCTCGCCGAGATCGGCCGCGGCGGGCACGACCGGGCGGCCGAGCTGCGACCCGACCCCGTACTCCTGGCCCCGCCCACTCCAGCAGCCTATGAACGCGACATCGATCACGCCGGATTCATCGCCGACTGGGACGATTCCGCGAAGGCGGCCGATGCCTTCAAGCGGGGCGAGAAGATCTACAGCATGGTCTGTGTCAACTGCCATGGCACGAAATCGGCTCCCGGATCGCTTCCCACGGCACCGCGGTTTGCCACTTCGCCGCTCAAGGCCGGCGCGGATCCTTACGCGATGTACCGCACGCTCACCAACGGCGTGGGGCAGATGGTGGCCCAGACATGGATGGTGCCGAGTCAGAAGTACGACGTCATCCACTACATCCGCGAGGCGTATTTCCGAACGGACAAGCCGAATCACGCTGACGTCGTGACTGGCGACTATCTCGCCGCACTTCCGAAGGGCTCGAGCCGGGGCCCCGCTCCCACCACCATCGAACGCTGGCGAACCCATGACTATGGCCCATTTCTGTCTGCCAGCATCGAGGTCGGGGACGACGGCACGAACGTGGCGAGGAAGGGTCTGGCGGTGAGGCTCGATACCGGATCGGGTGGGATCGCCCGCGGTCGGACCTGGATCCTCTACGAACTCGACACGCTGCGGGCGGCCGCCGTCTGGGCGGGCGACGGCTTCATCGATTGGCACGGGATCAATTTCGACGGGATGCACGGTCGGCATCCGCGGATCGCAGGGCGGCTCCTCGCGTCTACGCCCACGCTCCCGGGATGGGCCGATCCGCAGAGTGGATCGTTCGCTGACCCGCGGCCATTGGGACGGGATGGGCAGCCCTACGGACCACTGCCAGCATCGCGCGGGAGGTTCCATTCGCTGCATCACGCTGGCGATCGCGTCGTTCTGGAATACACGATTGGCGACACGCGGGTGCTGGAGACGGCGAGGCTCGAGCCGGGAGAGTCCGACGCCGCCGATCCCGTGGTGACTCGGATCTGGCGGATTGAGCCGCATGCCCAGCCGCTCGCCGTGCGGGTGGCGAGGGTGGATGCCGGGAAGGGCACGGTGGCCGCAGCGATCGTCGGGAGGATGCCTACCAGCGACGCGAGCGTGGCGGAGCAGGACGGATTCCACGTGCTCACCCTGCCGCCACGAGCCGCTTCGCTCGTCATCGGCGTGGCCTTGGCAGCAGGCGGACGGGAATCGCTCGCCGAGCAGGTCGCGAAACTGCCGGAACCAGATGATCTGGCGGCCCTCGTCCAGTCGCCGGCTCGAAACAACTGGAGCACGGCCGTGGAAACAGCCGTCGTGCCGGCCGCGGATCTGGCCACTGATTTGCAACCGTTTGCGACCGACGTGCTGACGCCCCCTTCCCCGAACCCCTGGAACGCCCAGGTGCGATTCAGCGGGATCGACTTTCTTGGCAACGACGTCGCGGCGCTGAGCACCTGGGATGGCGACGTGTGGACCGTCGCCGGGCTGGTGGCAACGAACGGAAAGCTGTCGTGGCGTCGGATCGCGTCGGGGCTGTATCAGCCGCTCGGACTGAAGGTACGTGACGGCGCCATTCATGTCTCCTGCCGCGATCGGATCGTCGTGCTGCGCGATCTCGACGGTGATGGCTGCACCGATCGCTACGACACGTTCAACAGCGACCACCAGGTGACGGAGCATTTCCATGAGTTTGCGATGGGTCTTGAGACCGATGCGGAGGGCAATCTTTATTACGCCAAGAGCGCGCGTCATGCACTTCCGGCGGTCGTGCCGCATCACGGCACGCTCTTGAAGGTCGCGCGGGATGGCTCATCGACCGAGATCGTCGCGACCGGCTTCCGCGCGGCCAACGGTGTCTGCGTCGAGCCCGACGGCACGTTCTTCGTGACCGACCAGGAGGGGCACTGGAACCCGAAGAACCGGATCAATCATGTCCGCCGCGGCGGCTTCTACGGCAACATGTTCGGGTATCACGACGTGACCGACTCGAGCGACTCTGCGATGGAGCCGCCGCTGGCCTGGATTACGAACGCGTTCGACCGCTCGCCCGCGGAACTGCTGCGGGTGCCGCCGGAAACGTGGCATCCGCTTCAGGGCGGACTGCTCGAACTCTCCTACGGGCAGGGACGCATTCATTTCGTGCTTCCCGAGCAGGTGCCCGCGGCTCAGCCGGACAGCCGGCAGCTGCTCCAGGGTGGACTGGTGCAGCTGCCACTCGCCGACCTGCCCACTGGCATCATGCGCGGACGCTTTTCCGCCGCCGATGGCCAACTCTATACCTGCGGCCTGTTCGCTTGGGCCGGTAACCGCACTGAACAGGGAGGTTTTTTCAGGATCCGTCGGACTGCCGCGTCGCTGAGGCTGCCGCTCGAAATGGCCGCCACGGCCAAAGGCCTGCGGCTCACCTTCAGCGATCCGCTCGATGAGGAGCTGGCTGCCACTGCGGAACAATGGACATACACGTCGTGGAGTCTCAAGCGGACGGAACGATACGGCTCGGACCACATCGATGAGCGGCGCCATCGAGTGGAGTCCGTGCAGGTGTCGAGCGACGGCCGTAGCGTGACGATCGGCATCGAGGACTTTAGCCCGACCATGTGCTATGAAGTCTCTTGGGACGTGCCCGCAGCCGACGGTAGCCCCGTCAGGGGCCGCATCCATGGCACGGTGCATGCCACGCCGTAGCAGGCACGCCGAATCACGCGCTGCGCGGACCGCTTGAACTCATCAATCGCCCGTTCCTGACGGCACGTGGGGCGGTGGTCATTCCCGGAATCTCCCGGCTTGCGCCGGGGGCTTTTATGTGAACGGACGTTGCCGCCATACAAGCCCGGAGCGTCAGCGATGGAATGAGATGGCCCACCGTGCACATACAAGCCCTGAGCGTCAGCGACGGGATCGATGGCGGCGTCACTTCGGTTCGATGTCGACTGTGAGATGGCCATCGTTGTCGGCCAACTCGCCGGGCGGGTCGTTGAGCTTGCAGAAGACCGTGCCGTCGGTGGCGGCGGTGAACGTGCCTTCTGCGCCGGTGGCGAGCACAACAAACCGTGGGCGGCCTCCATCGTCTGGCTGCTCGACCCACTGCGCGATCAGCAGCCTGCCGAGCGGCCGGCCGCGATACCACCGCAGCGAGATGCCGTCGGCCTCGGTTTCCAGCCGCAGAGGGGGCTCGGCGGCAGGCCCTGTCAGCGTTCCGATCGTGCAGCGGCCCGTCGCTTCCAGCGAATAGCCTGCCCCCTTGCGGAGTGACCAGCCGGAGTTCTGCCAGCCACGGTCCGCGGCGACGGCGATCGTCTGCCGTGTGTCGAGCGGTCGGCTCGGTGCCCAGTCGATCGCAGAACGGGTGAAGTCGTAGCCGTAGTCGATCTCGTTGGTGAAAGCGTCGAAGTCTCGCTCGGCCTGGTTGCCGTCCCAGCCGGGCGTGTCGCTGAGTCGCCGATTGAACTGCGGGTCGAGCGGGCCTCGTTCGGCCACGGCAAAGGTTGGCGCGTGCCTTGGATGGAGCGAGAGCATGGCCACGGCCGCCCAGCTGCCGGCGTAGGCGGAGAGATCGCGGTGGTTCGCTCCCGGCATCGTAAAGATGTCGTCGAGACCGGGGCACTCACCGGCGGCTCGCAACGCTCGGATCGTCTCGATGCGGCCGAGCTGTTCGACGTCGGCCGCCCGCAGCGGCAGCGGCGTCGACACGAACCGGCCTGTCGTGCCCTTCGGGTCATGATTCGTATTGTCGTCGTCGAGGCGGTGCGTGGCGAGGCATTCGGCGATGCCCTCCGTATACCACGGTGGCGCATCGAGCGAACGGAGCGTGAGCGTGAAGGCATGCACGCCTTCGTGCAAAAGCAGATGACGACGGTAGGCCGGATTCGACTGGTCGGCCATCCAGAATCGATGACCGTGGCAATGGCCGTTGGCGAAGTCGGGGATCGTCTCCGGAAGCAGGCCGGCCGCACGAAACCGCTCGCGATCGACGACGAGGCAGCCGAAGGCCCGCCAGTCGCGATGCGCCGCGGGATCGAGGGCGTAGTGGCCGCACCATGCAGCCCACGCCTCGTCGAAGATGCGGGGCAGATCCTCGACGCCGTCACCTTCGCGGGCCGGTCGATCCGTGACGAGCACGAGGTGGTCACCCGCCAATACCCGCAGCCCTGCCCGTCGTGCCGACGCCGTGAGGGCATCGACCGAGGGTGCATCGACCGGATCGGCGGCAACGCCCCGACCGCCGGTCAGGCTGGCAGCAACGACCAACACAAAGATGAGCGACCAGAACCGCATGGGCTTCGAGTGTAGGCCGCGGATGGAACAGATTTCCAACCCGACCAAACCCCGCAGCTTGCCGTGGTCGCCCAGTCGATGCCGGCGGGGCAAGGCGTGCCGTGAGCCGCCTGCGCATTCCACCGGATTCCACTGAAAACCCGATGTTTCTCTGCGGAAACCGCTCCCAGCGCGGGCAGAGGTATGAAAAGTCCTCTCGGGGCTTGGGGTGGTGGGCTGTTACAACCCTGGCGTCGCCAGGAGGGCGAACAACGTGCGGCAGGGACGCCGATATCGCTGGGGTTCTCTGTTTGTCCGGATCGTGGCAGTGGGCATCCTCTGCGTGGCCGGCCGTGATGTTTCCGCGCAATCACCGGCTGCGACGACGCCCGGCACGCAGGGAGTGAATGCCTGGGCCAGCGGCGGTGTGTCGGGGACGGCGGCGGCTGGAGGCGGCTCGCATCCCTACTGGCAGGCGCCAGCGCTTCCGTCTGCCGTGATCCAGGGCGGCGCCATCCCCACCGGCTGGACACCGCAGGCCGTTCCCTACCAGGGCGTCGGACCGGATGGCCGCCCGCTGACGATGTATTACTCGCCCACGTACGTCTTCACGTATCAGATTGGGCCGCCTGTGATCGCCGCTGCGGCGGCGGCCGTGCCCAACACATCGCAGGTGAATCGGCGTCAGGCGATGCCGATGGGGGCGCAGCCAGCATCGATGCAGGGCTGGAACTATCAGACGCAGGGCGCGCCGGCTGCGACCTATACGCTGCCGCCGGCCACGGTGGCCCGCTATCAGCCCGTGCCCTACCAGTATCCTCCGGGTTCGAAAGCTCTCAGTGGCACGCCGATCGTGCCGCCACAGTCAACGCTGCCGGCCACGTCGTTCGCCTCGGCGCCGCCGACCTACCAGACACAGCCCTCGGCCCCGGCGCTGCCGCCACCGCCGCCTGCGTCGTGGGGACCGGGCCAGCAGGCGGCGCCATCACCGAGCCAGTGGGCATCGTCAACGGAAGCGGCGCCGCCAATGGTGGCAGGCTCGGCGGCCGCTATCGCCGCGGCCACACAGTCCTCGGCCGCGGCCGCGTCGCCTGCCGCGGCCCCCGCCTCGTCGTTCCCCACGCCCATCTCCCCATCGTCGACCCCCGCGCAGCCGGTGAGTGTCTCGCCGATGCAGTCGTCGGCGAACCGCTCCGTTGGTCCGCATCTCTGGCGTGTGGTAGGCGTGCACGACGGCGACACGGTGACATGTCTCGACGAGTCGAACCAGCAGCAGAAGGTGCGGCTGGCGGAGATCGACGCGCCGGAGATCGGCCAGGACTACGGCAAGGTGTCGCGCGAGGTGCTGGCGGAGATGGTGTTTGGCAAGACGGTCGAGGTGACGGAAGACGGCAAGGACCGCTACGGCCGCTGGATCGGCCACCTCTCCTCGAACGGCGTTGACGTCAACCGGCAGATGGTTGCCACTGGCAACGCCTGGCACTACGTAGACTATTCCCGCGACACATCGCTCGCGGCCCTGCAGTCGCAGGCCCAGTCGCAACGGCTCGGCCTCTGGGCCCAGCCCAGCCCGGTCGCGCCCTGGGACTTCCGCAAGAGCGGCCAGCCGTAGACGATGAGCGGCGGAGCCGTGTGCACTCTGTCCGGTGAGAAGCCGGGAGCGGAAGCGATGGAACGTCATGTCTGGCGGTTGGTTGTCCCCCGGCTTACGCCGGGGGCTTTTATTGGGACGGCATGCCCTGTTCGATAAAAGCCGGGAGCGGAAGCGATGGGTGGTCACAGTTCGCCTGACCTCAAGCATGTCATCCTCTGCGCGCTCGGCAGTTCGGGAGACGTGCATCCGTTCGTCGGACTGGGGCGGGCGTTGCGGCTGCGCGGCCACCGGGTGACGGTCATCACAGCCGGATACTTCCGCAGCCTCGTCGAACAGGCGGGCCTCGAGTTCGTCGATCCGCTGCCAGAGGTGGACTTCCGGGAGATGATCCGCAACCCGCGGATCTGGCATCCGCTGCACGGCACGCGGACGATCATCGACTGTGCCGTGCGGCCGCTGCTCGAGCCTGTGTATCGCAGCATCCTCGACCACCAGACGCCTGGTCAGACGCTCATCTGCGGGTCGAGCCTCGCCTTTGGGGCCCGCGTTGCCCAGGAAGCGAAGGGCATCCCGCTTGTGAGCGTCCACCTCTCGCCGATGCTCTTTCGCAGCGACTTCGAGGGGCCGAGGCTGCCGGTGCTGCACGTGCACCGCGGGCCGGCCTGGTTTCGTCGACTGCAGTGGCGGCTCATCGATGGTGTCTCCGATCGCGCGATCTGTCCGTGGCTCAACGAGTTTCGAGGCCGCCTGGGTCTGCCGCCGGTCCGCGGTGTGTTTCGTGAGTGGATGCATTCGCCCCTGGGGCTGGTCGCGATGTTTCCCGAGTGGTTCGCGCCGCAGCAGCCAGACTGGCCTCCCCAGACGCGCCTCGTCGGCTTTCCTCTCTACAGCGAGGAAGGGGTGGTCGAGCCTGCTCGCGATGTCGAGCGATTCATCGACACAGGGCCGCCGCCGCTGGTGTTCACGCCCGGCTCGGCGAATGTGTTTGGCCGCGACTTCTTCGTGGCCGCCGCCGATGCCTGCCAGCGGCTCGGCCGTCGCGGCCTCTTGCTCACGCGGTTTCCCGAGCAGGTTCCGACGGCGCTGCCCGACGGCGTGCGGCATGTCGACTTCGTGCCGTTCCGCTGGCTGCTCGCGCGATCGGCCCTGCTCGTGCACCATGGCGGCATCGGCTCCATGTCGCAGGCGCTCGCGGCGGGCGTGCCACAGGTGATCATGCCGATGGGCTTCGATCAGTGCGACAACGCAGCCCGTGTCGAACGGCTCGGCGTGGGAAAGAGCCTGCCGCCAAAACGCTTTCGCGGGCCGGCTGTCGCCGAGATGATTCGCAGGCTGCTCGACGATTCGGCCGTGGCGACCAGCTGCCGCGACGTCGCTGCCAGGCTGGCGGATACCGACGGCATCGAACGCGCCTGCGATGAGGTCGAGGAGGCGTGGCTGCTTCACTATGGGCGGGCGGCGAGAGCCGGGTTGGCGTGAAAATCGGGGGAGCCCCGGCAAGAGATCCCGCTCAGGATCCGTGATGATGCGGAGTTTTGGCCCGTCCGCCCGATGATCCACACGCACGCCCCACCAAAGAGGGGTTTGTCGGCGTGGCGTCACGGGAGGCAGGCATGCACAGGGCACGAGCGATCATCATGGTGGCGATCGTTGCAGGCGGAGCGGCGGGGGCTGCGTGGGCGGATGGCGTGGCGGAACCTAAACCGGTCGACGGCCCGCCGTCGGCGTTGACGCTCGTACCTGTAGACGCATTTCAGTCCGAGTTGGAATCGCGGATCGCAAGGCTGGAGGCCCTCACGCGGAAGGAAGCGGCAGTTCATGGCAGTGGCCTCTCCGGTGGCGCTGAACTGATCTTCTTCAAGCCATGCGGCGAGGCCGGGTCGAACACCGCGTCGTACGTGGGCGACATCGACTTCCTGCCTGCGTGGCGGTTGTGGGGCGGGGCGTCGAACGAAGAAGGCCAGGGCATGCGGGTGCGGTGGTGGCAATACGACCAGACCGCCGTACTGAATCAGAGCCAGTTCGGGACGCATCTCATCTTCCAGAAGCTCGACCTCGAGGCGACCCAGCAGGTCGAGTTTCGTCGCTGGGAGTTGCTGTTCTCCGGAGGACTGACCTATGCGGGCAACGGCTTGCAACTCATCGACATGGGGAACGGAGCCACTCCGCGGGAGCGCTGGCGGTTCGATGGCGTTGGCGTCACCTGCGGCGCGCAGGTGATTCGGCACTCCGTTAGCTTTCCGGCATGGAGCCTGTTTGGCACAGCGCAGTGGTCCGGCGTCTACGGCAACAGCGTGGTGCCGGGTGGCCGTTTCAGCCTTCAGCCAAACAGTGTGTCGGGCACGTGCGCCAGCATCCTGGAACTTTCAATTGGTCCTCGCTGGGAACGAACCGTCGGCGGTGGTGCCATACTCTTCGCCGGCGGGGGAGCAGAGGCCCAGTATTGGACCACCGGTCTCGGCAGCGAACCGCGCTTCTTTGGCACGTTGGGCTCGTTCGCCGGTGACATTGGTCTGATCGGGCTGACGTTCAACCTTGGGTTGCGCCGCTGACACGACCGCCTCGGGCGACGTCTGGGCGGTACAGACCGAGTTGCCGCATGGTTGCCATGTCGTCGATACTCGTGGAGCTTCGTCCCTCTCGTCTGCGCCAACCTCGCGGCGTTTTTGTCATGATGAACGCCCATCTGCTGTCGTTTGCAAACCGCCGCTACCGCGGGTCGCTGTCGCGAATTCGCCGCGAGGCGAAGGTGATGGATCGATTCACGTCGATCCAGGCCGTCGACGAGCGGTGGCTCGGGGCCGATTACTGGCAGCAGCACGGCGACACCGTGCGGCGGCACCGCCGTGGCTATGGCCTCTGGACATGGAAGCCATACGCCATCCGTCGCCACCTCGAGCAACTGCCAGCCGGCGACATGCTTCTCTACTGCGATGCCGGGTGCTCACTCAACGCCGAGGGACGGTCGCGACTGGAGGAGTATTTCGCGCTGGCCGCCGGCCATCCGACGGGCGTGCTCGCCTTCACGCTCGACGGCCTCGTGGGGCAGTGGACGAAGCGGGCCACACTCGCGGCATTCCATGCCGACGATCCTGCGATGCGTGCGCGGGAGATGGTGGCGGCCACGGCACTCGTGTTTCGGGCCGGGCCGGAGACGCTCGACCTCGTCCGGGAGTGGGAGGCGCGGATGCGGAATGTCTTGCTCATCGACGACTCGCCCTCGCCGCAGGGAGAGCACCCGGAGTTTCGCGACCACCGCCACGACCAGAGCCTCTTCACGCTCTTAGCCCACGAGCGGGCGTTGCAGCGAATCCCCGATGAAACCTGGTTTGGTGGCGGGTGGGACGGCTTCCGTCACTTCCCGATCCACGCCCGCCGCTGGCGGCACTCGCTGGCCTGGAGCCAGGGCTGGATGCGGCGCGGGCTGTGGCGCGTGTAGGAGTCGCGCGCAGGTGTGAGTATTGTCTTCTGTCGCAGGACGGACAGGATGCGGTCAATCGCACGTGAGCGACAGGTATGCCGCCGGCGCGGGGGCGTCAGGTGAGCAGGCACCGCATCCGCGATCGCTTCGACGAGCAACTGGTCGATGACCTCGTCGGCCGTCGGCTCTTGCATGGCGCGGCGTCGCTCGACCGCAGCGGCCAGGGCCGAATCGTCGTCGGCCGTGCTGGGCAGCGGCCAGTCCGGCTCGATGGCTGCCGGCGATCCTCCGGCGTGTGGCCCATCGCGCGGAGGCCACTGAACCCGCTGTCCAGCGGAATCGACCATTCTCACCGACCGGTTGGGCTGACCGCTCACCGATCGCGTTTCGCCGAAAAATGCGGCGAAGCCGTAGTACTGACGCTGGGACCAGGCATCGAACGGATGATCATGGCAACGGGCGCACTTCATTCGGATGCCGAGCAAAGGGCGGGTGGTTGCTCCAAAAGATTGGCTCTTCAGCGGAATCTGTCGGTAGAAGTGGGCCTTGAAGGGCGTATGGCCGCATGACCTGACGTTCGCAGTGCCGCCGTTGGGTCGTCGAGCCGGTTGTGGCTTATGCTAGGGATACATCGCGCTGAGAGACACGCTGCCGGCCGATGCTGAATTCAGGCATCTCTTCGAGATAGGACGGGCAGTCATGACTCGTTCGAGCGGACATGGTCGTGCCGCGTGGTTGCGCCGAGCCTTCGGCCTCTGCTGTGGCCTGGTTTGGCTCTGCCTGCCGACCACGACCCAAGCCATTTGTGGTCTCAATGACGCAGCCTTTGAGCAGATCCGCGAGGTTCAGGATCCGGACGCGACGCAGGCATGGGCGCGGTGGATTGCGCGGCAAGGGGGCCTGTCATGCGTCGTGTGCCATATCGCCGGTTACGGACCGCGCAATCAGTATGGCACCGCGATCAACATGCTGGTGACGGTGAACGATCGTGAAAATTCCGCCAGAAAACGCGAGGCGGGACGACGGGTGAACGAGATCCCGGCAGATCCTTCCAATCCAGATTCGCCCACCTTTGGCGATTTGATCAGCCGAGGCTTGTTGCCCGCGACCGATGGTGCGCTCCACCTCCCCGCGCTCCAGAACGTTCCGGCCACATCGCCCGAGGAGGTGACGGTCGAGCAGGCGCAGAAGCTGGTGCAAAAAGTCGAGGCAGAATCCCGTTTCGGGATCCTGCAACTCAGCCGAACTCACGAGGTGAGCCCGGCGGCGGCGGCGGCACTCGCCGAGTTCCGCGGGGAGATGTTGATCCTCGGGCTGAGATCGCTCTCGCCTGAAGTCGCCCGGGCGATCGCCAAGAGTCGGGCGGCTACCGTCTGGCTGCACTCCGTCACGGCATTTGCTCCCGAGGCTGCTGAGGCGATTGCCGGCCTGTCGGGCCATCTGGTGCTGTCCGGTTTGGTGGAACTCGACTCCGTGCCGCTGGCGAAGAAATTGGCCCAGCGACCGGGCGCGTTGTCGCTTCCCTATTTGAAGCAGATCGGGCCTGAGATCGCCGCGGCGTTGGGCGAGAATCCGCGCGGCCTGACGCTGGCCGCGTTGACCGACGTGTCGCCGGAAGTTCAGAACGCGCTCGCCGAAACCGTGGGGGCCCTCACGGTGCCAAACCTGACGTCGCTCGATTCGCTGCCCCTCACCGGGAAGCTCGCCGTGGGTTTTGCCTCGGCGGTTCTTCTCCCGCGCATCAAGACGCTGTCTGTGGAACAGGCAGCGTTGATCGCTGCGGTGAACCGCCCCTTTTTCCTGGGAGCGATCCTTCTGCCGCTGACCGTGATGACCGAGGAAGTGGCGACCGTGTTTGCGAAGAACCCGGCTGCGGGGCGGCTGGCGCTCGGGGCCGGGGCGATCTCCGATCCAGCCTTCAAGATCCTGGTGGAATCTCCTTTGGCCATTGGATTGCTGGAAGTGGAATCGCTCAGTGACGAGAGGGTGCGGATTCTGGCCTCTGCGCCGAACAGCGTCCCGGGCGGTCCATTTGGAAGTCAAACGAAAATCGGCGTGCCCAATCTGACGACGCTGGACTCCGCCCTGCTCGCCGAGACACTGCTTAGATGCTCTTCCGGTTTTGCGGGCGTCACGAGGATTTCACCCGAGGCGGCGGCGGAGCTGGGCCGCGTTCCAGAAGTGGTGGCTGGCCCACGAGGCAGTGCAGCGTTGTCATTCCCCAGCCTCGAGGAACTGAGCCCCGAGACGGCTCGGCTGCTGATGAACCGGAGCTGGCCGTCGATCTCCCTCCCGTCTCTGCGGGATGCATCGCCGGAGACCGTCCGCAGTCTCGTCCGTCAAACTACCTCTTTGACGCTTGGCGTTTCCACCCTGACTCCCGAAATGGCCTCGGTATTCGGTGAGATGGCCAGCAACAAGACGGACTTGGGGGGAGGACAGCTGGCATTCCCCTGCTTGACCGGACTTTCGCCCGAGACTGCTCGGATTCTCGTTGAATCGCTGAATCGCGGTGAGGAGGTTCGCGCTTGGGGCGGACTCAACCGGTCGCCGCAAATGTTTATCGGCGGCCGCGGTCTCGGTGGTGTGTCTCCGCCGTTGACCCCGGCATTGGCGGGTGAACTGGCGAAGTATCGGGGCCGGTTGTCGATCGCCGGCCTCCAGGAACTTTCGCCGGAGTCGGCCGCCGCGCTGGTGCCATATCGAGGCTCATCCATCGAGCTGTCCGGCTCCGCGACCGACAAGCTGTCGCCGGAAACGGCGGCGGCACTGGCAGCGTTTCCCGGGAATCTGATCATGCCGCTCAAGGTGCTCGATTCCGTGCCGCTGGCCGAAAAATTCGCCCGCCAAAGTTCGCGGACGCTGGATGGTCTCGAGTTCATTTCGGCCGAAGCCATTCCTGCATGTGTCAAATACAAGGGTTTTTTCACGCTCAGGCAGCTCACGGTGCTCGATTCCCCCGAGTTGGCCGCGCGGCTGATACAGGATTCCTCCGGGCAGGTATTACCATCACTTCGAACGATCTCGCCCGCGGCGGCGGAAGTCCTGGTCACCAGTCCCAATGAGATCACCCTGGGGCTGACCTGGCTTACGGACCCCCGAGTCGCTCTGTCGCTGAGAAAGTCGCAGAAGGGGGTGAAGCTTCCGCAACTGCGAGCGGCCACTCCGACGGTGGTGAAGATCCTCGGATCCTCGGCTTCGATCACCACGCCCCCGCCGGAGTCGATCTATATGCTGCCCAAAAGTCAGCCCGCCGGCGACCAAGGCAGAGCAGGGGACATTCTACTGTCTCCGTGATAATCAAATGTGGGCTAGCGCATCGCAGCGGTAAGATGGATCGAGAACAGTGCCGCACGCAGCAGATCCATCGAAGGCTTTGGTAACCCATGTTTCCATCAGTCCGCCATCTTCTGGCCGAATTGTTCGATCGGCTGGCGGAACATTCGAAACAAGAGTGGTTTGAAAAAGGTGTCGTGATGGCCGCCACAGGCGGCTTTCTCATGCATCTCCTGCTCATCGCAGCCGTCCGGAATCTGCCCGACATGCCGCAGACGATCCTCGAAGGTGTCGATCGCAGCCCTCTTCACGCGGTCTACACGCCATTTAGCATCATTCTTTTCTACGAGGTCATTCTCCTCGTTTTCGCGATCGCGAATTCACATACCGGAGAAATCGCCAAGCAGTATCAGATCATGTCGCTCATCATCGTCCGCCGTGTCTTTAAAGACATCGGGGGCTTTGAAGACATCGACAACTGGCTGGCAGAATCTGAAGCAGCCAGTCTGGTGCTGCTCGACATGGTGGGTGCTGTGGCGATGTTCGTGATCGTTACCGTCTTCACCCTGATTCGCCAGAGGACGCCCAAGATCTCGATTGAGAGAAATCTCGACGGCTTCATCGAGCTGAAAAAAGCCGTCGCCGTGTTGCTGCTCTTCGTCCTGGTAGGACTCGCCGCACTCAATTTCGCGAGTTGGTTGCGAATCGTGCCGGCGACGGTCATCGGTCAGCCGCATCCGCCGCAGAATCTCGACCTCTTTTTCTTCCCGCTCTTCTTCGAGTTCATGATTTTTTCAGACGTGTTTCTTCTGATCGTGTCACTGGCCTACTACGATCGCTACGAGTATGTTTTCCGGAACGCGGGTTTCGTCATCTCGACGGTGCTTCTCCGTGTGTCTCTGTCGACACCAAAGCCCTACGATCTTGGAGTTGCGCTCATCGCCATGGTCTATGGCGTCGTGGTTCTCGGCGTGTTCAGCTGGTTCAGTTCGATCGTCAGGCCCGAACAGGAGAGACTGCAGGGCACGACCCTGCCCACCGTGAGAAAGAAGGACTCGCACAGTGAAATCCCGGAACGCCCCTGAAATCCCGGAACGTCCCTTTGGGGCGGCATGATGCAGCATGGCCGAATTCCCTACCCTCAAGCCGGCTTTCGGTCGTCAGCGGCCGTTTGCCTCACGACTTCTTGAAAATCGCCGACTCAACCGACAAGGTTCGAGCAAAGATACCCGTCACATCGTCATCGAACTGGGCTCCGCGGGTCCGACGTACACCTGTGGCGATTCCCTCGGCGTCTTTCCGCGGAATCCCGAACCTTTGGTCCGTGAATTCATCGAGACGTTGGGCCTTCAGAGCGATGCTGCCCTGCACGAAACCA
The DNA here is from genome assembly GCA_044376405.1 of Pirellulales bacterium. Taxonomy (GTDB): domain Bacteria; phylum Planctomycetota; class Planctomycetia; order Pirellulales; family UBA1268; genus CAMCQY01. The sequence goes on from JBILKZ010000081.1 coordinate 17,570, forward strand.
TTGCAACCTCCGCCACCCTCAACCGTGTGAGGAAAAAGTTTGTTCGAGCTGTGGCGGAAAAAGCTGTGGGCCTGGCAAAGCAGAGATTTCAGGACATCGTTGCCGACGACAAAAAGTTCGACCACTACATTTTCGACCGGGATGTGATCGATGTTCTTCGTGATGCTCCGGGAGTTCATTTTGAGCCCGCGGACATTCCCGGTCTCCTGAACACGATCGCACCGCGTCTCTACTCAATCGCATCCTCGCCCGACCACCGTCCCGGAGAGGCTGAGTTGTGTGTTGCCCTCGTCCAGTACACCTCCCACGGCCGTCAGAAAAAGGGCCTCGCATCGGGTTACCTTGCTGATCTGGCCGACCACTCGTC
>JBILKZ010000082.1:0-17590 GCA_044376405.1 Pirellulales bacterium
CATCACCAACGTCTGTTTCCGACATCGAACTGACGGGCACGGCCCGGGAGTTGTTCGAGAAGGTACAGGCCCGGTGGTCACTAGATGCCGTTGCCGGCCAGCTGCTACGCCTGGCCTGTGAGTCCATCCAACGGGCTAATGCCTGTGCCGAAATCACCCGGGCCGAGGGTCTGACAATCAGAGACCGTTGGGGATTTCCGAAATCTCACCCGATGGCACTGCTCGAACGGGATCACAGGAACGCCGCTGCCAACAGCCTGCAAAAGTTGGGCCTCAATCTGGAGTAGCCCCTATGCCCCGACGAACAGGCCGACGATGCCCCGAACGTACCGCAACATCTGCCCTAGACGCTGCCATAGCCTGGGAGTTGTCCGTCTGGCGAGGTCTGGACATTGTCGGCATGGGGCTGGCGTCAGCAACCGATTTTGAAATTGCATGGCGGGAGTATGGCGGGGAAATCCTCCCCAGCTACATCGACGTCATGCAGGGTTCGAGACCTTTCGGTCTCTATGCCACCGGGCAGATACCGATGCCCGCGGTGGTCGTCGATCCATACCAGCACGACCTGGGCCGTCGGCTCGGGCAGAGGGTCTTCTTCGATGCCCGTTGCTACGGCCATGCCGACGAACACGAATTAGCCCACCTTGTGGCCCTTGGTGTGGTCGGTGCCGACGAAGCACGACTGGCCCGTAGGCGGATTAAGGAACACGGTTGCCGTCAACTCTACTCCCACCGACCGACACCCGCGGGAGTATCCCACCATGCCGAAGCTGGAACTGACGGACGACCAAGCCTCTAAGCTGCGAACCATCTGGCAATCCGGCCTACGCCGGGATGAATTAGCCAGGGCCGTCGGGTTGACGATTGATTCCCTGATTGCAGCCAAGCGGGAGTTAAATCTGCCCGACCTACGCCGCGGATGCCGTGGGCCTCGCAGCGAGTGGAACCCAACTCCCGACGAAATTTCCGCGGCCTGTGCCGAAATCCAAAGGGGTTGGAGTCCCGAAGAAAATGCGGTCCGGCAGGGCTACCGACCGTTGGATACTTCTGAAGCCGAGAACGCCCGACGGGATAAAATCATCCCCATCAGAGGCATCATCGCGGCCTGGGAGCGGTAAAGAAAAACCGCAGGTTCAGCGGGTGTTTGGTTTCAATCTGCAACAAAATTGAAACAAAATCCAAAACACCCCCTGTTTTCACGGTGTTTTTGACGGTATCCTCTGACTCTTAATCAGAGGGTTCTTGGTTCGAGTCCAAGACGAGGCACTCAGCAGGCGTGGAGAAGGCCGTGAAGAAGGCTCTGATCTGCGGCGTGTCGGGACAGGATGGCGGCTATCTCGCCAGTCTGCTTCTCGAGAAGGGCTACGAAGTCCACGGCACGTCTCGAGACCCCGACCGGGCCTCCTTTTCCGCCCTCCGGTCGCTGGGCATCGCCGACCGTGTCGTCGTCCACGCGACGACGCCGACCGACTTCAGCAGCGTGCTCACGCTCCTGCGGCAGGTCGGGGCCGACGAGATCTACAACCTGTCGGGGCAGTCTTCGGTCGGCCTATCGTTTCGCCAGCCGCTGGAGACCTTCGACAGCATCACGATCGCCACCATGCACTTGCTCGAGTGCATCCGATTGCTCGAGAAGCCGGTGCGGTTCTACAGCGCCGGGTCGAGCGAGGTGTTTGGCAACACGCCGACACCAGCCGACGAGTCGACGCCGTTCCGGCCCCGCAGCCCCTACGCCACGGCCAAGGCGGCTGCCCACAACGCCGTCGCCAACTACCGTGAGGCCTACGGGCTCCATGCGAGCACGGGGATCCTGTTCAACCACGAGTCGCCGTTTCGCCCCGAGCGGTTTGTGACGAGCAAGGTCGTGCACGCGGCCCGTCGCATCGCCGCCGGCTCGCGGGAGCGACTGTCGCTCGGCAACCTGAGCGTGCAAAGAGACTGGGGCTGGGCGCCGGAATACGTCGATGCCATGTGGCGGATTGTGCAGCACGAACCGGCCGATGACTTCGTGATCGCCACCGGCAAGAGCCACTCGCTGCGGGAGTTCGTGGAGCGAGTCTTTGGCTGCGTGAACCTCGACGCCCACGACTTCGTGGACGAGCATGCGGAGCCGGCCCGTCCATCCGATATCGCCGTGAGTGCCGGCAACCCGACCAAGGCGCATGCCGAGTTGGGATGGAAGGCGACGTATGACCTCGACATGATCGTGCGGGGGATGGTCATCCCGAACAACGTTGCCTGACTTGGGCGAGCATCCTGCGGTCGAACGCGAGCGATAGCCCGACGTAGTCTCTTTTATTGGCGTCGATGGCGGAGGGCCCATCGCGTGGCCAGCTTACGATAGGTGAACATGAACCAGAGGTTTGGCCACGAGAATAACGCGCGGGTCACGAGCCCCCAGAAGCCTCGCTTGTGCTCATACTCGATGTGCTCGCGGATTTCAGTGACGCTCGTCGACACCGGCACGAACGTGTGGGTGTGCTCCCACTTCGCGGCCGGGCCCTCGGCCTGAACGTCGGTGAAACCACGGTCGCTCACGTTGCGATGCACCGCCTTCCACTTCAGCGGCAGCGGCCCCACCCAGAGTGTGAACCGCGACACCGACCCTTCGCCCAACGGCTCGATCGAGTGCAGCTGCACGATCGTCGGAGGAGGCGTGAGTTTCTTGAGCGCGCTTGTGTCGTGATGAAAGTCGCGGACTGCCTCAAGCGGCGCATCCACGGTAAACGAATAGTCGAAGACGGGCATGAGGTGTGGCTGCCTGAATATTGAAGGAAGACGTGACACTCGCAGACAGCTTGGCACACGCTGGCGTCGGCACACAATGTCGCAAGCTTTCGGAGTGGTCCCGTGTTCGGGTTTCAGCCTTTTTCAGCAGGACTGTTAGGATTCCAGCCTGTTGAGTCCACAGGCAAAGCCGGAGTGATTCAGTGAAGCACGCGACAATCCTTGCACTGATGGCAACAGCGCTGATCTCCGTCGGCGGTGCGGTGTCTGCGGTTGCTCAGCCGCCACAGCTTTCGCCTGCTCCGCTTGCGGCTCCGCCCGTGGCGGGCGACGTCGACCTGGTCAGGAGCCGCGTCTATGTGTTTGTCGGTAAGACGGGGCTCGGCCACAACCATGCCGTGTCGGGCCTTCTGCAGGCGGGCCGGGTCGTGCTCGGGGCGGCTGATCAGGCAGGCACGCTCGTCTTCGACATGCGGTCCTTCACCGCCGACACGGCCGAGGCCCGCAAGGCGTTGGGGCTGCCTGGCGAGACCGACGCCTCCACGCAGAAGCAGGTGCAGGCCAACATGACCGGCCCCGATGTGCTCGACGTCGCCCAGCACCCCACCGCCACCTTTCAGATTCGCTCCGCCCGCCCCTCGCAGCAGCAGGTGCAGGGGCGTCCGCCCGTCTATGAACTCGTTGGTGCCTTCACGCTGCATGGAGTGACGCAGGAAGTGATGATTCCCGTCGAGGTCGAGCAGCGCGGCGAATGGCTCAGGCTCCGGGGCATGTTCGTCATCAAGCAGACCGACTTCGGCATGAAGCCCTACAAGAAACTGGGGGGCGTCGTCGGTGTGGCGGACGAGCTCCGCATCACCGGCGACCTTCTCGTGCGGGCCACGCCGCCGGGTGGTGGGCTTTCTCCGGCGCCAGCCGGCGGCCTGGACCGATGATCGAGACCCACTCGGTGACGCGGCCACCGGCCTGGCCGGTGGTGCCACAAAGTGTCTCACGATTTCTGGGGCCCCCGGTTATCTGAGCTTCCTGGGCCTTGTATGGTTTGTGCCGGTTGTGACACTCGGCAGAGCGGTTTTGATCGCGATTTTGACCGTCTCAACCTCTGTGTGCAGCGTGCGCAAGGACCGGCGACTGCTCTTTTACGTCGGAGATGAGTATCGTAGTCACCAGGCCGACGCACCGTTGGTCGCGGCCCTCATGACACGTTGATCCCGACTCATATCCCGACCCCGATCCCGATTTCCGCACCGGACCTTGGCCTTGCCCATCATGGATGTGTCTGACGACGCCGAGCCATCGCCCCAGGAAGGGCACCATTGGAGCCGTTGGTTCGTCGTGAGCGTCTGCACGCTCGCGTTGATGGCGGCCGCCGCGCCCTTTATCGCGTTCTCCGCGTTCCGCGTGCTCACGGTGGAGGCGACGACGCCGATCGACTGGGTGCCGCTGCAATTCGCCCCGCGGCGGGCCTACCAGGAATTCGTCAAGGAATTCGAGAGCGGCGACGTCGTCGTGGTCTCGTGGCCAGGGTGCGAGCTCGGGTCGCCGGCCCTCGCCCGGCTGGTCGAGGCTGCCACCGGCGACAAGTCGCCCCGTGATCGGCAGGGGCGGCCCTGGTTCGAGGGGATCGCCACGGGATCGACCGTGCTCGACCGGCTGCTGGAGCCACCGCTGGCGCTCCCCCGCGAGACGGCTATCGAGCGGCTCACGGGCATCCTCGTCGGGCCCGACGGGAAGTCCACGATGGCAGTGCTCGGGTTCACGCAGGAGGGGCTCGCCGATCGCAAGCATGCCGTGGCCTGGATAAAAGACACCATCCGGCAGACCGCCACCATCGACGACGACGCGGTGCACATGGCCGGCCCCGTGGTCGACAACGTCTCGGTCGACGTTGCCAGCAACGACTCGCTCGACACCTACGCGGCACCGGCGGCGGTGCTCATCCTGCTGCTCACCTGGTGGTCGCTCAAGTCGTTTGGCTATGCATGCCTGGTGTTCGTCGTGTCGCTGTGGTGCGTGGGTCTGGCGTTTGCCACGATGTATCTCTTTGGCGACCGGATGAATCCCGTGCTGATCGTGATGCCGGTGCTCGTGCTGGCACTGGGCGTCTCGGGTGGCATCCACCTTGTGAACTACCTCGTCGAGTCGCTCGCTGCGGGAGGCAGAAGCGGTGCCGCGACGCGGGCTGTCCGCCTCGGCTGGCTGCCCTGCCTGTTGTCGGCCGGCACGACCGCGATCGGTCTGGCGTCGCTGGTCGTCAGTGAACTGGAGCCAATCCGTGCGTTCGGATTCCACGCATCGATCGCCGTGATGGCCACGCTCTTCACGCTGTTTCTTATCGTGCCGGGCGTTTTCGAGCGGTGGCCGATCGCCGACCGCCGCCTGCAGTCCCATCAGGAGGCGGCAGCGGGATCGGGCCACGGGGGCGGCTTCACCAAAGGCTTTGCCACATTCTGCATCCGCTTCGCGCCGGCGATCGTGGCGTTGTTTTTCCTGTCGATGGCTGTCACCGGGGCGGGCGTGCCAGGCATCCGCACGTCGGTCCGCATCGACACGCTCTTTCCACCCGAGAGCCGTGTGATCAGCGACTACCGGTGGATCGAGGAACACATCGGGCCGCTGGTGCCGATCGAGGTGATGCTCGAGTTTTCCAAGGACTCGCCGGTGCCGCCTGCCGAACGCCTGGAGTTACTGGAACGCGTGGCCGACCGAATTGGGCAAACGGTGGGCGCAAGCACGGTGATGTCGGCCGCCCTGTTCCTGCCCGACACGCCGCAGGGCTCAGGTCCGCTCGCCTCCGCACGACGGCGGGTGGTGGCCAAGAAGCTCGAACGCAGCCTCGTCGCGATCGACGACATGAAATACATCCGCAATCGCGACGGCGGACAGCTCTGGCGGGCGACGGCCCGGATTTCAGCGCTCCGCGAGGTGGACTACGGCGTTCTGCTCGACAAGGTGCGGAAGGACGTCGAACCGGTGATTGCCGAGGCGGGGGGGGCGGGCCGTGGTATCAGCGTTGCCTGCACCGGGATCATGCCGCTGGTGCACGCCATCCAGAACACGCTGCTCTCCGACCTCTTCTGGAGTTTTTTATCGGCCTGTGCGCTGATTCTGGTGGTGATGATGATCGTGGAGCGCGGCTTCTTCGCTGGGTTGGTGGCGATGATCAGCAACGTCTTTCCGATGATTCTGATGTTTGGCTTCCTAGGCTGGACGCAAACGCCCCTCGACATCGGCAGCGTGATGACAGCGTCGATCGCGCTTGGCATGGCGATCGACGGCACACTCCACTTCCTCACCTTCTACCGCCGGTCCATCGACTCAGGCCTCGCGCCGGCCGCGGCGGTGTATGCGGCGTTCGAGCACTGTGCCGCAGCGATGACGGAGAGCACGATTGTCTGCGCCCTCGGCATCCTGATCTTCTCGCTCAGTTCGTTCGCGCCGACGAGCCGGTTTTCCTGGATGCTCGCTGCCCTGATGATGGCGGCGCTGGCGGGCGACCTCGTGCTCCTCCCGGCGATGCTCGTGGGCCCGCTCGGGAAATGCTTCAAGGCCCGGCATCGGACCTAGTGGCCCTCACAAGAAGCACCGGACGGGAGTCCGGGGACACCGGGTCGTTGGGCGTTCCCGGATATGCATGGCACGCGGGATGGTTGTCGCTCCCGGAGTCCCCCGGCTTCCGCCGAGGGCTTTTATTCCAGACAAGAAGGCCCGGACGGAAGTCCGGGGATACCGGGTTATTGGGCTTTGCCGGATTGGCATCTACCCGAGACCATGGCGGATAGCCCACACGGCGGCTTGCGTGCGGTCACCGAGCGAGAGCTTACGGAGCAGGTTCTGCACGTGCTCCTTGACCGTCTCGATGCTGATATCGAGCGAGTCGGCGATCTCCTGATTGGAGAGCCCCATCGACACCAGTCGCAGCACCTGCGTTTCCCGGGGTGTGAGCGGCACGTCGATGTCGTCGGGAACCGTCTTGTTCGCCATCGAACTGGCGATGCGGCGGAACTCCCCGGATCGCGCGGGCGGTGTGTTGCGTGCTGCATTGGTGACCGCCTCGATGATTGCCTGTCGGGAGGCGGTCTTGAGCAGGTAGTCGGAGGCGCCGGCCGAGACGGCACGGGCGATGTAGGTGGGGCTGTCGAACGAGGAAAGCATCACGATCCGCGTGTCGGGGCAGGCCTCACGGATCGTTTTGATCGCGTCGAGCCCGTCGCCTGAACCTTTTCCTGAATCCAGCCGGACATCGAGTGTGACGACGTCGGGCCGGAGCTTGCTGGTTAGCTTCACCGCTTCGTCGGCATCCGACGCCTCGCCCACGATGCCGATCTCAGAGTCCTTGAAGATGCTGGCCAGCCCCTGACGGATGATTTCATGATCGTCTGCGATCAAGACGCGAATCCCACGCGCCGATGATGTGGCGGACGACGTGGATATGGATGGAGTTGGCATGGAAATGTGTCGGGACAGGGGGAGGATGCCCCCCGAGGACCAATTTGCGATGAAGTATAACAACGGGACTCTTGCGAAAAAGGGATCGGCGTGGCGACGTGAGCGGCGCAGGCCTTCGCGGCTCGGAGGGTGGAGTGGTGATGGTTATGAACGAGCGAGCAGGCCTGCTGGTGGACACGACGCACGTGATTCAGGAGTCGAACGGTGTGGTGGCGGTGTGGAAACCGGCAGGGCTGGCCACGCAGGCACCGCCAGGAATTCCGTCGGCGGAATCGTGGCTGCGGCGACAGCTCCACGGAGACAACGCTGGTGGGTATCTCGGCGTTCCACACAGGCTCGATCGCGGCGTGTCGGGAGTGGTGCTCTTTGCCGCCACGCCGCGGGCGGCGAGGAAGCTCTCGCGGCAGTTCGAGCGGCGGGAGGTTCGCAAGACGTATCTGGCGATCGTGGCTTGCGGCGATGTGGCCCAAGAGACACTCGAGCGAATGTCGGCCGAGGCGGTGACATGGCGCGACACGCTCGAAAAAATCTCCGATGAGGCAAGGGCGCGGATCGTGCCGGCCGACGAGCCCGGCGGCCGCGAGGCGGTCACGCTCGCGAGGCTCCGCTGCCGGCTGCCGTCCGACAGGCTGCTTTTGGAACTCTCCCCCGTGACGGGCCGGATGCATCAGCTGCGGCTGCAGGCAGCCGCCCGCGGTCTGCTGATCTTGGGAGACGATCTCTACGGTGTGGCCGACGAGGCGTGGATGAAGCCCCCACAGATGAAACCCCAGCAGACTGAGGCCGCCGTGGTGCCGTCAGTCGATGATCCACGCATGCGGCCGATCGCGCTGCACGCCTGCCGCATCACCTATGCCGATCCCGACACGAGATCCGAGGTGACCATCGAGGCGGCGCTTCCGACCTATTGGCCGGAGATGACTCACTCACGTTAGACGCTGCCGAGCCAGCCGGCATGGGTGAGCCACTGCTGAATCCAGGGCGTTGTCCACGGGCTCCATGTCGGGAAGGCGACCGACACCACCGACAGGCCCAGCAGAGCGAGCGCCAGCACGCGGCCGACGCGGCTGCCCGCCAGACGGTCGGCGGCAGGGACGGTCGCCATCACCCACAATGGCGCCAGCCAAAACGCCCAGCGAAACCCGCTCGATCCGCCGCCATAGTTGCGGTCGAGTTGTGGCCGCGACAGATAAAACGCCAAGACCACTATCGACACGAGCGCGATCGCCAAGGCGAGCCGTTCCTGGCCGACGATACCTCCATCGACAGACTGCGGTGCGTGTCGTGGCCACCGGCTCGCCCGTCGTCGCCCCGCTGACATGGCCAGAATGCCGATCCCCGGAATCGCGAGCAGCCAGGCGGGCGTGAGCGAGAAGATGCCGTGATGGCCGACGAGTGCATGCCAGGCATAGGTGGCGGCAGACGGCTCGCCGCGGTCGACGCCCTGCGGCGATCTCCAGTAGCTCGTCAGCAGCTTGCCGTTCGAGAGCCGGAGGGAGTAGTCGTACCAGTTGTCGGGGTTCCACGACTCACCGTCGCGGAGCACGACGCCCGGCGGCAGCGGCCTTGCCGCGGCGGCCCGGTGGGCATATGGCGGCGAAATCGTGCCATGCGCGAGCCAGTTGGTGGAGAATGAGGCCACGGCGACGAGCAGGGCAGCAGGCAGGGCGGCTGTGACCGTGCGGCGGAGATCGCAGCTGGCCAGCACCGCGATCACCGCGGCCAGCCAGGCGAGTGCCGGGAGTTCGAAGGCAGCCGCCAGTGCGGCAGCGAAGCCGGCCGCAGCGAAGCCGACGTGCGAGCGAAGACCATCAACTGCGATCCGATGGGCGAACCACGCGCTGGCCGCGGTGCAGGCCGCCGCGGGCACGTGGTTGGTGAACACGATGGCAAAGGTGTTGAGCAACGTGCCGCCCGCCGCGAGGGCGGCCGCCCAGAGCCGGCCCCAGTCGGTGGTGCCGATGCGATCGATCAGGCGGAACGAGAACAGCACGAAGACTGCCAGCGGCATGAGGCCGTAGACCACCATCAGGAGCCGGCCCACTTCGAAGGGATGGTCGCCGAGCGTCCAGCCGGTAAGCCGGTGCACCAGCCAGTAGGGGCCCGCGCCGAGCACCGCGAGCAGCGGAGGCTTGCTCGAATAGAGCCGCAGATTTCCAGAAGCATCGGGATGGACAACGGCATCGATCGTGTCCCAGCCCGGCTCCACAACGAGGTCGTCGATCGCGAACGTGCCACGCTCCACGAGCCCGCGGATCGTCAGCCAGCGGCTGCGATCGTTGCCGGAGAGAAACGGCCGAATGAGCCGTTTCTCCGTCTCGATCTTCGCTCTGATCGCGTCCGCATCCGCCTCCTCGCCAGCGGCCTTGGCCTTGGCCACGGCGTCGGCGACCAGCTTCTTCTCAAGCGCGATGCGATCGACGCTGGCGACTGCGCCGATGCGGCCGAGCACCGAGGCCAGCGCCATCGTGGCGAGGATGGCATACACGCCGTGCCGCAGCCGGGCTCGCGAGTCGCCCCGGCGAGGAACCTCGGCTGGACGGACTCGGCCCCAGACCCGCGCCGCCACTCGCGTGAGGTCGAAGAGGCCGTGGAAGAATCGTGCGATGCCATATTTAGAGCTGCCAAGGGTTCGCGGCCGGTGGTGCACCGGCACCTCCGTCACGCGAAAACCCTCCGCCGCCGCCAGCACCGGAATGAAGCGGTGCATGCCCTCCGACATCTGCAGGCTGCCCATCACGTCGCGGCGAAATGCCTTCAGGCCGCAGTTGTGGTCGTGGAGCCAGAGGCCGGTGAACAGGCCGACGAGCCAGTTGAACACCCGCGACGGCATGGTCTTGTGCCAGGGATCGAGACGCGGCGTCTTCCAGCCGTTGACGAGGTCGGCCCGGGCCCCGTCGCCAGCCAGCAGCCCGAGCATCCGGGGGATCTCGACGGGATCATCCTGCCCGTCGCCGTCGAGCATCACGATCTGGTCGCCTCGGCAGCACGCAAACCCCGCCGCGAGGGCGGCCGACTTGCCCTGCCCACGGTCTAGGCGAATGCCGCGGATCTGATTGTCGGCCAATGACACGGCCTCGATCTCCGCCCACGAGCCGTCGGTTGAGCCGTCGTCGATCAGAAACAGTTCCCAGGAGATGCCGGCGGCGTCGAGCGCGGCGCGGATCTCGGCGACCAGCGGGCCGATGTTGCCCGCCTCATCACGCACAGGAACGACGAGCGATACGGAGGGCGTGGTCATGGCGGTCGTGAAGGGTGGGCTACGGGCCTCAGAATCTGCAGCAGAATACTGCCCCCAGCCGCTCTTCGCCATGCGACAATGGTCTCGCGGTCGGCACGACTGCTGACGCCCAGACGGCGGTTGGCGTACACTCTCGGGATCACGAGTGGCTCGTGGTCAGGAATCGCAACGTGGAGCAGGCGGAGCAGTCGCCGGGACTTTCTCAGATGACAAAGCTGATTTCGTTCGGCGTGATCCTCGGGCTGGTGATCATCTTCGGCCTGCTCTCGCTCCGCGTGATGTCGAGCTTTCTGCTGCCGCTGTTGCTCGCGGCGATGCTCGTGGTGATCTTCGGGCCGCTGCACCGCTGGCTCCGTGAGCGGTTTCTCGTGCCGGAGTGGGTGGCGGCCGCGCTGACCACGCTGTTCGTACTGCTGATCGTCCTTGTACCGCTGTTCCTGCTCGTGTCGCGGGCCGGCGGCGACGCCGTGGCCATGCTCCGCAGCCCCGAGGGCATCCGTCTCGATCCCACCGTGCTCGATGGACTCGTTGTCACCGTCAACGATGCCACCGGCCTGCACGTCACCAGTGAGAGCGTCAACGCGGAACTCCGCAAGGTGGCCGAGGAATGGATTGGCCCGATCGCGGCCCGGGCGCCGGTGGTGATCGTCAAGCTGTTGATCGGGCTGATTGTGATGACGGTAAGCCTCTTCTACTTCCTCGCCGATGGCCGACGGATGTTCGAGGCGGTCACGCGGCTCATCCCGCTCGACCGACGGTATCAATGGCAGCTCCTCGAAGAATTCGAGGAGGTGAGCCGGGCGGTCGTGAGCTCCACCCTGCTGGCGGCGATCGTGCAGGCGGTGCTGGCGGGCTTCGGGTTCTATATCGCGGGCCTCGGGGGCGTGTTTCTCCTGACGCTGCTGACGTTTTTCGGGGCGCTCGTGCCGTTTGTCGGCGCGGCGGCCGTCTGGGGCACGGCCAGCCTCTACCTGCTCTTTTTCGTGAAGAACACCTGGGCAGCGGTTGGCCTCGCCCTCTGGGGAGCGTGTGTGGTCTCCACGGTCGACAACATCATCAAGCCGATCGTCCTGCACGGTCAGTCGAAGCTCCACCCGCTTTTGGCCCTGCTGAGCGTGCTCGGCGGCGTGGGGGCCCTGGGGCCGATCGGGATCTTCGTGGGGCCGATTGCAGTGGCCTTTTTACAGGCCGCTCTCACGATGCTGCAGGCCGAGATCGTCAGCCTCTCCGGGCAGAATGGGACCGATCTCGCGGGGGGGGCGGCCATGTCGGGAACGGACGGAGTTGCACAAAGGGTCGTCGAGAGGGTGAAATCCTCCTGACACTGGCGGCGAAGGGCCGCCTGTAGGGCGACAAAGGGCCGGTCGATTCGGACCCGGCAGGGTAGGCCGAATCGTTGTTTTTTTGGACGCTCTGTTTTTTGAATGTTTTTGGATTGGATGCTCTTGGAGACGACTCTTGTGCGCGCGAATCTGATCACGACGGCCCTCCTGGCGGTGGTTGTTCTCACCATGGGGACCCAATCAGTGTTTGGCATCGAGGCCGCCTTCGTGCCCGACATCGATGGCGGGGGCGACTATCTCGTGCGGGTCGAACCCGATCTCGTCCGCAACGGCACGCCCTACACGTTCACAAGCGATGTGCCCGCCGACGCGCGAGACGTGCGCCGCGTGAAGATCTACGTGGCCGATGCCTGGCCACCGGCGGTGGAGCGATCGGTGATCGAGGCCTCGCGGCGACCGCGGGCCGCACCGGTCGTGGCATCAACAGGCTCGCGGATCGCCGACGTCGAGACGGGCACCGCCAAGACCGTCAAGCCATGGGGTCTGCTGACCGGCAGTCTGATCGCGTTGTTTCTTTCGCTCGGAGCCAATGCGTATCTCGGCATGCTGCTGGCCCAGATGCGGGCCCGCTACCTCCGCGACATCCAGTCGGGCATCATCAAGGTGTAGGCCGAGTCCCCCGGCTTGCGCCGGGGGCTTTTATTCCGCGCCGAGCGCGGGCCGTCACCGCGATTTGCGGCGACCTTCGCTCTGGCCGCGGTGCATGGCGGCGTAGCCGCCGGACGGGCTGAAGAAGAAATGCTCGGCCGGCCAGCCGCCGGGCTCCACTTCGCGGAAGACGACCGGCGGTGCAGCCGGCTTCGCGACGGCAACCGGCTGGGGCTGCGGTATGGGCTTGGCTTCCGGCGCCGGCTCCACGGCTCGGGGCGGTGCGGGAAGAGCCACAGGCTCCGGCCGCCGCCAGGTGCGTCCCGGCTCGCTGAGTGAGCGAACGGTCGCATTGGCCTCGGCGAAAATCTCAGCCACGTGGGCATGGCAGGTGAAGACGAGCATCTGCCGCTCGCCCGGCTGATCGGAGACGAATTCGACCAGCACGCGGGCCGCGGCCCGGGCCCGCTCGTCGTCGAAGTTCACAAGCGCGTCATCCATCACGAGCGGGAGCGGCACGCCATGCCGCTGGAGATCGCGGACGAGCGCCAGCCGCAGTGCCAGAAACACCTGCTCCCGCGTGCCGCGGCTGAGCCGTTCCGGCTTCCAGACCGACCCGTCGCGATCGTGCACCTCGAGCCGCGCCTCGTCGATCGTGGTGGTGATCGCCGTGTGGCGGCCGTCGGTGAGGCGGGCCAGCCAGTGCGAGGCATCGCGCAGCACCGGGGGCTGGTGGTCGCGGGCGACCGTCAGTCGGGTTTCCTCGAGCAACAGGCCGGTGCGTTCCAGCAGCCGGCGGCGGTCGAGCTGCGCGGCGAGCTGATGCTCGACATCGGCCAGTTCCACCTGCAGCGCCTCCGTGCTCCGATCCTGCGAGGTGGCGTCGACCTTGGCGGCAATGCCCGCGCGGCGGTCGCTGGCCAGGCGGTGCGTTGCCCGCAGCCGCTCCGTGGCCTCGCAGGCCTCGGCCAGCCGCCGTTCGAGCGGCGACATGCTGGAGGCCTGCTCGCTGGCGGGCGGCGTCTTGCGGCCGGTCGATGGTCCGCCCTTCGCCGATGCGAGCGAGCGACGGGCATCGGTGCGGCCGGGGAGTTCGGCGATCACAGGGTGGTCAGACTCGTCATGCAGCCACTGGTCGATGTCGATCGATGCAGTGATCCGTCGGCGGCCGTTGAGCCAGGAGGCTTCGGCCTCCTCCGCCTCCTGCTTGGTCCGCTCGAAGAGCGGACGGCGATCGACCTTGGCCAGAAAATCGGCTTCGTTGGTCACGGCCCAGCGGGTGAAGAAGTCTTTCACATGGTGCTCTGCCACGGCGAGTTGCTTCTTGCCGCGGCGGTGGGCCGAGCGGGCCCGTTCGAGCTTGCGGGTGAGCGATCCGCGACGGCGGTGCGCGAGCGACTCGGCCGCCAGCGCCTCGCGGAGCTGACCGACATGCTCCAGCGGCGTCGCTTCCGGGACGAGATCGCATTCCACCATCAGTTCGTCGATCCGCTTGGCGAACGCCGCGAGTTCCTCACGTTTGTGCCTGGCCTCCTCGGAGAGACGCCGACGGTCGTCGTCGAGCGCGAGGAGCGTGTGTCGGTGGAGGCCGATCTGCTTCACCTCGCGCGGCGAGAGCGTGGTCGGCAGGCCGCGGTGTTCGAGAGCCTTCTGCCACCGCAGGCGGGCGGCCTTGCGGAGTGACAGCGCCCGCTTGAGCGCCTGCTGCGCCACGGTGACCTTGTCGGAGAGCACGTGCATGGAGCCTTCGCGGGCGGCCAACTCCTCGAGCCGCTCGACCTCCGCCTGCGCCAAGCTGGCGCGGCGTTCGAGCGAGTTGACAGTGTCGGTGGGGATCTTCTTGTCGAGCAGGCCGCACTGGGCGAGCAGATCGTCCCGCTGCTTGTGCACCATCGCGCTCTGGCCGCGGGCCGCTTCGAGACGGTTCGAGGCGGAGCGGTCGAGCGACCAGGTGGTCACCGACGCCAGCCCCGTGCCGGCAAGGCCGAGCGCGGCCAGGGCGTAGGCCAGCGGACCGGTGACAGTCTGCGGGAGGAGCAGCCCCGAGAGCAGCATGCCCGCGCCGGTGACGAACACCGCGCCGAGCGGGATCAGCCAGCCCAGGGGAATGAGCTGGCCCTCCATGAGATGGACGATTTCAGTGTCGATGCGGGTGATCGACTTGTCGAGGTCGGCCAACTGGGCGGTGGCGGCGAGGCGGTTGCGGAAGAGGGTGGCCCTGCCGCTCGCCTCTTCGATCGCCTCGGCGATCGTCATCCCCTTGGGGCCAATGCCTCCCTTGACCAGTCCGCGGGTGTCGTCGAGCAGGCCCTTGGCCTCGGCCACGCCACGCTTCGCCGCCTTCACCTCGCGAGAGGCCTTGGCGCAGTCGCGGGCACGGGCCCGCAGCGGACCGAACGAATGCAGGAATCCCTCGGGCAAGAGCACGTCGGGGAGCGAGTCGGTGGCATCGAGCGGTCCGGTGATCGCGACGATTCTCGCGAGGCCGGCGGTGCCGACCTGTTCGCCGAAGCGTCGCGCGGCCAGCCGCGCGTGCGACTCGGCGCGGGCCACCTCCGCCACGATCCGCTCCAGGCGGGGCTGTTCCTCGCAGAGCGCAGCCACCGCGGCCCGCCGCTTCCAGATCGCCGACTCTGCGGGCACGTCGGCCAGACTGCGGGCCAGTCGGCTGCGGGTCCGTTGGCGGCGGCGGACGAGCCGCGCCAGCTTATTGCGGCCTTTCGCCGCCCGCTTCCAGGTGTCGAGATCAGCATGGACGAGCGTCGTGCCCATCATCGCGTCGAGCTGCGCGGACGTCCGCCGATAGGCCTGGTAGAGCGGTTCGATCCAGAGCACGCCGCGGACGACGTCTTCTTCTCCCACGGCCCGTTCGATCGCGGCGGCGAGCGTCGCCAGTTCGGTGTCGGTGCGGGCCAGTTCGGCCAGCAGACTGCCAGCCGCCACGGCCGGCGCGTTCAAGGCGGCAAGTCGATCGAGCACCTCGTGTCGACGCAGCCGTAGCGCTTCGACTGGCGAGATGGCAGCATCATTCGAGTCGAGCCGTTCGATCGCCTCGCGGATGTGCCGCAGCACGCGGGTGACCTTCGAGCGGTCGAGGCCGCTGGCGAGTTCGTAGAGCCGGCTGCCACAGCCCTCCGGGTCGAGCGTGCGGAGTTCGTGCAGTTCGTCGAGGCCGAAGGCCATCACGTTGGTGAACGTCCGCTCGTCGATGTCGCCGACGATGTCTTGCAGATAGGGACGGTTCCAGGGGCGGCCATCCACCGGTGGCACGATGTCTTTGATGGAGATGAAGTCGCCCTGGTCGCCGCCGAGGCCGACGATGTCGTCCTCGTAGCTGGCCCGCGTGAGCGTCGCCAGTTCCGGTCCCTCATGCCGGCGCTCGATCGCCAGCCGCCGGCCCTCGGGGCCCGTGTGCACGATCAGTTTGCCGGCGCATGGCAGCTGCGGGTCGAGCACGCCGCGGCGAAACAGTCCCTCGAAGCCGAAGAACATCGCCCGTAGGAATTCGAGCAGGGAGGTCTTGCCCGTTTCGTTGGTGCCGTGGAGCACCTGCACGCCGGGGCCGAGGTGGTCGATCGTGATGCCGGTCAGCGAACCGGAGCGTTCGATGTGGATCGTTTCGATGTGCATGTCGCAGACTCCGTGGAGGTTTTTCCACAGCAAGAAGTTACGTGGATTCGATGAGTTCGAGGGCCAGCCAGGCAGACTCGCGGGCGAGGTCCTGGGGAATGGCGTGCAGGGGCTCCTGCTCGAGACGATTGACGATGTCGGCCAGAGCCGTCGAGAACGACGTCGTGCTGCCGGGCTTCGCGCCGGAACGCGAGTGCCCAAGCGCGATCAGCGACTCACCGGGATCGGCGAGCACCTCCTGGCACCAGGCGCGGAACGTGCGGGCGTCGTAGAGCTGCCGCACCCGGGCCAGCGTCTCGGCCGAGATCTCTGCCACCCGCACGCGGCGGGCCACGCTCGTGCCACATTCGACATGGCAGCGAATGATCTGCAGCGGACCGCTGGCATCGAGTGCCAGGGCTTCAATCGCCGACCAGATCGTGGTGGCCAGTTCCTCGTCGCCGCCGGTGGCGGAGGCGATCGTGATCGTCTTCCAGGCGACGTGGTGCGTGGGCACCTCCCGCCAGTTGTGCCGCCAGTCGGTGCTTGAATCGAGCTGATTGCGGCGGGCTGAAACCAGCACTCCCTCGTCCACGGTCGGATGGTCGAGGAGCGTGAGCATGCCGCAGGAGCCTGCTGCCGCCTCGTGCGCCGAGCGGGCCTGCAGTGCGGGGAGATGATGCATGCTGGCGGTCACAGTCGGACGGCGGCGGGAGCCCCAGACACAGAAGGTGTTTGTGAGAGGCCCGCCAGCGTGCATCCAGCGGTGGTCTGCCGCGGCCGGTTCTTCATCCCACCGCTCTGAATTCCAATGAGAGGCATCCCAGCCGACGACGATCCGCCGCTCGAGTGTCGAGTGCGGCGTGTGGGTGGCGTCAGTGGGCGTCGTCAACGCCGATGCCACTGCAGCGTGTCTGTCGTTTGCCGAGACGATCTCGACCATGATGCCGCGGATGTCGAGCGACAGTGGGGAAGTGGGCGTGACGAACTCGAGGCCGGCTGGTTCGCCGAGCATCCGCGCAATGTCGGCGCAGGCGGTGGTGTCGGCCGCGAGCCAGATCGTGCGGCAGCCGTGGGCGGCCAGGCCGGTGATCAGCGAGCGGAGCATGGCCGCCTGGGCGGGGCTGGCCCGCTGGGGGTCGAGCACGCGGCCGAAGAGCACGAGCGCCGCAGCATCGGCCTGCCGGGCAGCGGCGGCGGCTGAGAGAAGCGCATCGGTGGCGGCCGTTGCGATCGGTTCGGCGACGGCGGTCGGCGTGGCTTCAAGCCTGGGGAGTGGGCGGTCGATCGCGGGATCGAATGCAAAGACGATGTCGGCCACGGCATCCACCTTTTCGTCTGGGCACCGCGGAGCGGTGCTGCTGCGCCGACGGACGACTCGTTGAACCGATCAACAGGCCCGAGCCGATCCGTGGCAAGGGAACACAGGAAAGATGGGGGCAATGTAACGCCCCGGGGCCGCTCGCGGCCAGCGCAAAAATCGGCGGGAAAAACGGCTATCCCGTCGCTTGCGCTCAGGGCTTGTATGACCCATACAAGCCCCCGGCGCAAGCCGGGGGATCACGTTGGACGTGGATCCCGTCGCTTGCGCTCAGGGCTTGTATGACCCATACAAGCCCCTGGCGCAAGCCGG
>JBILKZ010000175.1:0-6115 GCA_044376405.1 Pirellulales bacterium
CCACGGTTGCACAGGATGCCGTCATCAGCCCGGCCGATTGGCCGCGGTGGCGGGGGCATGCCGGGGCCGGGGCCGGAGGCTCGCAGCGGTTTCCGCACCAATGGACCGAGCAGGACTGGGCGTGGACGACGAACCTCACGGGGCAGGGACATGCCTCGCCCGTTGTATGGCAGCAGCGGATCTACACGGCAAGTGCCGACGAGGCAACGTCCAAGCGGTTTGTCTCCTGCCATGCGACTGCCGACGGCCGGCTGCTCTGGCAGCGGGAGATTCCCGGCCCGATCGAGCCGCACCACGTCCAGAACAGTTCCGCCTCCGGATCAGTGACTGTCGACGAGTCGGGCGTCTACTGGCTGTGGGCGACGAAGGAGCAGCTGCGGTGCGAGGCGTTTTCCCACGATGGCGCCCCGCTCTGGCACGCCGACCTTGGCCCCTATGCCAGCGAGCACGGCTTCGGTTCATCCGCGGCCGTGTGCCGTGATCGTCTGATCATCCCGATCGAACACGACGGCCCCAGTGCCATCGTGGCCCTCGATACGAAGACCGGTCGCGAGCAATGGCGGCTGCCGCGCGAGACGGGGCGGACGGCCTATTCCACGCCGCTCGTGATCGAGTCGTCCGATCCATCGAGCAGCGGCGATGCGTTGGTCGTGCTGGCGAGCATGGCGCACGGTCTGACGGGCATCGATCCGACCACGGGCCGAGTGCTGTGGGAACGACACTGTTTTCCCAAGAGGACCGTATCGTCGCCGGTGATGGCCGGATCGCTCGTGCTCTGCACGTGTGGCGAAGGGGGCGGCGACAACACGCTCGTGGCGGTGCGGCCGGTCACGAGTGCCACGGGGGCAGGGCCCGAACCCGCTGCCAAGGGCAAGCCTCCCGAGCCAGCGATTGCCTACCAACTCGACCGCAGCGTCGCTCCTTATGTGCCTACGCCTGTCTGCTCCGGGGAGCGGCTCTATCTCTGGGGCGATCGTGGCGTGGTGACCTGCGTCAACGCCGCGGATGGAACGGTGCTCTGGCGCGGCCGCGTGGGCGGCATCTATTCCGCGTCGCCGATCGTCGTGGGAGGCACCGTGATCAATGTCTCGGCCGAGGGCGAGGTGGTGGTGATCGCCGACGGAGAAGCCTTCGAGGTGCTGGGACGCACGCCGCTGGGCGAACCGTGCCGCGCCACGCCAGCCGTCGCGGGTGGCAGGCTGTTTTTCCGAAGCATCGGCCGGCTCCATGCCTTGGATGCCAGCGCCGCTGGCGCATCACCATCGAGTCAGCGGTAGCGACGGCGGTCGATCCGCTGTTCCAGGAGACGGGCCAGCGGCCAGCCGGCGAGCGTCATCACGATCACGTCGTCGACGGCACCCACCAAGGGGATCGCATCGGGGACGATGTCAAAGGGCATCAGGACCCAGCACGAAGCCAGCAGGAAGACGATCACCATCCGCGGGAGTCTGGCAATCTGCTCGAGCACGTCGGCCTCGAACTCGAGCGACGGTGGCGGTACGAGAAAGATGCCCTCCGAGTCGTGTCGTACCTGCAACAGTCCGTGGGTGGTGACGAGGTCATGCGTGATCGCGCGGGTGATCTCGCGGACGCCGACGGCATCCACACCAGGCACGTGCTCGTAGGTTTGTCGCACGAGTCCCTCTGCCGTCTGCTCGCCGAGGCGACCATCGGCCCAGGTCCTGGTGACCAGTCGCAGGCACGAACGCCGCTCCAGTTCGTCGGTGACATGCCGCAGCCGGTGCAGGATTTCCTTATCGCGGTGGTATTTTTCCACGTCCCGGTACTGCAGGCACATGCCGAAGAGCATCGTGGCCAGGCCGCCGATGAATGGCAGACTGGGTACGGGGGTCTGACTGAACGCCACGGCGAGGGGAATAAAAAAGAGACCGGCCGTGAGCCCCATGCGAGTGGCTGCCGTGCCTCCGACCGAGGTGACCACGCAGAGGGCGAGCAGCACCATCGCTGTGCCCGGGCTCGAGATCGCGTCAGAAATCCACGCGGGGATGAAGCTGCTCACCCCCAGAAAACCCCCGGCCGCCCGGACCGCCGTGAACAGCGCGCCGAGCACGCCCCCCGTATCGGTCTGATGCCATGGCTGCCCCAGCAACCGCGCGACGAAGAGTGTGAACGGATAGGCGAGCACGATCTGGCCCACGAGGTTGAGCCCTTTCGACACACCCAGCAGATGCCATTCGAAGGCGATGGCCGACACCATCAGCAGGCCCAGCAACGTGATCACGCTCGACTGTCGCCAGGTAAAGGTGTCGCTGGTGAACCACGGGTCGTGCATCATCAGCCGGGCAGCGGCGACATAGAGCACGATCACGAGCATTTGCCGCGCGAGTGCGGAGGGCCGATAGCCGCCGCTGGCGGACATGCCGAGGAGATCGGGAATCACCTGCGACCAAGGGACGAGGGGCAATTGTGGTGCGGAGGCGTCGGCCGCGGTGGGGGCCGGTGGCGCGGAGTCGGCGGGGCGGAGGGAGGTGTCGTTCATCGGCGGCCCGTGGGAGGGAGACGTTCGAGCGCCGCGCGATCGGCGTCGATCGCCCGCTGCAAATCATCCTTCGACCAGTCAAAGCTATTCACAACCTGCTTCTTGGCATCGAAGCCGAGCCTGTTGGGCCAGTGGTCGCGGCAGGTGTGGTAGATCTGCAGCCGCAGCGCGAGGCTGTCGGCGTCGGTAGCCGACGACATCTGTCGGATCGCCTCCAGCGCCTGCTCCCGGTGTGGGTCGGCGAAGGCGAAGCCACCGCACTTCCAGGCGTGGTGGTGGAGGCGGGCGCGATCGAGATGGAGAAGGTCGGCCCAGGCGGTTCGGCCAGATGCGGACCAGTCGCTGTCGTGTTGCTGCAGCAGATTGAGGGCGTCGCTGATCGTGTTCTGGCAGCGCTCGATTTCCGCCAGATAGGCGGGAGCGATCCGCGGGCCGCCGACCGTACTCAAGACGGTATTCCAAGCCCCGCCCTGTTCGCGGTGGGCGTTGATGTCGTCGCGGCGCAGCGACTCGCACTGGAAGTGGGGGGCCTCGAGTCGGTCGGGGTGACGCAGCGCAAACTGCGAGGCCCGCTGCCGCAGTTCGGCACGTTCATCGAGGTCGACCAGCGTCTGCAGGTAGTACCGCCAGAGGTTGACACTCGTCGCGTCGGTGGAGTCGACGCACTGCCGGAAGTCGGACAGGGCCCGGGTGGGCACTGCCTGTTTGAGGAGGGCGATGGCGGCGTTTTCCGCGTCGCGTTGGGCGGGCAGAATGGCTGCGGTTTCCACCTGTAGCGGCTCCGGCAACTCCAGCGGAGGACGGGCTGCAATGCCCTTGGGCAGGAGCCACCAGATAGCGGCCGCGGCGATGCCGATCACGATCAACTGCCCGACCACAGTGGCGACGGATCGTGTGCCATCGACCGCAGACTCCGCGACGGCCAGCGGATCCATCTGTTCCTCGAGATCCACCGCGTGCAGACGAGCGGTGGAGAGCGTGGTCGACTTCGGCAGGCAGGGCCGCGCCAAGGAACTCGCCGATGATGGATCGAGGCCCTGGGCGTCTGTCGGGCGATGGGCAAGACCGGCCGAGATGGGGATGAGGTCCGAGCCCTGATTCATGGCGCCACGTTTCATGCAGCCAAGTGTGCATCACCCATGCCCGGGCAGCAAGGACTTATGCCGGCTCGTCAGCGTTGGCATTCCCGTACGCCTGCCACAAACTGCGGCTGGTCGCCGACCGGGATCACTGCCATCAACTGGGGGTAGATCTCCGCGAACCACTCCAAGGCTGCCGCCTCATCGGCTGTTTGCAAGTGCCTGCGGAGCCGGCCCAGTTGCCGTGCCCACGTCCGCGGGCCGAACCGTTCGGGCCGGAATGCCCTCAGCTTGGGTGCGAGCAGGTAGCCGACGTCCCTATAGCCCCGCCGCAAGGTGCGTTCGCGGGCCTTGCAGCACCAGCCCTTCACGTAGCGGGGGCAGCCGCCGAGCAGGGTGCGGCTATGGGCAGGATTTCTATCCATCATCACATGGGGATCGTAAGGCGACGGACATGGGAAAGCCGCACACAAGAAAAATATACGGGCGTACACCTCGTGCGTCAATCGAATTCATTCAGTCGACCCCGCGACGTTCTGGCCGCTCACCGTCGGGCGTGTCGCAACCGCGAGAGTCTGCCCGACCAGTTCATCTTGCCGGTCCATCTTGTTGGCGGCGTGGTGGCAGTCGCGGCCTTCTCCGTTACGGCCGGTTGCCGAGGCGGTAGAGGTGCGTCTTGGTTCGCAGATAGATCGCGGCGTCGAAGACCGCCGGTGAGGCCATGCAGCCATCGTCGAGCGTGTTGGTGGCGAGCACCGTAGAGGGATCGGCGGCTGAGAGAACGAACGTGTCGCCACCCTGGTTGCTGGCATAGATGCGGCCGTCGGCAAGGATCGGCGACGCCGAGAATTCCCCGCCGAGACGCTTCTGCAAGAGGGCCTTGCCGCTGACGGCATCGAGCACGCTGGCGGTGCCTGCATCGCCGATCAGGAACAGTCTCTCACCGAGCAGCAACTGTGACGACCGTGAACCGGTGCCCTGGGAGGATTTCCAGGCGATCTGCGTGCTGGTCACGTCGCCGGTGCCGTCGGGCCGCACGGCGAGGAATTTCATGCCGCCCGCGGCGGTGTTGATGTAGACCAAACCGTGGGCAAACAGCGGCCGTGCCGAGGCGTTCATGCCGCCGTGTCTCACCCGCCAGAGTTCGTCGCCCGACGTTGGGTCGTAGGCGATCGTGGCGCCGGCGCTGGGGATGATCACCTGCTCGCGGCCCTGGCTCCTGATTACGGTGGCGGTGGGATAGGCTTTCTTGGCGTCACCATCGGTCGTGCCGTAGTCGATGTTGCGATCCTTCCGCCACACGGTCTTTCCGGTCGCCTTGTCGAGGGCGACCACATACTGCAGGTCGAAACCGTCGAGGGCCACGATCAGCAGGTCGCCGTGGATGATGGGCGACGAGCCGGGACCGCGGAAGTGGTCGCAGGGAAGATCCTGGCGGGTCCAGAGAATCTTTCCAGACTCGGTGTCGAGGCATGCGGTGCCGGCGCTTCCGTAATGCAGGTAGAGCCGATCGCGTTCGATCACCGGAGTGCACGACGCGTAGCTGTTGAACGGGTGGCAGAACTGCGGCGCGGCGATCTCGAACACGGTGATGTCGTGCACGATCCGGCCGTTGTCGCGAGCCACGGCCACCGCGGACAACCGCGTCCCATCCTCCGTGGCATTCGAGAGCCAGACGAGGTCGTCCCAAATGACCGGCGACGACCAGGCCTTGCCGGGAATCGCCGTCTTCCAGGCGACGCCGCTGGATTCGCTCCACTCGACCGGGAGGTTGGGCTCCTGCGAGACGCCGTCCCCGGTGACGCCGCGGAACTCGGGCCATGGCGTGGCGGCCCATGCGTGGTTCATGGCCGGGATCACGAGCCACGCCAAGGCCACGCAGCAGGCGGGCATCATGGCACCGCGGAGGACGGCCCGGAACAGCGAGGCGATGTCAGCAGTTGACTTCATGGCGAAGCGTTCCGTCGGACTGTGTCGCTGACCGCTACTTGGTGATCGCGAGTCCACCGGCCAGCGTTCCCGTAATGTTGGAATTGCCGGCGGCATCCCTGAACTTACCTGCCACCACGTTCACGGTGCCGGTACCGACGAAGCCGGGCCTGGGTGTGAACGTGGCGGTGTAGCTCGTGCCGGAGCCGGTGAAGTTGGAGAGCGTGCCGCCGACGACGGTGACATCATCAGCGGTGAATTCGGTGGATGACTCGCTCAACGTGAACGTCAACAGGGCGGTGTCGCCGGTCTTCAGGCTGCTGCGGTTCGTGGTGATGGCCACCGTGGGCAGCTTCGTGTCGATCACCAGGGCAGGTGAGAGCGATCCGGCCAGATTGGCATTGCCGGCGGCATCGAAGAACCTGGCCGCGGTCACAGTCACGGTGCCAACGCCCGTGAAGTTGGCGTTGGGGATGAACTTCACGGTGTAGGTCGTACCAGAGCCGGCAAAGCTTGAAAGGACGCCGCCCGCGACGGTAATCATCGAGGCGGTGAAACTCTTTGGCGTCTCGCTGAGCGTGAACGTGAGCACGGTCGTCTCGCCGGC
>JBILKZ010000083.1:0-17516 GCA_044376405.1 Pirellulales bacterium
CTCACGAACTGCATCCAACGCAAGTCGCTGTGGGCGAAAGCACGGTAATCTGATCGGAGAGCCGGATGCGGGAGATCTGCACGTCCGGTTCGATGAGCGGGGAGTGGAAACGGAGCATGGCGGAGCTAGTGAGGCACCGGCAGACGAAAGAGCCGGTAACAGATAGGCCCCGCCTAAACCACCGCGCCACTCCCCGACTCTACTTGGATGCCTGCAATACAAGCCCCCGGCGCGAGCCGGGGGATCATGATGCCGGCAGGATGCCGAGCCTTGCCGTGAATACCGCGTCACACGAGCGGATTAAAAACCAGACCGCTGGCGAGCTTGGGATAGAAGTAGGTGCTCTTGGCCGGCATGCGTTCGCCGGTCTGGCTCACCTTGCGGATGTCGTCCACGGTAGCCGGCATGACAAGGGCGGCGAGCGGATAGCGGCCGGTCTCCAACCCGGCCACCACCTCCTGCACGAGGTGCACGTAGCCGGGAGTGGGGATCTCTTTGGCCCCCAGCAGATCGCCGATCACGAGGCGGTGGAGGATCGACACTCCCAGGCTCCGCCAGGCGGATCCATGGTCGGCCGCCACCGTCTCCATCCGGGCCCGGCCCGCCGGGGTGATGCGGGCCAGCGTCCAGGCCTGATCGCCGGATGTGTAGAGGCCCAGCGTGCCCTGGCTATTCTCCGACTCGACTTCGAGCCAGACATTGTCGGCCTGGGCAGGTCCCGCGCCGGCCGATTCCGTCGTGAAGCAGTCGCCCAGTCTGACAACGAGGTCGGCCGACGTGGCCACGGTGGGCTGGACGAAGAGCCGGTGTGTGGGGAGCACGACCAGGCCCGGATCGCCCATGCCCACCAGCATCATCAGGACGAAGTTGGCCGGGTGGTCGGACGGCAGCGGGTCGCCCCCGTGCTCCTCGGCATACTCCCGGGCCACCTCATCGCGGTAGGTGCAGGCAGTCTCATAGCGGTGGTGGCCGTCGGCGATGAAGACCGGCTTCGGTCCCAGCAGACCGGCCACTCGGGCTGCCACCGACTCATTCGTCATGGGCCACATCCAACTCCGCACGCCGAGGTGGTCGGTCGCCTCCACGGGCGGCTGGCCGGCCACCGACGCGTCGAGTAGTTCCTGCACCTCGCCCTCGGGGTCGGGGTAGAGGCCAAACACCTGGCTGAGGTTGGCCCGGCAGGCCCGCGTGAGCAGCAGGCGGTCTTGCTTGGGGCCCGACATCGTCTCCTCGTGCGGGTGGATGTTGCCGGTGCCGAACCGCTCCAGCCGCACCCGGGCCATCACGCCCCGGCGGATGTGCCTGCGTCCCTCGACCTCGAACTCCTGGTGGTAGACGTAGAGCGCCGCCGCCGACTCCTGCATCAGCACGCCCTGCTCCCGCCACGCCCGCAGGAACTTTGCCGCCCGCGTGTATCGATTCGACAGGTCGTCGTCGCCCGGCTCCTCCCGGTTGAGTTCGAGCCGGACCACGTTGGCGGGGTGCTGCTCGTAGAGCCGCTGTTGGAGTGCCGCATCGATGACGTCGTAGGGCGGGGCGATGACCTGCGAGAGGACGCCGACGTGCTTGGGGTCGTAGCGGAGGCCGCGGAGAGGAGCGACGGAGGGCATGCGTGGGGCGCCAGGGGAGGAGAGCGTGCGGAACGGCAAAGCGTAGCACACCGAATGGCAGCAGGGTTTGACCGCGGCAATGCGTGATGTTTCCACGTGGAACGCCGGCAGCGCAGAACCGGCAGCGCATAAAAAAGCGGGGGCGTCGCATCGCGACGCCCCCGCCCTGAATCGATCTGTACCGAACGAACCCAGCCGGCTTAGTACCGGTAGTACTCGGGCTTGAACGGGCCCTCGACCGGCACGTGCAGATACTCGGCCTGGGCGGGGGTGAGCTTCGTCAGCTTCACGCCCAGCTTATCGAGGTGCAGGCGGGCCACCTCTTCGTCGAGCTTCTTGGGGAGCATGTGAACGCCGATGTCGTAGGCGTCGGTGTCGGTCCAGAGCGCGATCTGAGCCAGCACCTGATTGGTGAAGCTCGTGCTCATCACGAACGACGGGTGGCCGGTGGCACAGCCGAGGTTCACAAGCCGGCCCTCGGCCAGCACGAGCACCGACTTGCCGCTCGGCAGGGTGTAGCGGTCAACCTGCGGCTTGATCTCAACCTTCTTGACACCCTTGGTGTTTTCCAGCCAGGCGATGTCGATTTCCAGGTCGAAGTGCCCGATGTTGCAGATGATGGCATCGTTGGGCATCTGCTGGATGTGCGACCCAAGGATGACGTCGCGGCAGCCGGTGGCCGTCACGAAGATCTGGCCACGGGAGGCAGCCTCTTCCATGGTCGTGACCTCGTAGCCTTCCATCGCGGCCTGCAGGGCGTTGATGGGGTCGACTTCGGTGACGATCACGCGGGCACCGAGTGCCTTCATGGAGTGGGCAGAGCCCTTGCCGACATCGCCGTAGCCGCAGACCACCACCACCTTGCCGGCCACCATCACGTCGGTGGCCCGCTTGATGCCGTCGGCGAGGCTCTCGCGACAGCCGTAGAGGTTGTCGAACTTGCTCTTGGTGCAGGAGTCGTTGATGTTGATTGCCGGGAGCTTGAGCTCGCCGTTCTCATGCATCTGATACAGACGGTGCACGCCCGTGGTGGTTTCCTCGGAGAGGCCGCGGATGCCGCCGATCAGCTCGGGATACTTGTTGTGCACCATCGAGGTGAGGTCGCCACCGTCGTCGAGGATCATGTTGAGCGGCTCGCCGTCCTTGAAGAACAGCGTCTGCTCGATGCACCAGTCGAACTCCTCGTTGGTCATGCCCTTCCAGGCGTAGACCGGGAAGCCGGCCTTGGCGATCGCGGCAGCGGCATGGTCCTGCGTGGAGAAGATGTTGCAGCTGCTCCACGTCACTTCCGCGCCGAGTTCCTTGAGCGTCTCGATGAGGACGGCGGTCTGGATCGTCATGTGCAGGCAGCCGGCAATCCGCGCCCCGG
Source organism: Pirellulales bacterium (assembly GCA_044376405.1). Taxonomy (GTDB): domain Bacteria; phylum Planctomycetota; class Planctomycetia; order Pirellulales; family UBA1268; genus CAMCQY01. Next base: position 2,980 of record JBILKZ010000083.1, read on the forward strand.
CGAGGGGCTTCGACCGGCCATACTTCTGACGGAGGGCCATCAGGCCGGGCATCTCGTTCTCAGCCAGCATGATCTCCTTGCGGCCCCAATCGGCAAGCGACATATCAGCGACTTTATAAGGCAGGCGGGTTTCGACTTGCGACACGGGAAAGGCTCCTGGAAACGGGTGGGAAAGTAGTCTGAGATCGTCTCATAGTAGCCTCCCGACGGCAATCGCAAAGTTGGCTACCGAAGGCCCTCCATCCCCCGGCGGGCGGCGGCGACGAAGTCACTGACCTTTTGGGGGTCTTTCCTTCCGGGGGCGGCTTCCACGCCACTGGCGGTATCCACGGCTGAAAGCCCCGTGACGCGGACCGCTTCGGCGACGTTGTCGGGGGTCAGCCCACCCGCGACGGCCATGGGCACGGGCAGCGAGCCGGCCCGGGCCAACGCCTCCCAGTCGACCCGTTCTCCGGTTCCACCAAGCCGTCCAGATTCGGTGCCACGTGAAACGGCGGCATCAACGATCACCATCGCGGGCGCGGTACCCCCGGCCACCGCCGCGGCAATCCACTGGCGGGCTGCCGTCAGCGCGTCGGTGCCGGGCCGAGAGGTCTCGAGCCGCACGGCCCGGATCACGGGCAGGCCAGAGAGTTGTCCACATCGCTCGGGCGGGTCGATCGGTTCGCGGCGACCGTCCAGATGACCATGCAACTGGATCGCGTCGAGTCGAAGGACGCGGGCGATCTGCAGCATGGTATCGACCGGGCTCCCGGCAAACACGCCCACCCGGAGAACTCCGGCGGGAATGGCTGCGGCCACCTCGCGGCCATGGGCCAGGTCGAGTTGGCGGGGCGAGCCCTGCACGAAGTTGAGGCCGATGGCGTCGGCACCGGCCGCGGCGACCATCTCCGCGTCGGCGGCGGTGGTCACTCCGCAAATCTTCACATGGAACACGCGTTTACCTCCGGGCGTCATATCCGGTGCCACCGGTCTGGGCCGAGCCGTTTTCTCCACGTGTCAAAGTCTACGGGGGAGTCGGACGGTGCAGGAAGGCGCGGCCGTTGGTCGAAATCAGATGGGTCGGAAGTTGCGAACGCCACCTCTGGATACTCCAACCCGTGCATCAACCCCGTCGACACCCGTCCACCCGCCCCTTCATGGCCGTTCCTCGCACGCAGTTCTATCACCCGGCGAGAGTGATCGACGGGGCGCTGCACGCCATCGACCGCGCGATCCGCCGCGCCGAGGGAATCTCGCTGGTGGTCGGGCCGCCGGGTACGGGCAAGTCGCTGCTGCTGGCGAAGGTGGGCGAGAGTGTGGCCGAGGACTTCAGAGTGGCCCTGCTCTCCGGTGCACGGATCTGCACCCGTCGGGCGCTCTGGCAGTCGATCCTCGTCGATCTGGGAAAACCCTACCGCGGCATTGATGAAGCCGAGCTGCGGATCGCCGTGGCGGAGGTGGTGCGGGAACTGGCCGCCACGGGATCGGGGCTCGTGATCCTGGTGGACGAGGCCCACACCCTTCCGTTGCGTCTCATCGAAGAACTGCGGCTCCTGGCGAACACGCCGACGCCGCTGCCCGCCGTCCACATCGTGTTGGCCGGTCCGACGGCCCTCGAAGAGCGGCTGGCCACGCCGAAGTTGGAGAGCCTTTCGCAGCGGATCGCGGTCCGTTCCTATTTGGAACCGCTCGACCATTCGGAGGCCGTGGCCTACCTGCGGACGCAGACGAAGGCTGCGGGGCTCGACTGGGACAAGTGCTTCGAGCCGGGCTGCGCTGACGCCGTCTACGGCATCGCCGACGGCGTGCCGCGACTGATGAACCAGCTCTGCGACCAGGCGATCGTGCTCGTGGCCGATGCCGGGCGGCGGGTCAAGCCTTCCGACATCGCTGCGGCCTGGCAGGAGATCCAGAAACTGCCGTCGCCGGCGCTGTTCGGCCACCTCGTGTCCGGGGAGACATGCCACGACACCACCGGCAGCGACGCGGCCACCGAGGGCGGCAGGTCCGGCAGTGGCATCGAAGACTGCATGGACGACGCGGTCGATGGCTCCGACGACGGCGCCGTCGTCCGCGAGCACGGTGGCGAGAGCGGCGTGGGCGTGATCGAGTTCGGATCGTTGGACGACCAGCCTGGTGACGGAACGACGCGGCTGTTCGCCGATCTGGGTGGGATTCTGGACCGAGAGGACGAGGAGCCAGTCCGTGTCGGCCAGTCCGATCCTTGGCACGGTCCGGACGTCGAGTTTGTGTTCGATGCCTCGACCGATCCCTTTCAGGAGTTCTTCGAGCAGGAGGAGCGGATCGTGGAACGCTATCTCATGCGATCACCAGACGACTTCAGCCGCCATCAGCATGTCGCCAGTTGTGAGGGCGCGGCGCTGGTGCGGCAGTTGGCCGAACTGGCCGAATTGGCCGACCGCCGGCCCGGGACGGCCGCGGCCCCCGTTGGTGGGAGGACGCAGTCCGGCGTGTCCGAACAGACCGGGGGCATCTCGCAGCCGCCACCCGAACCCGGCCCCCTCGTCGTGACGACGGCCGCGGAACTGGATGACTCCGACATGGTTGTGATCGAGGAAGACCTGCTGGCACAATCAGCGGGCAAGCCGGTGGTTGCCGCCGTGCGGTTGGGCGACTACCGTCGCCTGTTCGCTCGCCTGAGACGCGGTGGCTGAACGCCCGGAAAAGCAGCCGTTCGTGGCCGATGCGGCCCTTTTTTCGCTGCCTGCTAATCTGGCCGTCGTTATGTCCTCCACCGCAGACATCCACTCACGCACGGACTGGCCTTCGGGCCGCGTGCTCATCGTGTCGGCCACCTACAACGAGCACGACAACATCGTCGCGTTGATCGATCGTGTGCTGGTGGTTTCGCCCGACCTCCAACTCTTGATTGTCGACGACGACTCCCCCGATGGCACAGGCCGGATCGCTCTGGCCCTCGCGGAGAAGCAGCCGCGTCTGCACGTGCTGATGCGTCGCGGCCGTCGTGGTCTTGGTACGGCGATTCTTGAAGGCTTTGAGCTCGGTCGTCAGCATGGCTTCCAGGTGGCCGTCAATATGGACGCCGACTTCAGCCACGACCCGGACGACATCCCGCGATTGCTGGCGGCACTTGAACCGGTGGGGGGCAAGGCGGCTGATGTGGTGGTGGGCTCTCGGCGGGTGCCGGGTGGACAAACCGTGGGCTGGCCTCTCTCGCGTCATGTGGCCAGCCGGATGGTCGGCTGGTTCACACGCTGGGTGCTGTGGGTGCCGATCCGCGATGCGTCGAGCGGATTTCGGGCTGTGCGGCTGGCAATCTTCGACACGGTGTCGGGACCGTTCGCGCAGGGCTATGCCTTTCAGGAAGACCTGCTCTGGAGGGTGCACCGAGCCGGTGGTCGGTTGGCAGAGGTGCCGATCACGTTCACCGACCGGCAGAAGGGCTCCAGCAAAGCAGATTTCGCCGAGAGCAGACGGAGCATCGGCGAACTCCTGCGGCTCGCCCGGCAGACATGGCTGGGGTGACGCGCTGACCGCCCATCATCCAAGCCCGCAGCACAAGCAAGGGAATCGTGTTTCCGCCGGCAATCACTTGCCCTGAATGCCGAGCGGATCGAAGGCCTTGCCTGCGGGAGTCGGCGACGAGAACTGAGGCGTTCCGAGCGTCGATTGCCCCGGCAGCATCGGGGACTGCTGGGGAGATGCCGGCCCTAACGCCGGCCTTGGCCCTGGCGGTGGCGCGGCGGGCTGCTCGCCAAGCGCGACGGCGAGTCCCTCACGCGCATCCTTGAGCGTGGGGTTGATCTCGAGCGCCCTGCGGAAATACCGCACGGCCTCGTCCTTGTTGCCCTGCCGATAGAGCGTGACGGCATAGTTGTTGAGCAGGGCCGGATTGTTTGGATCCTTCTCCACGAGAAAATGGTAGGCATCACTGGCTTCAGTAAATCGGCCAGCCTGGAAGAGCGCATTGGCGAGATTGACCCGCATCGCCGGCACGTTGGGCGTCAGCCGGCATGCCTCCGCGAATTCCTTGATCGCCTCGTCGAGACGGCCCTTGGCGGAGAGGGACGAGCCGAGGTTGTTGTGCGTTTCGCCGAGGTCGGGACGGAGTCTGGTGGACTGGGTGAAGTGGTAGAAGCCGCCCTCGATGTCGCCCCGGGAAAATTTCTTGGCACCCAGCCGGTTGTGCGCCTGCCAGGCGTCGTGGTTGGTCTTGAGCGTGTGCGTCCAGAGAGCGTCTTCGCCGGCCCAGACGTTCGCGTAGCGAAACGCGATCAGCCCGCAGGTGGCCAATACGATCGCTCCACCGGCGAGGATCAGCGGCTGCGCCGACGCCGTCGAGCGTTCGTACCACCGTGTCGCTGCGGCGCCGATCAAGGCGATCACCCCGATCATCGGCAGGTAGATGAAGTGGTCGGCCACCCACGTGATTCGCATGTAGGAGATGGTCACGAAGCCGAGCACCGGCAGCACCATCAGCAGGAAGAAGCCGAGGCCGAAGAGCACATGCCTTCCCCAGCCGGGGCGATCGGCAGTGCCGCGGTTGGCCCAGAGCCACGCGGCCGCGGCGGCGATCACCGGCCAGGCCAGAAACTGCCAGGCCTTGGGCGGGTCGACCTCCCACCGTGGATAGATCGGCAGCAGGGTCACCGGCCAGATGATCTGCTTGAGATAGAAGAGGATCGCCATGCCCGCGGTGGCGATCCGCGAGGCCACCCCGCCGACGAGGATCTTCTCCGCGCCGATGGCGCGGCCGTGCTGATACTGGATCGTGATGATGCCGAGCACGAGTGAGATCAGGAAGAAGGGAGCTGACCGGATCACGTCCTGCAGCGTGACCGTGCCACGCTTCCACCAGGCGTGCAGCAGCAGGAGGACCGGCAATCCCACCATCGACGTCTTCGCGAGCATCGCCAGCAGGAAGAACACGATCGAGAGGACGTAGAACCGCGCGCGACGGGGGCCTTCGTGTTCTTCATCCTGCACGACCCAGCAGAGGCAGGAGAGCAGAAACAGCGGCAGCGAGAGCGTGTTCTTGGTTTCCGATACCCAGGCCACCGATTCCACGGCGACCGGATGGATGGCAAAGATCAGGCTACTCAGCCAGGCCCCTGGAATCCGCATGCGGTCGAGCAGGGCCCAGAGCAACAGGCTGCCGATCAAGTGCAGCACGATGGTGGTGACGTGGTAGCCGGTGGGCTGGTTCTTGAAGAACGGCCACTGCGCCCAGAGCGCCGTGTAGGAGAGCGGGAAGAAGTCGGCACCGTCGGGGTTGAACCAGAGCTTGGAGAGGCCCGTGAGCGAACTCGACTGCACGACCGGGTTGGCCGTGAGCAGCTGGTCGTCGTCCCAGAGCCAGTCGCCGTGGTAGGCCGGCGAATAGACCCATAGTCCCGCGAGCACGAGAATCGCGGCGTGAAGCAGGAAGTCGTGCCAGCGACCGGCCTCCATGGTGGGCGGGACGGTGTCGCGGACCGGAATCGCTTCGGTGGGTGGGCGTATCATGCCATCAGTATCCTGTTTTTTTCCGCTCTGGCCAGCCGACTCTGGTCGTGCCGAGCAGCCGCTTGAGATCTTCCGCCATCGCGCGATCCATCGCCAGCGATTTTACTTTTGTATCGGGATCGGAAAGCCTGGGATCGATCTCCAATGCCTTGGCGAGCGCTGTGGCGGAGTCGGCCGCACGGCCCCGTTCGTCGAGAATGAGGGCGAGCGTGGCCCAGACGTCTCCCCGCTCTCCATTCGAGAGCCGGATCGCCTCGCGAGTGAATTGTTCTGCTTCAGGAAGTCGGCCGGCTTCCCGGAGTGCCTCGCCGAGGCCCGCGGCGTTGGTGAACGAGCCGGGGTTTTTGCGATAGGAATCGTCCCAGAGCGCGAGCGAATTGGTCCACACTGCTTGCCGTTCGATGCAGGCCATCGCGAGAGCGGCCAGCACCGCCATGCAGCCGGCGAGAATCCGCTGCCGGAGGGTCGTCCGGCCGACGAGCCAGGGGGCGTCGAGCAGGCAGGCGACGGCGAGTGCCACGCCCGCCATTGGCAGATAGAGATAGCGGTCGGCGGCGGCCCGGTAGATCGGAATCAGGTTGGCGACGGGCACCAGCGGCAGCAGGATCAGAGCGTAGGCGAAGAGCAGGCGACGATCGTGCCGGGCAGCGATCGCACCGGCGACGGCAATCGTCGCCAGCAACGCCAGGGCCAGGGGGAGCGGCAGATGGCTGACGGAAACGAGTCCGTAGTCGGCACAGAGGTTGACTGGGAACAGGATGAGTTGGGCGTAGAGTGCGAGGATCTGCGGTTCGAGCAGCATCGCCTGAGCGAGTGAGCCCCCGGGGTATTCCGGTTTGGATTCGAAGATCGACGAAGGACTCGGTTCGAGCAGAAACCGGGCGGCAAGGAATGCGACGACGACGAGTTTCGCGCTGCCGATAGTGACGGCCCAGAATCGGCCCGGCTCGCTACGGCGGAACAGCCACCAATAGGCTGCGAGCAGCATCGGCGCGACGATCCCCGCCTCCTTGCTCGCGATGGCCAACAGGCACAAGGCCGTGCAGCCGATGGCCCGACGGGTGTCGAATCCGGAGGTGGTTGGGTCGTGTCGCATGGCGAGCACGAGGGCGGAGAGCGTGCACAGCGCCACGAGCAGATCCTCGCGGAAGGTCGGCTCGCAGACGGCCTCGGTGACGACCGGGTGAACGGCGAAGACGAGCGTGGCCAGCAGCTGGGCGAGCACCTGCTCCGCTCCGCCTTCGCCGCCGGTTATCTCCCGGATCACGAGCCAGGCGAGCAGCACGTTTGCCACGTGCATGAGCACGCTGGTGAGGTGGTATCCAAACGGCTCCCTGCCCGACACCGCCGCGTCGAGCATGAGCGAGGCCAACATGGCCGGCCGGTTGAAGTCGAGCACGTCCATCCCGAGCACGCGACCGGTCAGCACGGCCGGCCAATTCCGCCAGTCGTGGATGAAGTCGCCTGAGAGGATCTGCATCCGAGCGTCGTAGACGAAGTCCGCTGACAGCGTGCTGCAGAAGGCGGCGAACGTGATGCCGGCGAGCACGGCCGCCTGTTGCCAGGGCGTCAAGGCCATCGTTCAGTTTTTCTCGAGCGGAATGCAGACGAGGTCGCCGGCGGTACTGTCGATCGGCGGTTTCGTGGAGCCGAGTTCGAGCAGCGATTTCTCAAGGCCCTTGCCGCGGTCCGGGAATCCATTGCGATTGACGTAGATCGCCGCGAAGCCTTGCTTGCGCATCTCTTCGACTGCCGCGCCGACGCTGTTTTGATTGAACAGGATCTGCTGCGTCTGCTGGTTCAGCGTGGCGCCGGCGAGCAGTTGTCTCTGGACTGCCTGCTGCCAGACCTCGCTTTCGCTACCTTTGGTTGCTCCCATCGTGAATCGGAGTCCGTGGCTGTAGAGATACGGCCGATAGTGATCGGAGGACGGCACGCCCGGTAGCGGCGAACCGTCCATCACCGGCAGCTGAAACACCATCGCCTTCTCCGGCAGTGCCAACTCCAGCTTCTCGACGAAGTCGCGGTCGGCGGCGACCTGCCGGGCGATCGTGGCGACCTGTTCCGGGACGGGAGCACGTGGAACCTGATCCCAGAGCACGAGCAGGCTCAGCCCGGCGGCTACCGTGCTCGTGGCGATCTGCAGCGTGTCGGGCGGGAGGCGTTTCCCATCATCCTGCTGCCAGGCCGTGAGGCGGCGGGCTGCCCAGAGCAGCACGATCGCCAGGACGACGATGCTGTACCGGCAGGCCGTGCGGAAGAGCGTGAAGCCGGTGAAAGCCGCGACGATCGAGTTGAGCCCGCCGGTGTTGAACATGATCACGATCCAGAGCACCTGCCAGGCTGCGAGGGGCACGGCCGATTCTCGGCGTTCGGCCATCGCCCGCATGGACACGGCCACGAGCCAGAGCAGGCAGGCGATGCCGATCATGCCGAGGTAGGCACACCCCTCCTCGTCGTTGAGCACCGATGCCTGCCGGTGCGCCAGGCCGAACTTCGCAAATGTGTCGGAGTGATGCCTGATGTATGGGATGAACAGGTCGACGAGCTTGAAGCCGTAGATGTCCATCCACCGGTATTCACGCTGGGTGATGAACGGGGCGTTCGCGACGTCTCGGAACAGTCGATACGTGAACGTGTCGAGGTTGCTGATCGCGAAAGCGATCGCGGCCGCGCCGATGACGGCCAGAGCGGGTGCAAGGGCCGCCAAAGACCTCGTGCGCCAGGCGACGAATGCTGCGCCGAGGAGCGTGAGCTGGCAGAAAACGAAGGTGTAGTAGGGATTCTGCAGACCGGTCAGCACGCCGACCCCGATCGCCAGCCAGAACCGGCGGGAGTGAAACGGCGCGCCCTGTTCCGTGGCCATCCACTTCCACACCGGCACGAACAGCGGGATGTGCCAGGCGTACAAACAGTTGACGTGGTGCGGAGACTCGGCGAAGAGATAGGGCGCCAGCCCGAACGCCAATGCACCGACGCCAGCCCACAGGCTGGAGCAACCCTCTGTCCTCGCGACGAAGTAGAAGGCGGTGGCCGCGGTCAGATGCCCCAGCAGCACGCCGATGTTGAAGCCGGGGAATAGGCCGAAGATCTTGGCGAGCAGGCCGAAAAATCCGAGCAGGAGTTCGTCGGGCGTCGGACTGGTCGTCCAGTTGGCGCCCTGCGGAGCACCAATGTCGGGCAACAGCTTCCAGCCGAAGGGGAGGAAATCTCCCGTCGCCATGGCCTTCAGATAGCTACAGGTGCCGACGAAGTCTGAGTACAAGGGGTCGAGGTAGCTGGTTGGCAGGCTCCATGCGGCCATCGACCACATCTCATTGGCCGCGCACCAGGCGAGGATCGTGACACCGAGAACGACCATCACGACGGCGAGATCCCGCCACCAGGCGGCCGCATCAACGGCTTCCTGCGGAGAACCCGTGCCGGTCGATGCCCGGGTGTCTGTGGTGTCCATCTTCGAAGATCTGCCCACGGACGTCATGGAGTGTTCGATGTTCGTCGATCGCTGGACGTGTTCGCGTGGCCGCTCCCGCGCATCCAATAGACATTCTTTACTGTATCACGGCACGATCGCTGGGCCTATCCAGAGCCGTTTCTCGCGTCCGTGCGGGCCTGCCTCTTCAGCCGCCGTCAGGCCGGCTCGACGCCCTTCTCAGCCTGTGGCTGATGGGGTAGAACGCTTGGGGAGTGCCGGGAGTGGCGACCAGACGAACATGTGCCGTCCGCCACGCTTCTGCGGCGGTTGTCCGCGAGCGAGTTCGCCTCCGCGAGGCAGTTCGCGGTCGATGCGAGAGGTTCTCTCTTCCCGAGTGAACGCTGGCGAGACTGCTTTTTCTGTCGTGAGTCCACTCAATCATCTGCCGTCGCTCCGAAAGAACCTGCGGGCGATGGCGAACAGCCCGGTGCTCCAGGCAGGCCTGTTGCTTTCGGTGATGAACGGTCTGGTGGGGCTGCTCGGGTATGTCTATCAGGTGCTGATGGGGAGGCTGCTGGCCCCTGGCGATTTCGCGCTGTTCAGTACCCTGATGGCGCTGGTCATGGTGGTAGGGGCACCATTGAGCGCCATGGTCATGCTGTTGGCCCGGCGAGTGGCCGCCCTGAACGCCCTCTGTCGCAGGCAGTCCGTGGCGAGGCTGTATTGGAAGTCTCACGCGTGGCTGGCCGGGGCGGCGGTGCTGTTCTGCCTCGCGTTTCAGGCCTGCATGCCATGGGCGCTTGAGTCCGTGAAATCGAGTGATGCCGTTGCCATGTGGTTGTTTGGTGGATCCGTGGTCCTCGGCGCCGTGGGACTGGTCAACAGCGGTTTTTTGCAGGGGCTCGAGCGGTTTCGCTGGCTCGGTGGCATGGGAGTGGCAGGTGCCGCCAGCAAGATCGCGATCAGTGTCGGCCTGGTGATGCTCTGCGGCGGCGGTGTCCGCGGAGCCCTCGGCGGGGTGCTGGCGTCAACGCTGCTCGTCTGGGGGGCTGGCACGTGGGCCCTGCGCCGCGACATGCTTCCGCAGGCCACTGCCGAGCCGGAGGAGGACGACCGGATGGACCTCCGCGGCGTGCCTGCGGTGGTGGTCGCCAGCGTGGCCTTTGCCGCGATGACACAACTCGACATGGTGCTCGTGAACCGGTATTTCGACAGCGGTATGGCCGCTCAATATGCGGCGGCCTCTGTCCTGGGTAAGGCGGTGCTCTACCTCCCGGGAGGCCTCGTCCTGGCACTTCTGCCGATCGTGGCGGCGCGGCAGGCCAGAAAGCAGTCCAGCGGCACGATGCTGGGGCAGGCATTGCTCATCACATTCCTGCTCTGTGGCGCGGCGGCCATCTGCTACGCCGCATGCGGAAGGTGGCTGATCGGCCTGCTCTACGGCGACAAGTATCCCGAAGCCGGCGGTCTGCTGGCCTCCTACGGATTTGCCATCCTGCCGATGGCACTGGTGATGGTGGCGGAGCACTTTCTGATCGCTCAGGGCCGCGTCGTGTTTGCCTGGCTCTTCGTGCTGATCGCGCCCCTGCAGGTGGCGGCGATCCATGCCTGGCACCCCAATCTCCAGGCAGTCATCGGCATCATGGGCCTCTGTGGCACGGTGCTCGCGGTGGCGGGATGCGGCATCCTGCTGTGGGAGTCACGGCGAAAACGCCCATGAATGGAGGGTCTAAGCCGGAGGTTGACCGAGAAGGTGTTCGGCGATCGTGCGGCTGGGGTGGATCTCGGATGCGATGCCGTCGCGGTTCCATTGAGATGGATCGGCGAGGAATCGATCGATCACGGAGAAGTCCTTCATGCTGAGGATGGCATTTTCTCCCAGCCCCTCGCGGCGTTCGCTTTCACGGCGCAGGATCAGGCAGGCCTTGCCCAGGAAGAAGCATTCCTCCTGGTTGCTGCCGCCATCGGTGACCACGAACTCCGCCGCGTTCAACAGCCTCGTGAAATCGAAGTAGGATTGCCGCGGGAGCGCGAAGACGCGCGGATTGCCGGTCAGCCGGTCGAGCAGGCCAAGCGACGCGAGCGCCACCTCCGCCGGCTTGTGGAGGATCGCGACGCATGGAATCTCGGCGGCCTTCCTCTCGACGCGAGCGAGTATTCCGTCGAGGAAGGGCCGGTCGAGCAGGTTTTCCTGTCGGTGGCAGACGAACAGGAAAAACCGTGGCGGAACCCGCGACAGGATGTCGTCGTCGGCGTGGTGGGCGAGAGCCAGCCTGAGTGAGTCGAGCAGCGTGTTCTCCTGCGTGTCGACGATCTTCAGATGCCTGTAGCCTCGCAGGTTGCCGCATGCCCAGGCGCCTGGGCAAAACGCCCAACGAGCGAATCGCGACACTCCCACCCGGCACAATTCCTCCGGAAAGGGTCGCAGGAGATTGAAGCTGCGGAGGCCAGCCTCGACGTGAACGATGTCGGCCCCCGTGAACCACCCGGCGATCGAGCCGATGAGCGTGCTCACCGTGTCGCCGTGCACGAGCAGCAGGGGTCTGGGCCGACGGCGGTGAGGCCGGCGGCCGTCCGCCGTGGTGGCGTGGCGCCGGAACACGCGCCGGCAGACGGCGAACGACGCGATCAGGCAACGGGCCGCCCAGAGGGCGAACCAGAACGGTGTCTGCGTGATCGGCTTCCGGGTCACCCAGTCGTCCACGCCGTCCGGGAAGACGAGGGGATAGAGGTCGCTCCGGGAGAGATCGTTTTGGCCCGTCGCGATCGGCACGACCTCGCGGCCATGCCGTCGCAACTCCAAGATCACCGGAGCCAGTTTGATCAGTTCCGCGACCGTGCCCACCCAGACGAACAGGGCCCGTTCTGCGGCACGTGAATCGTCTCTGGGATCAGGAGTCATGCGTGCGTGCAAGGCCTTTTTTCCGACGGACCAGATAGAGCGGCCGGTCGACGGCCTCCGTGTGGATGTGGCCGATGTAGAGCGCGACCAGTCCGATCGACAGGAGGACGACCCCGTTGAGCAGGGCATTGACCACGATGACGAAGGAAATCGAGGAAAACTTGAAGACATCTCCCGTCATCTTGTCGATGCCCATCACCAGCAGCAGAACACCGAACACGAGGGTGCTGAACATCCCCAGATAGCCCGCCAGCCGCAGGGGGAGGAGCGAAAAGGACATGAAGCTGTTGATCGCCAGTTGCGCGAGTTTCGCGTAGCTGTAGCCGGCCACGCCGGCGGTTCGTTCCGGGGCCTCGAAGTCGATCGACGACCTCCTGAAGCCCATCCAGTCGACGAGGCCTCGAACCATCCGGTTCTTTTCCCGGAAGCTCTTCAGGGCGTCGATGACCTCGCGATCGAGCAGGCGGAAGTCGGTCGTGCCCGGTTCCATCGGGAAGTCGGATATGGCATTGAGGAGCTTGTAGAAAACGGACGAGCCGAGCCGGCGTGCGAGGGGCTGTTTGTCGATGCGGGTCCGCCGGGCGACGACGACCTCGCTGCCGTGCTCCCAGCGATCGATGAGTTGTGGAATGTAGGAAGGGGGATGCTGGAGATCGGCATCCATGATGATTACGGCATCACAGTCCAATGCATCGATCCCTGCGGTCAGGGCGATCTCCTTGCCAAAGTTCCGCGACAGTTCCAGCAGGCGGATGCGGCTGTCCTTCGCGGTCAGCGTCTCGATCTGGGCAACCGAGTCATCGCTGCTCCCGTCGTCGACGAACAGGAGGCTGAAATCGTAGCGGTCGATGCCGGCCGTGATCGCGTGCAACTCCGACACGAGCCTAGGGATGTTCCGACCCTCGTTGTAGACCGGCACGAGGATCGTGATCGTCGGCTTCGACATGGCGTTCCCTTGCGGTTACTGTGTTTCCACACCCGAGACATTCGGCAATTCCTGACGCCCGCCGTACGAAGTCAGTTTCGGCCGGATGCCGAGGCACTTGAGCGTCATCTGGAAAGGGATGTACATCGCGAGAAACAACGACAGCGGCGCGTGAATGAGGGCGATGGGACAGGCTCGGCGGATCGCCACGAGAACGGATTCAATCGCAGGCCCGACGATCGTCGCAGCATAGGGGATAAACAAGAGTCGCTTGAGCCTCATGCCCGCATGCTGGAATGAAAGTCGGTTGGAGTAGCCCGTGCCGGGAAGTGTGGGATAGTGAACGTTGACAACCACTCGCCACATCAGTTTCCGCACGTAGCGGGCCAGCGTGTCGGCGGAGTCGTGGGTGATCGGGCAGTGCTTCGCCAGCCCCATCGTGCGGCCATGCCGCGCGGCCCGATAGAGTAACTGCGGAATCACCGACTCCTCCGTGGCCGGGCCCCCGAGGGCCGGTGCGAGTCGGGAAGAGTCTATCACCACGCCTGCGGCGAGGTCCATCAGCGGCAGTTCGTCGGTGGCGTCGAAGCCCAGCACGAGCGAGTCGTCATTTTCGCGGACGACTGCATACCGCCGGCGCATCGACGGCACGTAGGCCCGGCTGTCGTACGGCATGCGGTACATGAAGTGCGCGAAGGGGTCGGCGAACAGGTTGATGTAGTCGTTGATCGCAGATGCTCCCGGAGGCTTCCGGTATCCGCTCGAGCCGATGAAGATCAGGGACTCGTCCCGGCGCAGGGTGTCCACCTTGATCCTGATGTCGTCCGGATTGTCGAGGACCTCGTCGGAGTCGAGAAACATCAGGTACTCGCCACGGGCCTGCAGGAGGCCGATGTGCTTGGCGAATTCCTGCTGGACTTTCTCGTTCGCGAGCACGGTGCAGTTGTACGCGCGAGCGATCGGCAGCGTGTCATCGGTCGAGCCGCCATCGATGAGCAGCACCTCGACTTGCTCTGCGGGATACGACTGACGGGCGATCGACTCGAGCGTGTTTCGCAGCGTGCGTTGGGCGTTCAGCGTCGGCACGATGACGCTCACGAGGCCTTGCCTGTACGGTCGCATCGTTGCCGCGGTCGAAGGTATCACGAGACCGAAGGTTCCAGATTGCAGGGCATGCCCCAAACTGTACCATCGGACTCAGGTTCCATGCGGAGAGGCATGCCGGGACGATTCCGCCGTGGAGATCGCGGCGTTTCGGGGCGGCCCGGTTGTGGTCGCCGCTGGACGTGCAAGAAGAGAGAGGTGGAGTGGTGTTGAGATCGTGGTTCATTGGGTTGTTCGATTCGGCGATGGAGCTGAACCGAAGGCAGATTCTTGCCGACTTGCCGCGTCATGGCGGCAGATTGCTCGATCTCGGATGTGACGATGGCGACTGGACGATGAAGCTCGCGTCCGTCACCCCGCGGGAGGGCGTTCACGGTGTCGAGGTCGTCGAGGAGCGTGCCGTGGTCGCGCGGAGTCGTGGCGTGGATGTCGTCGTCGCCGATCTCGCCCACGTACTGCCGTTGACTGCAGATACGTTTGATGTGATTCATGCGAATCAGGTTATCGAGCACGTGCCGGACATCGACCTGTTCGCCACCGAAATCCGGCGGTTGCTGAAGCCGGGTGGACTGGCGATCGTGAGCACGGAGAATACAAGCAGTTGGCACAACGTCTTTGCCGCATTCTGTGGCTGGCAGATGTTCTCGTCGACGAATCTTTCGGGGGTCAGGCTTGGGATCGGTAATCCCCTCGCCGTGCATCGTGGCGAGTCGGATCACGTG
>JBILKZ010000176.1:0-6063 GCA_044376405.1 Pirellulales bacterium
GATGCAGATCGTCATCGAGGAGATCAAGCAGGACAAGATCTTCCTCGACACGTCGATGAACCTCCGCGTCACGGGTGAATCACCCGAGGCGGGCGGTCCGCTCGATTTCGATCCCACGATTCTGTAGTCACGATCCTGTAATCACGCCTGCAATGCCCTCATGCTCGAAGGTCGCGAAATCATCGTGGGCGTGTCGGGGGGCATTGCAGCCTACAAGGCGGCTGCGCTCACGAGCCTGCTCGTGCAGCAGGGGGCCGGCGTCACCGCCGTGCTCACCCGCAATGCGCGGCGGTTCGTTGGGCCGGCCACGTTTGCGGCCCTCACCGGCCGGCCGGTCGCCACGCGGAGCTTCGATCCCGGCGTGCATCCGCTCGGGGCCCACATCGAACTGGCGGCCCGTGCCGATCTGGTCGTCGTCGCACCAGCCTCGGCCGACCTGCTGGCGAAGGTGGCGGGGGGCGCGGCCGACGACCTGCTCACCACGCTCCTGCTCTGCGCCGAGTGTCCAGTCGTCATGGCGCCAGCGATGAATTCGGCCATGTGGGCCAAACCCTCCGTGCAGCGCAACGTCCGGCAGGTCGCCACCGATGGCGTGCAGATCATCCAGCCGGGAACGGGCTGGCTCTCCTGCCGACAGCAGGGGGCCGGACGGATGGCCGAACCGGAGGAGATCGCGGGCGTGGTCCGCGAGCTTCTCGCCGGCGTTCCCGGGAAACGTTCCTCCTGATCCGGCCCTCTGGGCGGATGGCGATCGATGGCACGAATCCTGCTCACCGCCGGTCCCACGCGGGCCTACATCGACGAGGTGCGGTACCTCACCAACGCCTCGAGCGGTCGGATGGCCCGGTCGATCGCCCAGGCTGCTCTGGCCCGCGGCCACGACGTGACGATCGTGAGCGGGCCCGTCGGTGTGACGTATCCGGCTCGTGCCCGGGTGATCCCGGTGGTCACGACGGCGGAGATGCTGGCGGCGGCGATCGAAGAACTCCCGCGGGCCGACGGCGTGATCGCGGCGGCTGCCCCCTGCGACTTCGAGCCCGTGCGGCCCGTGCTCGGCAAGATTCCCCGCACCGCCGCTGGGCTGTCGCTGAAGCTCCGGGCCACCACAGACGTGATCGCCACGCTGGCAGCCCGCGTCAAACGGCAGCCTTCCGGCCGGCGGCGGGCCACCTGGTGCGTCGCCTTCGCCTTGGAACCAGGGGCCGACAAGTTGCGGGCCTGCGCGAAAGTCACGGCGAAGCAGTGCGACATGATCGTGGTGAACGACCTCGCCGCCCTCGAATCGACGAAAAATGCCGTGGCTGTGTACGACGCCCACCACGAACTCGTCGGCGAAAAGCGGGGCACGAAGCCGGCCGTGGCCACCTGGCTGATCCGGCTGATTGAAACGCGGCTGATGGGCGGCTGACGGCGATGTGGAGCATTTCGCCCACGCCCGCTATAAAAAGCCCCCTCACGCGGCTTCCTCGTGCATACTTCAGGTTTCTTTCGATGATCAAAGTTGCTGTCCTCGGCGCCACCGGCTACACGGCACTCGAAGCGATCAAGCTCCTGCTGCGGCATCCGCAGGCAGAGATCGTCGCCGTCACCAGCCGGCAGGAGGGCAACACGCCGGTGTCGAGCGTGCACCCCAGCCTCGCGGGCCGGATCGATCTGCCGCTCGAGGACCTCACGCCTGACCAAGTCGGCAGCCGGGCCGAGTGCGTGTTTAGCTGTCTGCCACACTGCGCCAGTGCGGAGATCATCCCCAGGGTGCTGGCCGCTGGCGCGAAGGTGATCGACTTCAGCGCTGACTACCGGCTCGACGATGCCGCCACCTACCTGGAATGGTATGGCCACGAACACCCCGACGCGGCCCGGCTCGGCCAGACGGTTTACGGTCTCCCGGAGCTGTTTCGCGACCGGATCAAAGGGCAGTCGCTCGTCGCCAATCCCGGCTGCTACGCGACGTCAGCGATCGTACCGTTGGCGCCGCTGCTGAAGAGCGGCCTGTTCCAAACCGACGACATCATCATCGACTCCAAGAGCGGCGTGAGCGGCGCAGGCCGATCACCCAAACTGATGACGCATTTCCCGGAATGCAACGAGAGCATGTCGGCCTACAACGTCGGCCGGCACCGCCATACGCCGGAGATCGAACAGATCATCAACCGGCACGCGGCAACGATGCCCAGCGTCATCTTCACACCCCAGCTCGCCCCGATGGACCGTGGCATCCTCTCCACGATCTACATCCGGCCGAAGGCTCCCATCGGCGAGCAGGACGTGATGCAGATGCTGCGCGATGCGTACGCGGGCGAGCGGTTCGTGCGGATCGTGGACCATCTGCCCGGCACGAAGGACACCGTCGACACCAATTTTATCGACATCACGGCCCGCGTCGTTCGAGGCCGCGTGCTCCTGATCAGCTGCGAGGACAACCTCGTCAAAGGGGCGGCGGGCGCCGCCGTACAGAATTTCAACGTCCTTTATGACCTCCCCGAAACCACGGGACTCCTGTAAACCCGCCGGCAATGCCATCCTGGCGAACGAGCGGAATCACGCGAGAAAAACCATGGCCATCACTGAAACACCCGTTCGCCTGCCGATTCCTCCCCTGCCCCAGGGATTCCGCGCCGCGGGCACCCACGCCGGCCTGAAGCGAAATCCGACCCGAGAAGACATCTCGCTGATCGTGTCGGACCGCGATGCCACGGCCGCGGGCGTCTATACGACCAACCTCGTGTTTGCGGCGCCGGTGGCCTTCGACCGCAGCCGCACGCCGGGCGAGGGCTTCCGTGTGATCGCCATCAATTCAGGCAACGCCAACGCCTGCACGGGTCGGCGGGGCCTCGACGACGCACGGGCGATGGCCGCGGCCGCCGCCAAGGCCGTGGGCGTGGACGAGGCCGGTGCGCTCGTGCTCTCGACCGGCATCATCGGGGAGTTCCTGCCGCTGGAAAAAATCCGAGCCGGCATCGACGCGGTGGCCGCGAAACTCGGCAGCGACGCCGACTCGGCCGTCACTGCGGCCAGGGGCATGATGACGACCGACACACGTCCCAAGCTCTCCGGCTCTTCGTTCACCGTGGATGGCCACCACTACACGCTCTTCGGCATGGCAAAGGGCGCGGCGATGATCGGTCCGCGGATGGCGACCATGCTTGGCATCATCCTCACCGATGCCCCGGTCGGGGCAGCCGATGCCCAGCGGCTCCTGCGGGAGGCGGCGGAGCAGACCTTCAACTGCGTGAGCGTGGATGGCCACACGAGCACAAACGACACCGTACTGCTGCTGGCTAACGGGGCCGCCGGCGGCAAACCGCTTACCGGAAAGGGGCTCGAATCCTTCGGCAAAGCGCTCATGGACGCCTGTGAGACGCTGGCCCGGGAGATCGCGGATGACGGCGAGGGGGCGACGCACGTGCTGAGGATCGAGGTGCAGGGGTGCCGATCCCGCGATGACGCGAGGCAACTCGCCCGAAGCGTCGCCGACAGCCCCCTGGTGAAAACGGCGATCTGCGGCGCCGACCCAAACTGGGGCCGGATTGTCTCCGCGGCCGGCTACGCCGGGGTGAAATTCGATCCTGAAAAGCTCACTCTTCGCCTCAACGGCGCCCTGCTCTTCCGCGACGGGGCTCCTGTGGCGTTCGACGGCGGAGCCGTTTCGGCGTCGATCCAGGCCTCCCGGGAAACCTTGATTGAGCTCGATTTTGGCTCCGGACCGGGCTCAATCCGGTTCTATTCGAGCGATTTGACGGCCGAATACGTCCGACTCAACGCCGATTACCACACCTGAGGCCCCGGGTGAGGTTCCAGCGTCAGGATTGCGTATAGTTTGCAGGCGCGGCCCCGTGGCTTGACGCGGCCTTGCTAAAACTGTTTTCTCTGGCTCCATGTTCCCGGGTTGAGGCTCCCGGTGTTAGGTTCCAGCGTTTGACTGTCTCATTTCGTTCGCCCCGATCCAGTCCCCCAGCCCACCATCTTTCGACCATGCTGATCGCGCCGCTTTTCATCGACGTTCTTCCATCCCTCTGGCCTGCCGCGCCCGCGCAGACTCCTGCTGACGGACTGCTGGCTCCACCACCAGCCGCGCTGCCCGGGGCCCCCCTGCCCGGGCAGCACCTGGGCACCAGCCGCATCGAGTGTGCCGACGACCCTGAAGATGAAGAAGAGGATCTTGGTGACGAGGAAGACTTGGCAGTCGCCCAGCCCGCCGCCGACGAGGAATCCAGCTTCGACGATTTCGACGACGAATTCGATGATGACTTTGAAGAAGAGGAGAACGATCCCGACTGGGATCACCCCGACGACTCCGCACCGGAGGCGCCGCCACCCGGCAAGGGTGGTGGTCGCAAGAAGTGAGCACTGACCTGCGGCAGATGTTTTCCACCGAGACCGATCACGAGCATTCACGATGTCCGGCCGCGATATCCCTGCCGACGATCCCGACGCCGACTCCGGCCGCTCCGTGCGCGGTGACACCCGCGGCCGCCAGCCATTGCATACCCACGAAGATTGGTTCGGCGACCTGAACCAGCTCGACTTCGACATCGACTTTTTCGAGGGGCTGCTTGCCCGCAACGGAGAGTCGGTCGAGGTCCTCCGCGTTCTGGCGGAGCTCGTCTCGCAGAAAGGGCTCGTGAAGCGGGCGCTCGCACTCGACCTCCGGCTGGTGGACGTGCTGCCCAACGACTTCCTCGCCCGCTACAATCTCGCCTGCTCGCTGGCACGTGCCGGGAGACCCGACGAGGCGATCGACGCGCTCTCCCGGGCAATCCTGCTCGGGTATGACGACCTCGCCCACCTGGAGGTCGATCCTGACCTCGATTCGCTCCGCGAGCACCCGGAGTTCCGAGAGCTGCTCGGTCACGAGTAGGGCGGTCCTTCTCGCGTCGATTGTCCAAGTCGGACACCTGTTTTCCGCGTCTGCCATTCGGAGCATGCATGCTCGACCAATTCGACAAGATCACCGAGGCCTGCGCGACGATCTCCGCGCGGTGGCCCCATAAGCCAGCTGTCGGCCTCATTCTCGGCAGCGGGCTCGGTGCCGCGGCGGCCGCGCTCACCGACGCGGTGACGATCCCCTACGAAACGATCCCCCACTTCGCGAAATCGACGGCACACGGCCACACCGGTCAGTTGGTCTGCGGTCTCCTGGCCGGTGTGCCGGTCGTCGTGATGGAGGGGCGGATGCATGCCTACGAGGGCTATCCGGCTTCCCAGATCACGTTTCCCGTGCGGGTGCTCGCGCGGCTGGGTGCCGGGCTGCTCATCGTCACCAACGCCTGCGGCGGCCTCAATCCGCAGTTTCGCACCGGCGACATCATGGTGATCGACGACCACATCAACTTGATGAACGACAACCCGCTCGTCGGCATCAACGATGATCGTCTCGGCCCTCGGTTCCCCGACATGTCTGCGCCCTACACTCCGGACCTCATCGACCGAGCGCTCGAGGTGGCACGCCGGGAAAACTTCATGGCTCATCGCGGCGTCTACGTGGCGGTGACGGGTCCGAACCTGGAGACCCGGGCGGAATATCGCTTCCTGCGGACGATCGGCGCCGACGTGGTGGGCATGTCGACGGTGCCGGAGGTGATCGTGGCGGTGCATGCGGGCCTGCGCGTGCTCGGCCTGTCGGTGATCACCGACATGTGCCTGCCAGATCATCTGGAGGTTGCCACGGTCGAGAACATCCTCGCTGTTGCGCGATCCGCCGAGCCAAAGCTGCGGGAGATCATCATTGGCGCGGTCCGCGATGCGGCCGGTCACTAACTGGCCGGTTTGCGGAGATCGTTGCGGATCCCAGTCGCAACTCAGGCGTAGGGCAGGTCGCCCTTTTGGGCGGCCGATAGTTCCACGAGCAGGTCAGCGACCGCATCCGTGATTGCGGCGAAATACTCCGCTCCCTTCGCTGCAGTGGCTCGCGACGGATCACCGCTGCCGGTATCGGGATGGACGTGTGACCATGGCCGCGGCGTCCATGCGTTGGCTCGTTTGAGCGTGGTCAGCTTCCAGGGCACGGCCCCACCCTCCCCTGCCTGCTCCATCATGACCAGGTCCGGCCGAAGGTGCAGGACG
>JBILKZ010000177.1:0-6060 GCA_044376405.1 Pirellulales bacterium
CGTGGCGATCTATGCCCACGAAGACCGCTTCGCCCTCCACCGCTTCAAGGCCGACGAATCCTATCTCGTCGGCCGGCCCGGCGAGCCGATCCGCTCCTACCTCGACATCGAGGGGATCGTGGCGATCGCCAAGGAGCATGATGTTGACGCGATCCATCCGGGCTACGGCTTCCTCTCCGAAAACCCGGAGTTTGCGGCTGCCTGCCAGAAGGCGGGGATCGTGTTCGTGGGGCCGCGTGTGGAGCTTCTCCAAACGCTCGGCGACAAGACCGCCGCCCGTGAACTGGCGAAGCAGGCCGGCGTGCCGATCCTGGCGGGCAGCTCGAAGCCGGTCATCGGCTTTCAGGATGCGCTCAAGATCGCGAAGGAACTGGGCTGGCCCGTGATGATCAAGGCGGCCCACGGTGGCGGCGGCCGCGGCATGCGGATCGTCCGCGGTGAGGACGAGCTGGCGGTGGCGCTCGAAAGCGCGCAGCGTGAGAGCAAGACCGCCTTCGGCAGCGCGAGCGTGTTCGTCGAGAAGTTCATCCAGCGGGCTCGGCACATCGAGGTGCAGCTGCTCGGCGACATGCACGGCAACCTCATCCACCTCTTCGAGCGAGACTGCTCGGTGCAGCGTCGGCATCAGAAGGTGGTGGAGATGGCCCCCGCCCCCAACCTCGCGCCGGCCATGCGGGATGCCATCTGCGAGGCGGCGCTGGCGATCGGACGGTCCGCCCGCTACGAGAACGCCGGCACCGTCGAGTTTCTCGTCGACGCCGATGCCGACCGCTTTTATTTCATCGAGGTGAATCCGCGGATCCAAGTGGAGCACACGGTCACGGAGGAGATCACCGGTGTCGACATCGTCCGCCGCCAGCTCCGCGTGGCGGAGGGCTGGAAGCTCTCCGATCCGCAGATCGGGCTCGGGGAACAGTCGCAGATCAAGTCGATGGGGGCGGCGATTCAGTGCCGCGTCACCACCGAGGACCCCGAGAACCGCTTTCTCCCTGACTACGGGCGGATCACCGCCTATCGTTCGGCCAGCGGCATGGGCATTCGGCTCGACGCCGGCACCGCCTTCTCCGGCGCGGTTGTCACACCCTACTTCGACTCGCTGCTCGTCAAGGTGACGGCGCGGGGACTGACACACGAGGAGGCCGCTGGCCACATCGAACGCTGCCTGCAGGAATTCCGTGTCCGTGGCGTGAAGACCAACATTCCGTTCCTGATCAACCTCGTCACGCATCCCGACTTTCTCGCCGGCCGCTGCACGACGCGGTTCATCGACGAGACTCCGGCGCTCTTCGACTTCCCGATCCGCCGCGACCGGGCCACCCGGGTGCTCGAATATTTGGCCGACGTGATCGTCAATGGCAACCCGCTGGTGAAGGGGCGGCCACCCGCCGCCCGCCGCAGCCCCGCGCCCGTCCCGGAGTTCGACCGCCTGGCCCCTGTGGTGGCCGGCACGCGGACGAAGCTCAAGGAGCTCGGGCCCCAGAAGTTTGCCGCCTGGGTCCGCCAGCAGAACAGGCTCTTCATCACCGACACGACGATGCGCGACGCCCACCAGTCGCTGCTCGCGACACGGATGCGGTCGTTCGACATGGTCGCCGTCGCCGATGCCTACGCCCACCTGGCGCCGGGCCTCTTCTCGCTGGAGATGTGGGGTGGAGCCACGTTCGACACGTCGATGCGTTTCCTCAAGGAATGCCCCTGGGACCGACTGACCCAGCTGCGCGAACTGGTGCCCAACGTCCTCTTCCAGATGCTCTTGCGCGCGAGCAACGCCGTCGGCTACACGAATTATCCCGACAATGTCGTGCAGGCCTTCGTGAAGGAATCGGCTGCCAGCGGCATCGACGTGTTCCGGGTGTTCGACCCGCTCAACTGGGTGCCGAACATGAAGGTGGCGATCGACGCGGTGCTGGAGAGCGGCGCGATCTGCGAGGCGGCGATCTGCTACACCGGCGACGTACTCGATCCGAAGCGGACGAAGTATTCGCTCGACTACTACGTGAATCTTGCCAAGGAGCTCGAGAAGCGCGGCGCCCACATGCTTGCCATCAAGGACATGGCGGGGCTGTGCAAGCCGTTCGCGGCCGGCCGCCTCGTGAAGGCCCTGCGAGACGAGATCGGCATCCCGATCCACTTCCACACCCACGACACCTCCTCCGCCTCGCTGGCCAGCGCCCTCGAGGCGGCCCAGGCGGGGGCGAGCGTGGTCGATGCGGCGATGGCGAGCTTCGCCGGTCTGACAAGCCAGCCGAATCTCAACGCGATCGTGGAGGCGGTCCGCAACACGCCGCTCGATACCGAACTCGACCCCGAGCCGCTGCGGCATCTCTCCCACTACTGGGCCGCGGTCCGCGACCACTACACGGCGTTTGAGTGTGGCATGAAGGCGCCCGATGCCGACCTCTACCTCCACGAGATGCCGGGCGGCCAGTTCACGAACCTGCTGGAGCAGGCCAAAGCCCTTGGGCTTGGTGATCGTTGGGAAGAGGTCTGTCGGGCGTATGCAGACGTCAATCAGCTGCTCGGCGACATCGTGAAGGTGACGCCCACGAGCAAGGCGGTGGGCGATCTCGCGGTGTTGCTCGTGACCAACGGCATGCAGGCGTCGGAACTGCTCTCCGACTCTCGCGACATGTCATTTCCGGAATCGGTGGTCGATCTGCTGGCGGGCCGGATGGGCCAGCCGCCGGGCGGCTTCCCGCCGGAGGTGGTGAAGCGGATCGTCCGCCAGGGCGACATTGTCACGGGGCGTCCGGGCGAATCGATGCCGCCGGCCGACTTCAAGGCGGCGGAGAAGAAGGTGGCCGAGATCGTCGGCCGGACGGCGTCGCCGAAGGAGGTGCTCTCCTGGCTGCTCTATCCGCGGGTATTCCAAGACTATGTGCAGCACGCCAACAAATACGGCAACGTGAGCGTGCTGCCCACGCCGGCGTTTCTCGAGGGCCCGAAGCCGGGCGAGGAGCTGCCCATCGACATCGAGCCGGGCAAGACGCTGGTGGTCCGCCTGCTGACGGTGGGCGAGCCACATGCCGACGGCACACGGACGGTGTTCTTCGAATTAAACGGCCAGCCGCGGAGCGTGTCGATCGCCGACAAGAGCCTGGAGGCGAAGATCCAGCGGCGGCCGAAGGCGACCGTGGGCGATGCACGCGAGGTGGGCGCGCCGATGCCGGGCCTGATCGTGACGGTGGCTGTCCGGCCGGGCGACACGGTGACGAAGGGTCAAAAGCTGTTGAGCCTCGAGGCGATGAAGATGGAGACGACGGTCTACGCGGAGCGGGACGGAAAGGTGGCCGAGGTGCTCGTCAGCCCCGGCACGCCGGTCGAGGCGGCGGAGCTTGTCGTGCGCTACGCCGACGCGTGACCTCCCCACAAAACCGACGCCGGCTATCTGACGCACTCATAGGTGTTGCCGATGAGGTGGAGAATCTTTCGGGCGAGACTGGCTCCACCAACGATCCGGCCATCGGTGTAGTCGTCGAGACCAAACCCCGCTTTTTTGCCCCGCTCGACCTGCTGCGAGATCGCTGCCCGGCACATCTGCGTGATTGCCTCGAACTTCTTCACATTTTTGTCTGTTGTGATCATGTCGGCTCCCGTGTAGGGCATGGGCCACAAACATCATTGTGATCAGATGGTAAGGCTTGAACCGCACCACTTGAGGGCGACGTGTGCGTGCGATCCCCATCGGTTTGCTGAAGTGTTCGAATGACGCGATCGATAGCTCTGGTCTCGGTCGAGGAAATCTTTCCTAATCCCATAAACCCACCAGACGTATCTGCGATCAAACGACAGAGCCTGACAATCTCATCGATCAACTCGTTGTAAACCGAAGGATTGAGACTGGCCGAGGTTGCCGCAGAAAACTCTTCCCAGATCTCCCGCAGCTCTTCGGTAGGCTTTTTGCGAAACCACTCATGAGCAATCACCCTCGAGATCGTCTCCTGCGAGATCCCCTTGCTCGCCAGAATATCAGCGATCGCTTTCTTTTCTAATTTCTCTGCGTTGCCATCAGCCCACGCAACAAGGATGAGTGGAACCCAAACAAAGTGCAGCGTCGATAATTCGAATCCTGAATCAGCGAGTCGTTCAAGGTGCTTCTGGTCCCGAATGCCAGTCGCATTTGCAAACAGCCGAATTTTCTCCTCTCGCTGAACACGTTTGCTCAGCACTTCGCTCAGTTCTTGATCCACCCGATAGAAGAAAGCTTCTTCCAAGACTTTGCCGCGAGTCGGCGGGGTTGATTGGGGTAGCATCTGATTCTCCTTGTGTAAGAATCGGCCGTGCACTTCTTCTTGTCGTCCAACTCTAGAAGGCTCCATTACCAAGGCAAACCAGATATTTCAGAGCGAGTCGTTAGGTTTTTTCAATGAATCATCGCGCTGCAGATCTTCGGAAGAAAAAGAGCTGCGTCCCCTTTTCAGGCGATTGTTAAACAGCCTGCCGGACGTCGACGAGCAGGGCATCGACGTCGGCATCGGTCACCGCCCACGAGCACATGAAGCGGCAGGCATTCGCACCGATGAAGTTGTAAAACTTCCAGCCCTTCGCCCGCAGCGCATCGGCAAGGGCGTCGGGAAGCCGGGCAAAGACGGCGTTGGCCTGCCGGCGGCCGACCACCTCGATGCCCGGGATCGCTCGAAGCCCCTGCTCGAGGCGGGCTGCTGCTGCGTTGGCACGGCGGGCGTTCGCAAGCCACGAACCGTCTTCGAGGAGCCCCACCCATGGGGCGGTGAGATACCGCATCTTCGAGGCCAGTTGGCCGGCCTGCTTGCAGCGGTAGGCGAACTCCTCGGCGAGGCTCGTGTTGAAAAACACCACGGCATCGCCCACACCCATCCCGTTCTTCGTGCCGCCGAGGCAGAGCGCGTCCACACCCGCCTCCCAGGTGATCCGCCGCGGCGGCACGTCGAGCGCGGCCACGGCGTTGGCGAACCGGGCCCCGTCCATGTGGAGCCGCAGGCCGTGCCGGCGGCAAACGTCGCTGACCGCGGCGATCTCGTCGGCGGAATAGACGGTCGAGAGTTCGGTGGCCTGCGTGATGCTCACGACGCGGGGCTTGGGATAGTGGATGTCGCGACGCCGCTCGACGGCATGCGTGATCCCGGCGGGGGTGAGCCTGCCGCCGTCACCGGGCAACGTGAGCAGTTTCGTGCCGTTGGAGAAAAATTCCGGGGCGCCACACTCGTCGGTTTCGACGTGCGCGACCTCGTGGCAAAGGATCGCGTGGTACGACTGGCACATGGCGGCGAGGGCCAGCGAGTTGGCCGCCGTGCCGTTGAACACGAAAAACACCTCTGCGGGGCACTCGAAGATCTCACGGATCAGCTCGCAGGCCCGGGCCGTCCACCGGTCGTCGCCGTAGCTCGACTGATACTCCTGGTTCGCCCGGGAGAGCGCCTCCCAGGCTCCCGGGCTCATCGGGGCCGTGTTGTCGCTGGCAAACTGGCAGCCGGGTGTCACCGCATGGATTGGCATCGCTTGTTCTCCCGCGTTCGTTCGCGGCATCGACAGGTTTACTGGCACAGTCGCTTCGACAACCGCACGCTATCGTAGACGCAACCCGCCCAGGTGCCGCCGCTGGCCTGCTGGAGCGCTGCCCAGAGACGCGTGTCGTCGGGCAGGTGCGGGTCGGGGGCGAGATCCCGACGCGATGACCGCGCGGCGAGTTCTGCCGCAGCCTCCGCCACGGTGAACGACCGTCCGCCGTGACCCACGAGGTCGATGCTCCCGTCGGCCGTCCGCGTGTCGATCACGATCGCGATCGTGTCGCCATCCACGAGCTTGCCGATCGGTCCCCCGGCCAACGCCTCCGGCCCCACGTGCCCGATGCAGGCGCCGGTGGAGACGCCGGAAAACCTCGCGTCTGTGATCAGGGCCACACGGCTCGCACAGGGCAATTGCTTGAGGGCGCTTGTCACCTGGTAGGTCTCCTCCATGCCGGTGCCCATTGGCCCGATGCCGGCGAGCACGAGCACATCGCCCGCGACGATCGCCCCCTGCTTGATCGCGGCCATCGCCGCCCGCTCACTGACAAACACCCGCGCCGGACCGGTGTGGCGA
>JBILKZ010000210.1:0-4720 GCA_044376405.1 Pirellulales bacterium
GAAGGAGGACGCCGAGCGGCTGCTGCGGCGTTTCCTGCCGAAGGCGTTCCGACGTCCGGTCTCGGAGGCGGTCGTCGCGGAGTATGTCGGCCTCATCCATGGTGAACTCGACGCCGGAGTTCCGTTTCACCACGCGATGCGCAACGGCTACAAGGCCGTGCTCTGCTCGCCGCATTTTCTGCTCCTCGAGGAGACGCCCGGCCCGCTCGATCCCTATGCCATTGCGAGCCGGCTGTCCTATTTCCTCTGGGACGGCCCGCCGGATGAGTCGCTGCTTGCGACGGCAGCGGCAGGGGATCTTGCCCGGCCGGAAGGACGGCGGTCTCAGGTGGAGCGGATGCTCACCGACGCGAAGTCGGCCCGATTTGAACGCTCCTTCATCGACCAATGGCTCGATCTCCAGCGGATCGAGGCGACATCGCCCGACGGTGTGCTCTACCCGGAATTCGATGCCGCGATGCAACTCTCCTGCCTTCGTGAGACGCAGTGCTTCTTCCACGACATGTTGACCGAAGATCGTAGTCTGCTGGAAGGCATCCACTCCGATTGGACCTATCTCAACGAGCCGCTTGCTGCACTCTATGGCCTGCCCGAGGTTCAAGGCCACGAGCTTCAGCGGGTGTCACTGCCAGCGGGAAGCCATCGCGGCGGATTTCTTACGCAGGCGAGCGTCTTGAAGGTCACGGCCGACGGTGCGAAGACATCGCCGATCCTCCGGGGCAAGTGGGTGACGGAGCGGATCCTCGGTGTCACGCCTCCGGCGCCGCCTGACGGCGTGCCCGCGATCGAGCCCGATATTCGCGGTGCGACGACGATCCGCGTCCAGTTGGAAAAACATCGCTCGAACCCGGCCTGCGTTGGCTGCCACAGGGTGATCGACCCGCCGGGGTTCGCCCTGGAGTCATTCGACGTGATCGGCGGCTGGCGGGATCACTACCGCGTTCCCCAGTCCACGGGCGCCGTGATCGAGGTCCCACGAATCAAGAAGCGGGTGCATCGGGGGCCAGCCGTGGAGCTCGGCTACACCATGCCCGACGGTCGGCCCTTCGCCGACATCGACGCCTACAAACAGTTGCTGCTCGAAGACCGCGATGGGCTCGCCCGTGCCCTGGCGTCGAAGCTGCTGACGTATGCCACCGGCGCTCCCGTGCAGTTTGCCGATCGAGCCGATGTCGACGCCCTCGTCGAGGAGATCCGCGGCAAGAACTACGGTCTCCGAAGTCTCGTTCACGCGATTGTTCAGAGTCGTCCCTTCCTCAATAAGTGAGCACCTCGGCCATGCGCACGAACCTCCGTATTCCGATGTCGCGACGCCTTCTCTTGAAGGCTGGTGCCGTCGGCATCGCGCTGCCCGCCCTCGAGGCGATGCTGCCCCGCGGCCATGCGGCCGACGCCGCGGAAAGCCTCGCCCCCAACCGGCTGCTGCTCGTGGGGCGGAATCTGGGTATGCACGCACCGTTTCTCTTTCCAGAGACGCCTGGGCTGGGCTACGAAACCACTCGTTATCTGAAGCATCTCGAGCCCAATCGCGGCCGATTCACGCTGTTCTCCGGCATCGCCCATCTCCGGCACACGAACCACCACAGCGAGCCCGGCCTGTTCACCGGCGTCGACTGGGACCGGATCAAGGAGCCGCTCCGAGAGCACCGCAATACGATCTCACTCGACCAGCACGTCGCGGACCAGATCGGCGGCGACACCCGGTTTCGCAATCTTGTCATCGGCCCACCTGTGCAGTGGCATTTCTCGTGGACGGCGAAGGGCGTGCCCGTCCCCACCGAGCGGCAGCCGACCAAGGTCTTCAAGAAGCTCTTCATCGACGGCACGGAGGCTGAAATCAAGTCTGAAGTCGAACGTCTCCGCACCGGCCGCAGCATCCTCGACCAGGTCGCTGATCAGGCGAAGTCGCTTGGCCACCAGCTCGGGCCCGAGGACCGTCGGCGGCTGGAACTCATGTTCAGCGGGGTCCGCGACACCGAACGCAATCTCCTCCGATTCGAGTCGTGGGCCGGCGAGCCGAAGCCCGTCACGAAGTACCCGGTGCCGAAGGCCGATCCATCCAGCGATGATCTCGCGGGGCGGGAGAACCTTTGGTTCGACATCGCGAGGCTCGCCCTGGAGACCGACTCGACCCGCGTGATCCTGCTCACGATGGGGGACGTCGGTCGCGTGAAGCTGGATGGGCTCAATCTCGCCCACCACGACGCATCCCACCACGGGAAGGACGACACCAAGATCGAGCAGCTCGCGATTATCGAGGAGGCGGAGCTGGATCTTTTCAACCGCTTCATCACATCGATGGCCGAGGTCCGTGAGGGCGACTCGACGCTGCTCGACCGTACGGTGATCCTCAGCGCCAGTAACCTTGGCAATGCGTCGGCCCACACGTCCGAGAACTTGCCGGTGTTCGTGGCGGGCGGTGGTTTCAAGCACCAGGGCCACGTACTTTACGACCGAGGAAGTAACACGCCGCTGTCGAACCTCTACACCCGCATCCTGCAGCAGCTGGGCATCGAGGAGGATCGGTTCGGATGTAGCACGGGTGTGCTCCAGGATGTCTGAAGGACCGTCTCATGACCACTGAAGCCGAACAAGCGTTCGTCCAACGGCTCTTCATCGAACATGTCGATGAGCTGAAGGGCTTCGTGGCGTCGCTCATTCCTGATCCGGAGCTCGTCGACGACGTCGTCCAGGAGACGTTCGTGGCGGTGACGGCACGGGCCGCCCACTACGACCCGCGACAGAGCTTCAAGAACTGGCTGTTCATCGTCGCCCGCGACAAGCTCCGGGAGGTCGGCGGGCGGGCGGAGGCGGAGGCGCGGCCGTTCGCCGACGACGTGCTCGAAGTGCTGGCAGCGAGCCACAAGGGCTTCGCAATTTCGCCGGATCACATGCGATTCCTCGACGAGTGCATCGGAATGCTCGCACCGCAGGCGCGGCGGATCGTGTGCCTGCGGTATCAAAACGCGATGAAGCCCCGGCATGTGGCCAAGGCGCTCGGCTGGACGGCGGCCAGCGTCCGCGTCGCCCTGTCACGGGCGCGGGCGGTGATCCGCGAGTGCGTCGAAAAGAAAATGGCAACTGCAGAAGGGTGACCAGACCGATGAACGAGATGCATCTCGACGACCAGATCGAGCGATTCTTCGACTGCGACCTCGCGGGGGAAGATCGCAAGGCCCTGGAAGACGCCCTGCGGGCATCGCCGCAGGCGAGGCGACTGTTCTGGCAGAAGGCCGAAACACACGCGGCGTTGCGAAAGTGGGGCCGTGAGCACTGGGGCCGCGTGGCAGCGTCGCAGCCCGTCCGGAACGATGCGAGCGTCGGGCCGCTCGGAGCCAGCCTGCGCTGGTGCGGCGACCTTATCGGCCGCCGGCGGACGTGGGCAGCGGCGCTGGTGGGGATGTCTGTCGTCGCGGCCGCGGTCGGCCTGGTTGCCTTGCCTTGGCTCGGTCGGTTTGGCCGTCACGACCAGGACGGGCCGCCGCCGGCGACGAAAGGTGGCGAGCAGCCATTCGTCGCGGTGCTCAATGCGTCCGTCGAGCCGGTCTGGCGGGATTCAAACGTCGACCTGATGCTGCGCCGCGGTGCGCTGCCGACGGGACCGATGGAACTGCTTTCGGGAAGCGTGGAGCTGCTCTTCGGCTCCGGCGGAATCGCCGTGATCGAGGGGCCGGCCATCTTCGAGCCGATCGCCAGCGATGCCCTCTCCGTCACCCAGGGCTCCGTCCGCTGCCGTTGCCCGCTGCCCGGCAGTGAACTCCGGGTGGAGACGCCCAAGGGCACCGTGACCGATCTCGGTACGGAGTTCGCCATGAGCATACGGCCGGACATGCCGCTGCGGGTCGGCGTGATCGAGGGAAGGGTGCGGCTCGATCTGGCGACCTCCACGCAGGTGATGGCGGCCGGCGAGGCGGTGTCCGTCGACGGCGATGGGCGTGCCACCGACGACATCGGCTTTTTGAAGGACTTCAAGACACGGGCCTCGCTGATCCCGTTTGACGACGTGGCATTCGCCGCCGGTGCCGACCTGCTCGTGGATCCGTCGTTCGAGTCGCCACCCGATGCGAAGCCAGCCACGGGATCGCTCTCGCGTCAACCTCCTTTTGCCAAGGCAGTGCTGCAGTTAGGACCCTGGTCAGGCACTCCCGGACACGTCGAGAGCGTCACGCATCCGGTGGCGTTTGGTGAACGAGCCGTGCGCATCTCGGCACGCGGCAACCCCTTCTGGCCGCTCGTGGTGCAGCGATGCACGACCGGAGACATCTCCGGTAAGACGGTGCTGGCCGCCGTCAAAGCATCGCATGTGGCCGGCGATCCACTGGCCGGCTCGCAGCGTGCGATCGTGAAGATCGCGTTCGTGGACGAAAAAGGAGTGGAGTTCGGCAGGGCGGAGCGTCACTTTCTCAAGGTGGGTGGCCCAGACGACCGCTTCGTCGAGGGTCGCATCTCGGCGATCGCCCCGCAGGGCACGCATGCCGTGAATTACACCGTGTTGCTCAACGCCTGTGGTCTGCCGACTGGAAGCCTCGTCTTCGACGACGCGAAGCTCGTGGTCGCCGACTGAATCCGCGGCTCACAATCACGGCCCCTCGGCTCGCTGGAGTTCCTGGCTCGCCGAGGCGTTGGTCAGCCGTGCGGCGGCCGGCCCGCGTCGTCGCCCGCCACTTCCGCGCCGTCCTTCCGCTCCGGGAAGGCCAGCGAGGCGGCGACGCTCGCGCCG
>JBILKZ010000084.1:0-17170 GCA_044376405.1 Pirellulales bacterium
ACTTTTCTCAACTCGAACTCAGCTACTGGACCGCGAGGATCCAGTCGCAGCCAATTCGAGAGGGGCTGCCGCTCCGCTACGACGACTTTCTCTCGTCGCTGGCAGAGTAATCAAACTCGTGCCCGTCGTTGAGGAGGGCGGGCAGGATGTAGAGCGAGCCACCGTTTTGTCGGATCGTCTCGTGAAAGGCGACGTGCTCACAGACGATGCCCCCACGCGGAGTGAGGCCCCGGTAATGCGCGTTCGCAAGGTACTCCGTCCGGTACACACCGAAGCCACCAAACGCGGAGAGGACCGGTATCGGAGGGGCATTCGAATCGATCGAGATCTGTCGTGCGTGGATACGCAACTGCTTGGCTCTCTCGACCGCAGCTTGACGACCAAACAATCGCCATCGTGCCGACCAGACGGGCTCCCAGCAGTCTCCCGGGCACCAGGTCGGGTGCCGGAGCGCCCAGATGTCGTAGTAGATGTTGCGAGCGTTGGCGAAGACCGCGGCCCAACCGGCCGGGGCGGCCGCGATCGCGTCGCCGAAATCCGGCTCATCGATCAGGTGGGCGTTCGGGCCGTCGAGGTCTGCGACCACAAGAAAATCATGTGGCTTACCGGCGGCGCGGTCACGTTCGAGCACCGAGAGATAGGCCTCGCGGCAGATCGCCAGCCGGTGGGTGCGTCTCCACGCCCTGTATCGGAGACCTGAGATGACGATGATCTCGGTGTCGGTGCGGCCTGCCGCCCAGGCCTTCAGGACTGTTTCCGTCTCGTCGACCGAGTCGTTCGTGACAATGACGAACCTGGTCTCCTCGAAGCTCGCGGCGAGCCGTGATAGCCGCGGAAGGGTCGCACGCAGGCCGGCAGCGCAATTCCGCGCCAGCCCCGCAATCAACGCTCGCCTACCGATCTGTGCCACGTGGTGTCCGATCGCTCCGGGCTGGCTGTCCGTACGAGGTGAGAGTGAAAGTTTCTTTCAGTGCAAAGATGCTCTCTGTCGAGCGATACACGACCGGCTGCTACTCATTCGTCGCCAAAAGACCTGCTGTCTCCAAGACCCGTGTCAGCAGCGGACGGGCGTAAGACTGTGCCTTCTCGGAATTCGCCTCGATCTTGTCCATGTTGTCTTTGTAGTACGTATCTGTGTATTCGGTGGAGAAAATCCTGTCGGGGTGTATCCAGTAGCTCGTGTCGAAGAAGTCCGAGATGTTCGGGCATCCCCAGTAAATCGGAATCGTCTTCGTTATCAGGCAGTCGATGAGTTTCTCGGTGAAATAATTTGTCTCGCTCGAACTCTCCACCGTAACTGAATACATAGACGTGAACAGATGGATCTTGTCGTCGTGAGGCAGCCGCTGCTCGCCGAGGATTGGGAATCTCGTCGACGAATAGAAATTCAATCGTGCGGGGATATCTCTGCGACGGCTCCAGATGGCATGCCTGAGGCTATATCCGGCTTTGCCCTGAAGAGAGCCGCACAGCATGCTTACTGAAGCGTCCTTTGGAATGCGTCCGAGGTCTTCCGTGAAGCGACCAAGTGAATCTGGGTGATGCTCGGATTTGTTGAGCCACGTTGTTCCATACGCGAGAAACAGGGCGTTGGGGCAGTTGTCTAAGACTACGGGGTTTGATGTGATGATGCGGGTGTAGCGATGGTGGTTGTTGACGATGTGATCTGCTGTTTCTGTCCAGGCGCATGTTGTGGGTTCATTCACGTTGACAAACAGTGTGTGTCGTGCATCTGAGCAAAACGCAACACCGCCACCCGGGCGCGGATTCCTGCCGAAGCGGGTGAAGTGTATTTCGCATGGCTCGGCCAGGTCAGGTAGTTGATCTGGCGAGACAAGGTAGTCGGCGTTCGTGACTACAGGTTTCACGGGTTGAAGCCCTAAAGAATGTCCGTGGCGATGGCTTGCGTGACGGAGGCGGGTTGCGGGCAGGGCCCGTGGTGCTTGCGCACTTCCCTTGAGGGTGCGTTTCGGTGCGCTGGCCGAGGGCGCGGGTAGTCTATGCTCTCCTGCTGCGTGTGGTAATCTTTCGGCCCGACAGCCCGCCGAGCAGCGGTGCGAGAGCCCGACCACAGACCACCAACGGCCAACACCTCATGAAAGACCCTACCGTCCGCGGCGTCGTCCACCTGATCGAGGAGACCAAGACCTTCGGGCAGAAGGGCTTTCGCAAGCGTCTTCTCGTGCTCGAGCAGTCCAAGGGCACGTTCACCAACTTCATTCCGGTCGAGTTCGTGAAGGATGGCTGCGACGCAGTGGACGATCTGTCCGTCGGAGACGAGATCGAGGTGACCTATCGCCTGACCGGCCGCCGCTGGCAGAAAGATGAGGCCAGCGAGGCCAAGTATTTCCTGAGCGCCGAGGGCCTCTCGTTCAAGCGGATATCCGCGACCGGGCCGGCTCATGGCGGCCCGAACGACACCATCGACCCCAACGACGCCTTTGCCGAGGCCGGTGACGATGACGTGCCGTTTTGAGGCAGCCTTCGCTGATCTCCCGTTCGCCAGCGATGAGGAGTTCATAGATGCGGAGTTCAGATGGGTTTCGTGGGATAAGCTCTCCGGCTGTGGTTCGTCGATCCCTCTCGCAACACCGTCGGTCTGACGCAGCCAGCATGGAATCCCATATCGCCTCGCCGATCGTGACGGTGCTGCTGCCCGTCTACAACGGCGAGCGATATCTCCACGAGGCAGTTGAGAGCATCCTCACGCAGACGCTCGAATCGTTTGAACTGCTCATTGTCGACGACGGTTCGACGGACGGCACCGAGGCGATCTGTCGGTCGTTCACCGACCCGCGGGTCCGCGTGCATCGCTATGAAGAGAATGCTGGCGTTATTTTCGCGCTCAATACCGGCATCGACCTGATTACGACGAAGTACGTGGCCCGCATGGATGCCGACGATGTCGCCTTGCCAAGCCGGCTAGCCCGTCAGGTCGCGTTTTTGGAATCGCGGCCCGATATCGCGGCCTGCGGCTGCTGGCTGGTCGAACTCGTGGATGGACGACTTCGGGATGTCCTGCGGCGACCAACCGGAGAGTATCTGCGGCAGACCGCCTGGCGGCCCGTTCCGATCTACGCTCCCTGCCTGAGGACAGAAGTGCTGCGGGAGCTTCGGTATCGCCCTCAGTTTGTGCACGCCGAGGATTACGATCTCGACATGAGGCTGTGCCGGAGCCATCGGGTCGACAACGTCCCGGCGGTTCTTTATCAGTACCGTGTTCATCAGGCCAGCGACAGTCATCAGTATCATTCCGCGCAGCAGACCAATTCCTGGCGGACGTTTCGGGAACATTTTCCCAGCGTCGACGTCGCGATCGAGGATTTCAGGACATTGACGGGCGTATCGTGCGCGGCATCGCCGCTTGTGCGAATGCGGCTCAAGCGGCGTTGGCTGAAGGAACTGTTTGGCACATTCGCCGCCTCGGCCCGCGATGACCTCTGGTATGGAGCACGGTGGCTCCGGGCCCGAGTTCGCGGCCGCTAAACACTGCGGCCGCGGATCTGAGTCGGCTATTGGAAAAACTGGAGAATCCGACCGGCCCACGATTTCGCTGGCTCTGGTCTCAGCGTGATGCGGGCGGGCGGCCGCGCCGAAAATCGCTCGGCGACAAGATTCCGAGCGAGGTTAAACAGGTTGTAGTCGTCGAGAACGAGCCTCTTTGCCTCGCGAAGGGCATCCAATCGCCTTCGGTAGCCCTCCACCGTGGCCTCTGCTTGCACCTGCTCGGAAGAAAGACGCGGGTCGAGAGACTCCAGCCGAATCATGGCATCGCTCGGGAAATAATCCCCGATGTTGGGGCAGCCCCAGTAGATCGGGACAGTGCCCGCCAGGAAACAATCGGCGATCTTTTCGGTCCAATAATGCGGCACCTGGCTGTTCTCGATCGCTATGGAATAGCGATAGGGTGCCAGCCCGTCCCATTTGTCTGCGAGCGGTCTCACGCCGTGGCCAAAGCGGTGCATGGCAATGAGCGGCTGCAGCTGGTTCACAAATTGGATCCTGGTCCGATGGCCCACGCACTTGGCCTTGGTGCTGCAGATAGCAGAGAGATGTTCGGTCTTCGTCGGCAGCTCCATCGCGACGAGCTGGTCGTATGTCTTTCCGACATGCCAGTTCAGCGACATCGTGCCAAGGCTGAGCCCTGGATGGCTGATCGCGGTGTGGCAACTGCGGATGCAGGCGAACTGATCGAGCCACCGTGTATCGTAGGTCTTGATGTCGGGCGGCTCGCCCGTGATCAAGATGACGTTGCCTGGCGGACAGATGGCCGACTCTTGGCGGCTCAGTTCCTCGTGCACCACCCAGGCGTCGCATTCCACGACATCGGTGTTGACGAAGAACACCGCGTCCTTCCAGAGGCCCTTTTCTTGAGGCGTCTGACGGATGATCGTGGACTGCGGGAAGGTGGAGACCTTGATTCTCAACACGGGTGTCCTTCAGTGGCTCCGTGCCACGAAAACATCGGGCTCGATGCTGGAGATCATGCGTGCCCGGCGGGCAAGGAGCGCGGTCGTATCTCCCAGGAAGGTGCCGGTTTCAATCGCTTGAGGAGTCGATGCAGGTACACGGGTCATGTTCTCCGGCGAGTGACGCCCCGGGCAATCCGACCGGCCACGAAGGCCGCATAGCCGAGGGTGAGGATGCCCCAGAGGGCGAGCCATCGCCCTGGGCCGTAGCCGTGCATGCGGCAGCATCGGCCGACGACACGCAGCCGCTCGGCGAGAGAAAGCGTGCGATAGGGGCTGACCCGCGCGAGCGTCTCGGAGTGGGCGCCGATCTCGTAGGTTTTCGTCAAGCACATGCTGAACGAGTCGACCTCCGCATGGACCACCCGTGCCGCTGGCGCGTATCGAACCACTGCGCCGGGCTGCCGCTGGCGGAGGCGATGGATGATCTCCGTGTCTCCCACCACCGGCATCGCCTCGAAGAGGCCGATCTCCTTGAAGACGTCTGCCCGCACCACCATGTTGCCGGCATGGCCAAACCAGCACGCAGACGGCTCGCTCTCGAGCACCTGCCGGAGTTTCGCGTCTTCGTAGTCCTCGTGGAGTTGCAAGGCCAGAGATCGCGGTGAGGGATAGGCGAGATAGCCAATCAGGATGGCTGCGTCCGACTTCACCAACTCCTGCTGCATTGCCTCCAGCCAGTCGGGCTCGGCCAGGCAGTCGGCGTCGAGAAAGGCGAGATACTCTCCGCGTGCCGCGAGGATGCCCCGGTTGCGGGCGATATAGGGGTCTCGTCGCGGCTCGGTCAGCAGCGTCGCCCGCAGTTCGACCTGCACGATCTCGGCCGACCGATCAGTCGATCCGTTGTCGATCAGGATCCACTCGACGAGCGCGGGATCGATCGACTGGGCCCGCAGCGCGGCCAAACACCTCGGCAGCCACCCTTCCTCGTTGAGGAACGGCACGATCACCGAGAACAATGGACGATCCCCGGCGGAGTTCGTGTCGTGCGAATGGATTGTCATATGAATAGGCCATTGTAACACGGACGAAACGGCGCCGGAGAGTGATTTGAGTGGGGGGCGATGCTGGTAAACGGCTGTTGCTCAACAGAACTCCTCACCGGCGGGGGCTTCTCGGGTATTCTGGCGGCGATCCACGCCCGTCCCCCCGCCCCTCGGCACGAACCGCCATGGACTCCATCAGCCGCCACGAACAGTTGCTCCGGGTCTTTCACCTGATCGACATTCTGTTCGGCGCCCGCCATCCGCTCACGATCGTGGAGCTCAAGGACCGGCTCCGCGACCGCGGCGTGATCGACGAGATGTCCGACAAAAACGTCCGCCGCGACATCGAGTTTCTGGAGAAGTTCGGCTATGCCGTCACGCAGACCAAGAAACGCACCGATCGCGGCACGACCTGCCAGGCCTGGTCGATCGAGCCGGGAAAGGGGGCGGAGGAACTCAAGACCCCGGCCATCTCAATGCCAGAACTGCTTTCGTTGGCAGTGGCCCGCGACTTCCTCACGCCGCTGGCCGGCACGTTCTACTGGCGTGGCATCAGCCAGTTGATCGCGAAGCTGGAGCAGGTTGCGACGCCGCAGTTGCTGGACTATGTCGAGGCCCATAAGGAAGGCCTGCTCGTTCATCCTAGACCCGTCGTGGCCAAGTATCGCTCACGGACGCTCAACGCGATCAACCGTGCGATCCGCAACACGGTGGAATTGGAGATCCGCTACACGAGCCTCGCTGACCAAAAGCCGAAGAAGTACACGATCCGGCCCGAGGCGCTCGTGCTCTACGACGGCAGCGTCTACATCGCCGGATATCGCGTCGCACCGGCAACTGAGAGGCCAGCCCGTGCCGCGAAACGGTCGAAGACCGCCGCGAAGCAGGCCAACGCAGCTCAGGAGCGCGCTACCGCGGAGCCCGACAATGCGGTGCGGTTCTTCAAGCTGGATCGCGTGGCCGAGGCGAAGCCGACGTCGCGGACCTTCACGCGGTCGGCTGAGCCGGTCGAGTCGCTCCTCGCCGACAGCATCACGATCTTCCGTTCGGCTGATCCGCCTCGACGGTATCGGATCCGCGTGCAGGCGGCCCGTGCCCGCTGGGCCTGCGAGAAGCCTTTTCATCCGGGGCAGAAGGTCAGCCCACAGGCCGACGGCAGCGTGATCCTCGACATCGAACGGGCCTGGGACGACGAGATGGTCCCGCAGCTGCTTGGCCTGGCTGACATGGTCGAGGTGCTCGAGCCGGATGACATTCGCGACAGGCTGCTCGAGACCGCCCAGCGGATCGCCGGAATGTATATGTGCCGCCACATCCGAGAATTCGAGGCCTTGCGTGTCGGCAGCTGAGTCATCTTTCGTGCCCTCTCATCCGGCCCATCTGCGGCTGCCGCGCCGGCATTTTGCGGTCGGCGGCCTCGCCGCCGCGACGTTCTCGCTGACCGGAGGCCGCATAGAAGCCCAGGACAACGCGGCTGTGGCCGAAGCCGCGCCGCCAGCGGAGGTGAAGCGTGGCGATGCACCACGTGCCACAGGTCCGCTCGCGGACTATGTCCATGCCACCGATCCCGCCACCCGGTTCGAGCCTGTGTCGCAGGGCGAAATCACCGGTGGCACCTGGCGGACATTCCGGCTCGTGAGCCAGCGGTGGCGCGGTGTGGAGTGGACGCACGAGCTTTCTCTCTACGTGCCCGCGGCCGTCGTGGTGGCCGGCGGCAATGGCGACGGGCCGATGCTGCTCTGGATCGACGGCGGCTCCTCCCAGAAGCTCCCCACCGCAGACGCCGGCCCGTCCGACGCTGTGATGGTGGCCGCGAAAGCGGCCAATGCAGCGGGAATGCCAGTCGCGGTGATCAGGCAGGTTCCCTACCAGCCGATGTTTGGCGGGCTCATGGAGGATGGCCTCATCGCCCACTCGTTCGTCGAGTATGCCAAGACCGGCGACCCGACCTGGCCACTGCTTCTGCCGATGGTGAAGGCGGCCGTCGCGGCGATGGACGCGGCCGTCGAGATCGCTCGCGTTGAATGGAAGCTCGACGTCGAGGGCTTCGTCGTCACCGGCGCCAGCAAGCGCGGCTGGACGAGCTGGCTCACCACGGCGATCGATCCCCGCGTCGTGGGCGTCGTGCCTCAGGTGATCGACATGTTGTCGATGGATCGCCACCTGCGGCTGCAGGCGCAGAGCTTCGGCGGGCTGTCGGACAAGCTCACCGACTATACATCGCGGGGAATCGAGAAACTGCTCGGCACGCCCCGTGGCCGTGAGCTGATCGGTATCGTCGATCCGTTCAGCTACCGCGACCGACTGACGGCGCCGAAGCTGATCTCACTCGGCACGAACGATCCCTACTGGCCGCTCGAGTCACTCGACCTCTACCGTGGCGACCTGCCGGGGCCGTGCTGGGTGTCGTATTGTCCGAATGCGGGCCACGGCATTCCCATGCAGCGATGGGGCGGGCTGGTGGTTGCCATGGGAAAGCACGTGTCGGGAGACGAGCCCCTGCCCGACCTCCGGTGGCGGTTCGCTCCACTTGCTGACGGCGTCGGCTGCACGCTGCATGCAGCCGAGCAGCCGGAGCAGGTAGTGCTCTGGCAGGCTGAATCGGCCACGCGGGATTTTCGCCAGGCGAAGTGGCTGCCGGCGGCCGTGGCGGGGGACGGCCCCGAGTGGGAGGTGCACCTGGCGCTGGGTGCGGGCGGGGGGCGCTGGAAGGCTGCGTTCGTCGAGGTCCATTATCCCCG
The DNA here is from genome assembly GCA_044376405.1 of Pirellulales bacterium. GTDB lineage: Bacteria > Planctomycetota > Planctomycetia > Pirellulales > UBA1268 > CAMCQY01. The sequence goes on from JBILKZ010000084.1 coordinate 8,197, forward strand.
CCAGTCGATGCCGCTCGTCCTCACCACGAGCGTTCATGTTCAGGAGCGGAAGAGCTGATCGACCCGGCTGGTGGGTTTTTGCAACAAGTTGGAGTGCAGGCACACATGCGTTGGTTTTGGATCGATCGCTACACCGAGTTCGTCCGGCACCGTCGTGCGCGGGCCGTCAAAGCCGTGACGCTGGCCGAGGAGCACCTGCACGACCACTTTCCCGGCGCGGCGATGATGCCGGCGACACTCGTGCTCGAGGGGATGGCGCAGACGGCTGGGCTGCTCGTTGCCGATTCGCTCGACTACCGTCGTCAGGTCGTGCTGGCGAAGGTGGGGGGCATGCGGCTGGCCTTCGAAGCGGTTCCGGGCGACACGATCGAGTATCTCGCGGAGATCGTCGAACTCTCCGAGATGGGCTCCGTGGTGAAGGTGACCAGCCGGATCGGCGACCGTGAACATGGCGAGGCGGACTTGTATTACGGCCACCTTGAGGCGGGCACAACGGTGCCACGGCTGTTCAAGAACGACGAGATGATGCGGTGGCTCGACTCGCTGCGGATCTTCGACGTGGCGGTCAACGAGGACGGCACCCGGGTCAAGCGTGGCTCCGGCCCACCGTAGCGCGTCCCGCTGTGGTGGGTGCCGGCGTCGGGCCGGCAGAAGTCTCGTCGCCGGGGCGAGGATACGCCCAAGGCTCCTCGAGCTTCCGCCGATCCCTCCGCCTCCCGTCCCGGAGGCACGATGCGTCAGCCCTCGTTGCGAACCAACGCCTCCTCGATCGCGGCCAACGGCACGTCGATCCAGTCGGGTCGGTTGTTCAGTTCGTAGGCGAGTTCGTAGATCGCCTTGTCGAGCTTGAACACCGCTAAGAGGTCGTCGGCCGCCGCGGGGGCGGCCGGCCACCAGGGCTGGCCGACCGCTCCTTCGCGGTAGGCGTCGAGGTAGCAGTCTTCCAGCCTCGTGAGGTCGGCGGCGGCATACGGCCTGCCGGTCGACTTCGCCACGTACCGCAGCAGATAGTCGAACGAGCGACACATGCCAGCGACGTCCTTGGCGGCGGCTGTCTTCTCGCGGCGCTCGGCCAGCGTCCGCCCCGGCTCGCCCTCGAAGTCGATCACGAGCACGCCCCCCTGCTCCGCCACGAGCAGCTTGTCACATTGCTCCGCCACGAGCACTTGGCCCAGATGGTAGTCGCCGTGCACGCGGATGTTGGTCGTGGCGAGGGCGATGCCAGGGAGACCGTCAAAGCGGCTGGTGAGCCTTGATCGCGCAGCCAGCACGGCTGCGAGGCGGCCGGCCATCGTTGGCTCCACCTGCGGGAGCCGCGACTCGATCAACGCAAACACCCCCTGCACATGCTTGCTCATTCGCAGCGCAGCGGCCTGCCGCCCGACGGACGTCGCCAACTCCGGGGCGAAGGCTGGGATGTCTGACCGCGCGGAGAATGCCCGATGCATTCTAGCCGTCGTACGGCCGAGACCGGCCACGATGGTGAGGACCTCATCGCCGGAATGGCCCGTCAGGCCGTCGCCGGCTGTCAGCAGCTCCACCAGTCGGTCCCAGCCCGTCGTGTAGCCCGGAGCAAACTCGTGCACCGTGGCGATCGCGGTCGATGTGGCGGCGAGCTGATCGTCGGCTGGCACGTATTCCAGCCACCCGCAGAGCCGGGGCGTGTCCTGCCACGGCGAAGACCTGGCGAAGAACTCGCCGATCTCCACCTCCGGCTGAATGCCCGCCCGACACCGACGAAAGAGCTTGATGATCCAGCCGGTCGAGCCGGACCGCACCACCAGCGACGTGTTAGAGGCATCCCCACCGATCGGGCTCACGGTGACCGGGCCGGTCGGGGCGGCGGATGACACCCGCTGCGCATGGCCCGTGGCGTGGCCGACGAATTGCCCGCTCCGTCCCGACAGCGACCGGCCGGAGAGCACCAGATCGAGCAGCCAGCGGGCAACCGCGGGCGTGGCTGCGGTATCGTCTCCTGCGGCGTCGATCATCACGACATACCGGGAGGACTGAGACGATGCATCGCGTCCAGCCAGCTGCACGTCGGCGATCGCCATCTCGGCGGCCGTGTCTCGCGGCAGTGACGCACGCTCGTGCAGCGTCAACGCTGCAATGCCCACCCCCTTATCGGCAAACCACCGGGTTTTCGGCAGCGAGGCCGCGAGTCGGAACGCGATCGTGGCATCGTCGCACGTCATGCCGACTGCGTCTCGGGGGGCGTGGTCTCCTGCGGCTCGAGCCGAAACACCCGCACCGGCTCCTCAGGAGTGCACGTGATCGTAATGGCGTCGATCGGCCATGCCTGCTCGGTCTCGTCGAGCAGGTCGTGCGCCGTGAGCCATTCGACCGCTTCAAGGTCGAGCGCCCGGCGGTCGAGCATGAGTCTGGCCTTCCGCGGCTCGTGTGGCTGCATGTTCACCACGACGAGCACGCGGTTCCCGCTCAGGGGATCGTGCCTGCACCAGGCCACGAGATAGGGATCGTCGATTGCCTGGATGAGCGGTGGACGGACGCGGGCCAGGCTCGGCTCCGTACGGCGGATCTCGTTCAGGCAGCGGATGAAGGGCGCCAGACTGTCGGGACTCTCGAGGTTCCATTGCTTGATCTCATATTTTTCCGAGTCGAGATACTCCTCGCTGCCCGGCTCCCGTGGTGTGGCCTCGAGCAGTTCCATCGCCGGCCCATAGATGCCCCAGTTGCCGACGGAGAGCGCGGCCAGCGTCAGACGCACCAGAAACATCGGCCGGCCCCCGTGTTGGAGCGTCTCGTGCAGGATGTCGGGCGTGTTGGGCCAGAAGTTCGGGCGGAAAAAATCGGCGATCGGCGGCGTTGTCACTTCGGCCAAATAGGCGGCCGTCTCCCGCTTTTCCGTCCGCCAGGTGAAGTAGGTGTAGGACTGCGTGAACCCGAGTTTGCCGAGACGGTACATCGTCTTCGGTCGCGTGAAGGCCTCCGCCAGAAAGAGCACGTCGGGGTGCGTGCGGTGGATGTCGGCGATGAGCCACTCCCAGAACGCGAACGGCTTCGTGTGTGGGTTGTCGACGCGGAAGATCCGCACCCCCTTCTCCACCCAAAACCGCACCACAGCCCCGAGCGCCTCCCACAGCTGCCGCCACTGCTCGCACTGGAAGTCAAACGGGACGATGTCCTGGTATTTCTTGGGCGGATTCTCGGCGTATTGGATCGTGCCATCGGCCCGGTGGCGGAACCACTCGGGGTGCTCGCGGACCCATGGGTGGTCGGGCGAGCACTGCACAGCGAAGTCGAGCGCCAGTTCGATGCCGAAGGTTTCGGCTCGCTGTCTGAGCCGCTCGAGGTCGTCGAACGTGCCGAGCTGCGGATGGATCGCCGTGTGTCCTCCATCGGGGCTGCCGACACCCCAGGGACTGCCGACGTCGTCGGGCCCGGCATCGAGACGGTTGTTGCGGCCCTTGCGAAAGGCCGTGCCGATGGGATGAATCGGCGTGAGATAGAGCACGTCGAAGCCCATCCAGCGGATGTAGTCGAGGCGGTCGGCCAGATCGGAAAGCGTGCCATGGTCACCCGCCACGCGGCCCCACGACCTTGGAAACACCTCGTACCAGCTGCTGAACCGGGCGCGGGCCCGGTCGACCCAGATCGGCCGCGGCTGGTCGAGCCGGGTCTCGTCGCGACGGTCTGAGTAGAGCGACATGAGCTCCCGCAGGCGGTCGCTGTGGACGACGTCCTTCCAGGAGGGCGAGCGGAGCTTGATGGCACACTGCTCGATCTCCGCGGCGATCGCCGCGGGAGCGGAATGGGCCGCAGCGGCCACGATCTGACTGCCGGCGATGAGTTCAACCTGCAGGTCGTCGCCCGCCTGTTCGCGGCGGCCGAGATCGCGGAGCCACGTGGCGAACGTGTCGATGCGGGCCGTGATAAAAAAGTGCCAGAGGCCGATCCGGTCGGCGATGAACGACGCCTTCCACAGGTCGTTGCCTTCGCACGCCATCGGGGTGACAGCCCACTGGCCGTTCTCGCCGTGCCGCACGTGCAGGCGGCAGTCGAGTTCCTCATGGCCGTCGCAGATGATGTCGGCCTCGACCACCACCTCGTCGCCGCGGATCCGCTTCACAGCGAAGCGGCCTCCATCCACCTCGGGCTCCACGCGATCGATCACCACCCGGCGTCTGAGTTGATTGGAGAGTTCCATGGATCCTTTCCGGCACGGTTGCCCGGACTGTTGCTCTATGTCGCGAAAGTGTAGGAATGACGTCGGAAAAACGCGACAGCACCAACCACCATGACCGACAGCCAGCCTGCCTTCAGCACGATTGCCTGCGATGTTCCGGTGGGACCGCGGCACCGCACCGCCGCCGTCTGCGTGCCGGCGGGACCGGCGCCGGTGGCCGGCTGGCCGCTCGTGTTGGCGTTCCACGGCGGGCAGAGCCACCCCGAGGCAATGCGGCGGTTTTCCGGTCTCGACTCGCTGGCGGCCGCCGGCCGGGCCGTGGTCGTATATCCCGAGGGCACCGGCTCGCGGGAAGGGCTCTTCACCTGGAACGGCGGCAACTGCTGCGGCGAGGCGCGGGCCGACGGCTCCGACGACGTGGGGTTCGTGGCGACCCTGCTCGATGCCCTCGCAGCCCGGCTGCCGATCGACTCGCGGAGGGTGCATGCCACGGGCATGTCGAACGGCGCAATGATGGCCTATCGCGTGGCGGCGGAGCTGTCGGAGCGGATCGCGTCAATCGCGCCGGTGGCCGGGCCACTGGCGCTTGAATCGATCGCACCCTTGCGGCCCGTTTCCGTGCTCCACTTCCATGGCTCGCTCGACCAGTTCACGCCGCTCGGAGGCGGCATCGGCCGGCGGAGCATCACGCGGGTGTCGCACCGACCGGTGCTCGAAGGACTGCTCGAGTGGGTGCACGCGAATGGATGCGGGCCGGAGTATGTGCGGGAGACGATCCCCTGCTCCGATGAGGGAATCACGATCGAACGGTTCACGTGGGGGGCGGCCGCTGCGGGTAACGAGGTGGTCTTGTATCGCCTGGAAGGGGGCGGCCACACCTGGCCCGGTCGGGTGCCCGACTCATTCTTCCTGGGGGCCTCCGCGCTCTCGCTCGACGCCAACGCGATCATCTGGAAGTTCTTCCAGCGGCATCCGCTGTGACTTTAGGCCGCCGCCCGCATGATCGCGGGCGATCCGGTCGGCTCAGCGGAGCTGTCGCAGCCGCAAGCGCGAATCACCTCCATCATCGTGAGGAGCACCTCCTCGCGGATGGCGAGATGCTCATCGTCATCGCCGGTGAGGGCGATCGCCGACACCTCGACCGTGATCGCGCTGGGCGTGGCGGACGAGAGTCTGGCGCTGGCAGGCTCGTTGGCCAGCCGCGGATGGTCGATGAGCACGCGGTGCAGTCGATCAAGAAGCTTCCGCAGCGGACGCGGGGCGATGTCGGGTTGTAGCGTAAGCGTGATCGCGAGCGGGATGTGGTCGCGAGCGGTGAAGTTCACGAGCTGCATTTTGGCGAACTCCGCATTGGGCACGGAGATCACCGAGCGGTCGGCGCCGCGGATTCGCGTTGACCGCAGGCCGATCCTCTCGACGTGGCCACGGACTCCACCAAATTGGCAGTCGTCCCCGATCCGTACCGGCTTGTCGGCGAAGATCACGAGCCCGGCGATGAGGTTTTCGAGCGTGTATTGCGAGGCGAGCGCTAACGCCAGGCCGCCGGCCCCCAGTCCGGCCATCAGCGGCGTGACGGGAATGCCGATCGAGTCGGCGGCGTTGAGCAGAATCCAGGAGACGATGATGAACGTCAGCACCTTGCCACCCAGCCGGATGAGCTGGCTGTCGATCGCCTCCGGCCGCATGCCCTGGGCGTTGATGAGCAGGTCGCAGAGCCACGACATTGCCAGCAGCACACCGCCGAGCACGCCGGCGAGTGTCACGATCCGCAGGGCGATTTTGGCGGTGAGCAGGTTGTCGCCAGTGAGTCGAATCTGGAACGTGAACAGGTTGTCACAGATGAGGCTGACGGCGATGAGCACGGCCGGAAACAGCAGCCTGCCGACGATATCGCGGTTGGCTGAACAGCTGTGTCGCAGCGGCCGCTTCCAGGCGTGCCACACGGCGGCAGACGAAGCCGCAAGCAGTAGAATCGCCGCCGTCCACTGCCAGAGCGTCTCGCCCAGAATTCTCGTGTGGGCCCAGGCAGGCAATCCACGGATGAACGATTCCGGGATCATCCAGCCGCCGAGCGTAACATACGCGTCATGCAAGCCTGGGCTGCCGGCATCCGATCGGTAGGGCAGCAGGCGGACGAGGTCGTAGAATCGCTCGGCATTGGTGACCGTCTCGGCGCTGAAAACGAAGTCGCCCTCTCGGGGACCATCGCTGATCCGCGTGAGCATGATTTCCGTGCCAGGCAGACGCCAGCGCTTGAGGCCATCGGCCTTGGCGGCTGCGGCGTCGGGAATGTCTGCGCCGCGCGGCAGCTCGACGCGGTCGAGCACTTCCTTCAGGCAGACCATCGCCTGACGGCCTTCCGAATCGACGAGCGTCGGGGCGATGTCAGAGATGTCGAGACAGGTGAACGCCTGCTGGATCAGGTGCTTGTTCTTGGCCCGGAGGGCGAGAGTCCGCTCCTGCGACATCAAGTTGGCGAAGATGCGGTCGAGGGTGTCGCAGAAACTCCGCAGTGTGGCCCGAGGGCTCGACGTGTCGAGCGGCGCCAGCGGCGTGGTGCTGGCCGGCTCGTCGGCCATGCCGGGCGCAGCGAGGCATGCCAGCAGCATGACGGCCAGAGCCGCCAGACGGTTGCGCCTGGCCGCGACCTTCGGCCGTGGACGCAGGAGTTCGAAGACGATAGGGGTGGAGGCCAAAGCACTCTCCGGCAGCGTTGTCGGCCGGGAGGAATAGCAGGTCGGCGGGGGGCGGGCAAGACCGCTCGCTGGCTCTGGAAAAAGCCAGCTAGCGGGGGTCGCTGCGAGCTGAAATCGATGCGCCCACGAGCAGCGGCACGGCCCGTCTGGCTGCCCATGGCATGCACTGCGCGAACCCCACGGCCCCCAGCACGATTCCCGGCTGGCGGACGCCGCGGGCGACCCACCGGCAGCGGGCGTGATGGGCGGCGAACAGGCGTCTGTGGGCCAGCCGGTAGCTGGCGGCTGCCGTGGCGATGTCGTCGAGCAACGATTCGGCGAGAATCCTGCCGCCGGCCAACGCCCAGCCGATGCCCTCGCCGGTGAACGGCTCCACGTAGCTCGCGGCATCCCCGACACGGAAGATGCGCTGCGTGGCACCGGCGATCCGTGGCGAATGGTGCGTCAGCGGAGGCGTGGCCCGGAAGGTCGCTCCCGGCACCGACAGGATCGTTCGCTCCATGGCCGTGGCGAGAGGGCTATCGCCGCAGGCCTCGTGGAGCAGGTGGGCGATCCCTGCGGCGGGGCCGCCCTCAGCGGCGATAAGCTTCCGGTCGACCGCGGCGGCCAGATCGAGCCTGTCGTCCTCGAGCCGGACGAGGCCGCAGTAGCCATGGCGGCCGACTGCCATCACGAGTTCGCCCACAGGCAACTCGAGCGCCGCTGCGCGATGCCCTGGAGACGCGGCGGTGATTGTGGTGCCCACGCCGATGCGGCTGCCCGGCGCCACGTGGCGGCCTCGTCGATCATGGCCCGCATGCTGCGCGAGGCGGCCGTCGATCGACGTGCTGGTGTCGTGCGATGGAATGCGGATCGTGTCGGCCAGTCCGGCGGCGATCACGGCCACGCGGCCATGCAGTTGCACGGGAGCCTGCGGCTCCGTGGTCGTGGTGCGAGCCACGACCGTCACACCTTCCTGCCCGAGATCGGCCGATTGCTCCCGGGACGGCGCCTCGTGAATGGCCTCGACCAGCATGGTGGGGAGCCAGTCCGCGCCCGCGGCGATCGCCTGCCGGACGAGCGCCGTGTCGAGCGCCTCGCGTGACAGCACGCCGCCGCCGGGCATGGGCATGCGGGCCGACCGCCCAGCCGACACGAGGCAGACCGTGGCCAGCGGCAGTGGTGTGGGCAACGCATTGGCCGGGCAGAGCGAGGCGAGTTCGGCGACCGCCAGTTGCGAGAGGCAGCAGCCGCATACCTTCGGGCGAGGCATCGACGACCGATCGACGAGCAAGACCCGCAGGCCTTGGCGGGCCAGTCGGATCGCCACCGCCGTGCCGGCCGGACCCGCGCCGATCACGATGGCGTGCCAATCGATGGCGGCCGCGGCTGCAGGCGTGAGCGTCGCGTTGACCGGATGTATGCCGCCGGGGCCAGAAGGCAGGCTCATGCGGTGCCCTGCGCGGCGGCTGGTGTTGGCTGGTCTCGGGTCCGCGTCCAGGCGAGGATCGCCCGCTGCGGCCAGGCACGGTGAATGGTCGCCTCGCGGAGGCCGGCGCGGTCGAGCAGCATGCGGTATTCGGCGGGCGTGCGGGCGGCACGCACGGAGAGCGGTCCATCCACGCGGGCCACCCGCGACCGCGACAGCACGGCCGTGCCGACCACCGCGAGTGTGAGACCCGTCGCGTTGCGCAGCAGGTCCGACGCGACAATGCCGATCCGCGCTGCGCGGGCAAGGGACACGAGCACTCGAACGACGTCGTCATCGTCGAGGTGATGCAGGAAGAGCGAGACGATGGCAACGTCACAGGGGGGGCAATCCGTTGCCAGGATGTCGTGCACGCCGAAGGATACGGTGGCTCTGTCGGGCTTCCGGCGGGAATGCCGCTCGGCCCGTGCGACCGCGCGGGGGCTGATGTCGAGGCCTGTCACATGCACTGCCGGCAGTCGTCGGCCGAGCCTGTGGGCGAGTGCGACCGTCACGTCACCACCGCCGCACGCCACGTCGACGACCTGGAGCGGACTGGACTCGTGCCGCGACTCCGCCGGGGCTGGCTGGCGGTGAGGCTTCATGCGGTCGATTGCCCCCATGATCTGCGACGCGGTGAGCGACAGCATGTTGATGCGGGCGAGGGCATCAAGGGCGTGC
>JBILKZ010000085.1:0-17071 GCA_044376405.1 Pirellulales bacterium
TGGCAATTGCGACGAACTGGCCACGCTGGCCTGTCTTTTTCTGGAGAAGCAACACGTTCCGTTCGTCAGCAAGGTGTCGCTCTCGAGAGCGCCGGGGCAGCTCGTCCAAGGGGAAAAAGGAGATCACGTCTTCGCGGTCGTCGGCCTGCGGCTCGTGGGACAGCAGACCTTTATGAGCACTGACAACACGGGTGTCGTCGTGACCCCGGCTCAGCGACTTGCCATTCCTGACGCCCGCGTGATCGACCCGTGGGCGAAGATTCATTGCTCGGTCGCCGAATACCCGTCTCGGTTTCGGACCAAAATGGCCGAGTGGTCCGCGAAAGGCAAGCAGATTGGCGTTGGCACAGGGTGGATCGATCCCGATCCAGCGACGACTGGCTGGTACGCACGCACGATCGCAGAGTTGGATTGGGTGATTACACGCTACCGTGGCTATGACAACGAGGTCTTCAACAGGGAGGAATACGCCGAAGCTCTGCAATTTCGACAACGAGTGATCGCCCAAGGTCGATTTTTCATCACTTGAAGGAGGGCCGGTCATGCAGCCGACCCTGGTGGTTGGCGCTCCTATCACCTCTTCGCTGGAGGGCCGAATAGAGGCTCTATGGCGTCATACAACTTGTCTCTTAATTCCGAGCCGCTCAATGTGCCGTATCGCTCAGCTGGGTCCGTTCCCAGCGGAGACGCGATCGGTCTGATACGAGGCCACCACTCCCTAATAACATGCTGAAGACGGAATTGAACTTCTTTGACAAGCGTTTCGTTGTCGCGAATCTCCTTCAGGGTCTTCAGCGTGTCCTTTGACTTCTTACTCTGGGACGTAAACAACCCCTTGGAACGCGCTTCGTAGGCCGTGAGAGCCGCGCGAACCCGCCTGGCTATGTTGGCGAAGTCCGCCGTGGAAACGATGTTGAAAGGTATGCCCTCTTTGGCGGTGGCCTCCAGCAGCGTCGGAGCCTTCGTCATCCCGAATGTGCGATCGTTTCGCGTGAGGTCTACGGTCACGTTGGTGATGTCTACGCCCTGAGCCTGCAAGGCCTGCAGGGCCAGCGACAGTTGGTACCCGCTCGGACGGTAGTGGCCGCTGTCGTTGTTAATATAGATGAGGTCGCCAGCGACCACCGTGATGCAGCCTGTGCAGAGCACCTTGCTGCCACCAAAATAGCTCGAGTGATAAAACGAACCCTTTGAAGCGGCGTGGTTCCAGTGCCTGCTTGAATAGATGTTGCGGTTCACGCCCATCGCGAATCCGGCGACCCCCTTCCCGCCGTTATTTTCCCTCCCCGAGAAGGCAGTGTTTGCCTTTGGGGTGCGGTTCCCGTCTTTGGTTCTCGACGTGTCCTTGAATTCCTCTCCGGAGCAATCGAACGGCTCGAGCGCCCCGTGGGCATTGGTGATCATCAACTTGCCATCGCTGACATGCAGTTGACACGCCAAAGCCTCCTCGTCACTGAGATAGACGAGCCGCGCAGCTTGTTTCCCCGTGACGGGATCCTTGTGCACTTCGCGTCCAACGTTTGTGTCGACTGCATGGCCATGCGATGTCATGCCGATCAGTTGCTGGTTGAGATAGGCGTCAATCTCGTCGCCATTGACGCCGAAGACCTTGCCGAAGGCGTCGGCGGCAGCCCAATGGAGCGCTCGATAGAAAGGAAAGAGGGCGCAGTCGTCGTCGGTGCGGAGTTTGGGGTTGCGTGAGATAGTCGCCATGAACTTGCCCGTCACGGCGTAGATGTCCACGAGCAGCGAGCCGAGGATGGCTTTCGAGATCTGGTTGTTGGGTTCGCCCGCCTGCAGTTTGCCGGCCTGGTATCGCCCGATCGCCGCGTCGACGACGTAACGGTTGGTCAGATCGCCGGCGACCCGCCCGCCGGGCTGGTGCGATCCATGCTGATGGCCAGTGTGCGTTTGCTGAGCAGCGACGGCGGCGACAAATCCCATCTGCTTAAGTTGCGCGCGAGTGGTCGGGGCGGCCGGGCTGACTGCGAGGCCGCCTTGAAACTGCTGCGCGATGGCTTTTTTTGCCTCGTTGGAGCGGAACATTGCGAGCCGCTGATTCGCTTTGACGACATCCCCTGCCCAACTCGCCAGCGTCGGGATCTCCACATAGTTGTGGACGCCTGTGGGCTCCATGAGCCTGCTGTGAAGATCGCTCGGCATAAAGCCGCTCTCCTTGTGTTGCTACTATCGCTGCGATAAGAGATTGGAGTCCCGCGACCGAACCCTTGGAGAGCATCGGACGCCATCGAGGGTGAACCGGTGCAATTTCGTGGGACGCTGCCGGTTTGTTCACCTCCATGTCGCCTCAAAGAATAGCCCGCTCAATGGCACCCCAGCAACCGTTTCCGAAACGGAGAGGACGTCGACTTGTGGGCGCTGCGGCACCCCAGCTAGATTATTCCGCAGGTAGGAAACGCTCCCCACCACGTTGCCAAACTCGTTTCACAGAGAAATGTTCATGAATATGCACGGTGTCAACACGCTGCAGTCCAATGAATTCGCCGTCACGCTCGACGGTGAGGCGATCGACACGATCCTCTCCTGCGATATGTTCGAGTATCTGACGGCCGCAGGGGATGCCGAAAAGCCTTTCCTAACTTTCTACAAGCAGGTCGAGGACAGCCGCGACAGCGTCTTCAATCGCTGGCTCGGCGAGACGCTCGGCAGCAAGGAGCCATCGAGCCGTCCCCGCCGCACCTTCGTGGTGACGGCTGTCAACGACGGTAATCCCATTCGCCGCTGGACCTTCGCGGGCGCGTGGATTGCGGCGGTTGCCCAGGGAAGCCTCGACTCCACGAGTCACGAATTCGCCGTCGAGCGAGTCACGCTCGGCTACGACACGATCGGCTGTGAACTGATTGGCTGATCGGGACGTCTCCCGTGGCCGATGCTCGCATGTTGCCAGGTCCTAACGCGCCAGGTCGCAACTGGCGGTGAAGCTCCGATACGAGACGACCCCGCACTGGCCTCGTTTTAATCTTTGGATCCAAAAGTCAAGGCTCAGATCGGCGGTGGTGCCAAGCTAGCACATTGATTGCCCGGCAGCTGTGCGTTGGTAATCAGACGACGATACGAATAGGGGCACACATGGCATTGTTCCGCGAGAGTAGGGAAAAAGTGCAGCGGCTCAACGCCGTGTGGGCGCTGGCGATGAAGTGCAGAGTGAAGTCGTTCGAGGATCTGTGCCGGTCGGGGGGGGATTCGGCAGTGATGGACCTCTGGACGGCCCGTCCGACGGGCCCTTGGAAGCTGAGTTTTCTGGAGACGAATCTGGCCGCCCTCGCGCAACTCACCGCCAAAAAAAAGCTCAAGCTGCGAACGTACGGCTCACTGTTTGAAGTCGGATCGAGCGCTTTCTTCCGCAACGAAAACGATTCGTTCGAAATCCTGGCCGGCGACGTGCTGGGCGTTCTCTACCAGGCGTCGTTGCAAATCTACCGGCCGGCAGATTCGCTGGTTCTCGACAGCTTCGCGAAGCAGATTCACCTGCGGGTGTACGCGGAAGCAAACCGGTTGCGCCAGGCGAAGGGGCCGCAAATGGTGCAAATCCTGAAGGAGCAACTCCGTCATCTTGATGCCGATCCAAAGACCTACCTTCACTCTAGGCAGGGGCTTCGCCTGAGGCGAGACGTCGCGTTGTCGCTCAGCAGTCTCGTCTGCAATGCTCGGCAGGGCCTCGAACGATTGCGCAGTGCGTATGCGTCGAAGCCGGATCATCGAGAACTCGTAGACGTCTGCGTCAGCGTCGCTAAGAAGGTCGAGAGCCAAGAGTTGTTTCAGTTCATGGAACTGGAGTGCGTCGTCGACAAGGCCCTCAGTATCGCGGCCATTCGTAAAATAGGCGACCACAGCCGCGGTCTCGTGGGGTCTCCCAAAACTGAGATGGGAGGGAAGGAAGGGCTCTACCCTGTTCGAGACCTACAGGCGCAGGGGGATGGTCTCACGGTGGAACTCAAAAAAGTCTATGTCGAGAAGAAGCCGCTCGTGAAACAGGCTGCTTCGAAACAGGCTGCTCCGGAAAGGATCGAGCCCGTCTGGGAGGGCGACATGAGCGACTGGCATACTCGCCAGCGTCTCAACCAGGCGAAGTTTCGCAAGATCTGCGGTGCACCGATATTAAAGATGGCAAGGGCGAGCAGCAGGCTGATCTCCGAGGAGAAGCAAACGAAGCGTGTCAGGTTCGCTGACGCCCATAGCCGCCCGCTCGTGTTCGCCCTGTCGGTCAACACGATGCCAGAAAACGCCACACTGGATAAAAACATCATTGCTGCGGGAGCAAGACATTTCGATCAGGTCGGGCACGTGCAGAAAATGAAATATCCCGACGGGCAGGGTTGGTTCAAAGATTACGACGTTTTTGACCGCTCGCACAGGCCGCGGCAGTCAGGGTCTGATCACGATGCGCGGATCGTCGCAGCTGAACTCATGCGGGAAGTGAAGGCAGAGTATTGCCAAAGCCCTGCAGAGGAGGAGGTGTTTGACGAGGTCGCCGAGAGCCTGATCGGCGAGGGAAGCCTGGACGGTGAAGGCTCGGACCAAGGCTCCTGAGGGCACCTGGGACAGGGCCAACGAGCCGGCGTTGGGCATGCCTCATTCCCTTGCTTTCGCTGTGGGCTTGGATGACCCCTGCAAGCCCGACGCGCAAGCGAGGGAATCCGTGATGCCGTCTCCAAAAACCCGTGTGTCACCAACGGGAATTTGCTCCCACCCTCATTGTCAGCCGGCTTTCGGCCCCCTCATGTCCGCTGCGTAGTCGCGGCCATGCGGGTCATCGCCTTGCCCCGCGTTCGTAGGTGTAGGTGAGCGTGCCCTCGGCGAGTGTGATGTCTTTGATCGCCTCGAGCAGCGCGTCCCGCGTGGCGGCGTTCGGGCGGAGGGTCGGCACGGCCGAGAGCGCGTAGACAGTGACGTGATACTGCTTCACGCCCGGACCCTTCGAGCACATCGGGTCATACTCCGCTCGACGTTTGTCGTTGAGTCCAATCGTGCCGACGGTGCGGGAATTCTTCGCTAGCTGCGTGCTCTTGCTGGGAATGCCGTAGACGACCCAGTACGACTTCACTCGATCCGGCGCCTCGTGCCAGAGAGAGATGGCGTAGGACTTCGTACCGGGAGGGCCGGCCTGCCATTCCAGTGGCGGCGATACGCCGGCGGCGTCGCAGGTGAACTCCGCTGGCAGATTCCCGTCGGCGCCGATGGCTGAACTCGTGACGGTGAGCGATGCTATTTCCGCCACCGTCGTGGATGAGGATCCGGCCCGCTCGCGTCCGGCGGGTCGATTGCTGTCGGTCTGCGGGGGCGGGCGATCGTCGGCACGGTCGGGTGGCGGCGGTGGACGATCGTCACCCGGCCGACGTGGTCCCCGACCACCCTCTCCGCGGGGACCGGGCCCGCCGCGTCCACCCGGGCCGCGTCCGCGGGGCGTGTAGGTTTCCGAGGACTTTTTGCCCGACGGATCGGTGTAGTCAAACACGAGCGTGCCGTCGCCGTTCACTCTATAGTCGACGAAACCCTGGCGGCCGCCGACCTCGTAGGTCAGCCGACGGCTGGTGGGCGTGGGCGACTCATAGCCAACGATCGTCGCGCCGCGGAGCGGTTGCAGCGACGGCCGCACCGGCTCGGCCCGTGGCTGCGGATCGACCTGGCCGTCCCGCTCCGTCACTTCGCCGCGGAAGCCGCCGTTCAGATACGGGTACGCCTTCGTGGCGTGGTAGTGGTAGTTGCCGTCGGCACGCTCGTGGCCATTGAACCGGTCGAGTCCCTTCACGGGCGACCCGTCGGGCTCCGTGTAGCCATAGATCGGATAGCCGTCGAGCGCGTAGGCGATCGGCATCCCCTTGCCGACCTGCTTCTCAAGGTGCACCGGCGCGATGTGGTAGTGGTAGTCGTCGGCTCGGCCGCAGTGGCCGCCATACTCGTCGAGTTCGCCGATCAAGAAGGCATCTTCGCCGCGGTTGTTGAGTGGATTGAAGATCGGCACGCCGTTGACCGCCAGCGCGATGGCCCCGCGCAGGAACTTGTTTTTCGTCGTGACCGGGTTGGTCGCCGGCACTGGCTCGAGCGGAATCTGCCAGGCGTTGTCGCCGACATACTTCTGCGGCAGCGGCACCTGCTGCTGCCACGCCCGGATGCCGACCATCAGCGGATGGTCTGGAATGCCGTTCGACTCGACGAAGAAATATCGGTCGTCGCTCCGGACGGAGATCGCCTTCAGTTCGACGAAAGGCTCGAAGGCCTTGGCGATGTCGGTGCCGTCCGCCCGCTCGGGCTTTGCGTTGGCCGTGAGCTGGAAGCGGGAAGGGACGGCCGGAGGAGCTTTTTGCTGAACAGCGTCGTGGTCGTCACGGCGATGGCGGTGCCACGGATGGGCCAACGCCGTGTCTGAGGCGGCACCGATCATCAGAAACAACGCGATCGCGAACACGCACCGCGAACGAACGAGCGTCATGCGTTCTTCTTTCGTGTCATGTCCTTGTTCATGCCCTGCTCGCGTGTCGACGCTGGTGGCCGTATGCGAGACGGCCCGCACGTGCCTTTCAACGGGGAATCGTCCGTGGAGTTGCGGCCGTCCGGGGCTTCTCCCGGGCAGGCGTCTTCCCATGGCGGCAATCGGCCGTTTTCCGCTACATTTTGCGATCCCCGATCACGTTTCCTGAGAGACACATCATGCACGAACTGCCGAAGCAATACGACCATGCCGCCGCCCAGGCCCGCTGCCGCACCCTCTGGGATGCCGGCCGCTACTGGCACGCCGAGCCGCAGGCCGCAGGTACCAATCTCGGTGGGCCGGAAAAGAAAACATTCTCGATCGTCATCCCGCCGCCGAACGTCACCGGCGCCCTTCACCTCGGCCACGCCCTCAACAACAGCCTCCAAGACCTGCTAGTCCGCACGCGGCGGATGCAGGGCTACAACACGCTCTGGATGCCCGGCACCGACCATGCCGGCATCGCCACGCAGGCGGTCGTCGAGCGTCGGCTGCTCGAGGAGGAAAAACTCTCCCGGCACGACCTCGGCCGCGAAAAGCTCGTCGAGCGGATCTGGGCCTGGAAGGAGCAGTATGAGAAGCGGATTCTCGGGCAGCTCCGCGACATGGGAGCGAGCTGCGACTGGGACCGGGTGCGGTTCACGCTCGATGACCAGTGTGCCCGGGCCGTGCGCGAGGCGTTCTTCCGACTCTTCGAGAAGGGCCTCGTCCGCCGCGGCAAGCGGCTCGTCAACTGGGACACGTTCCTGCAGACGGCCGTGAGTGACGACGAAGTGTTTCACGAGCAGGTGAAGGGCCACTTCTGGCACATTCGTTATGACGTCATCGACGCCAAGCCCGGCGAGCCGACGAGCGTGACGGTGGCCACAACGCGGCCCGAGACCCTGCTCGGCGACACGGCCGTGGCCGTACATCCGGAGCCAGTTGAGGCCCTTGCCGAGGCGGAGAAAGCGCTGCGTGAAAAGCGGGCTGCCGCGTCGGTCAAGGAACATGCCGACATCGACCGGGCGATCGAGGATCTCGAGCTGCGGCGCCGCGACTTATTGCCCGCGCTCGAAACCCTGGCGGCGATGGCGAAGGACGGGCGGCAGGTGCGGCTCCCGCTACTCGGCCGGGCGATTCCGCTCGTGGCTGATGATTGGGCCAAGCCCGAGATGGGCTCCGGCTGCGTGAAGATCACGCCGGCCCACGATCCCAACGACTACGACGTCGGCCTGCGGCAGAAGCTGCCGATGATCAACATCTTGAAGCCCGAAGGCACCCTCAACGCCGAGGCGGGCCCCTATACCGGCCTCACCATGATGAAGGCCCGCGCGCGGGTGGTGGCCGATCTCGAGGCGGCCGGCCAGCTCGTGCAGGTGGAGGATCGCGTCATTGACTTGGCCCATTCCGACCGGTCGAAGACGCCGATCGAGCCCTTCCTCGCTGATCAGTGGTTCATTCGCATGAGCGAGATCGCGCAGCCCGCGCTCGACGCGGTCACGCAGGGCAAGATTCGGATCGTGCCCGATCGCTACGCCAAAAGCTATCTCGACTGGCTCGGCGAGAAACGCGACTGGCCGGTGAGCCGGCAGCTCTGGTGGGGCCACCGGATTCCGATATGGCACGTCGAGGGCGTGGCGGAAGCCGATCTTCAGCAGGCATTCGCGGGCCGGCAGACAGTGTCGTGGAAGACCGACGGCGGCAGTGGCTGGCATGTCTGCTCATCGGACGAGTCGCTCGGCGTCGACGTCGTGGCGGGAAAACCGCTCGTCCGCGATCCCGACACGCTCGACACCTGGTTCTCCTCGGCGCTCTGGCCGCACTCCACCCTCGGCTGGCCTGCCCAGACGGCGGAGCTCGACTGCTTCTATCCCACCACCACGCTCGTCACCAGCCGCGACATCATCACGCTCTGGGTCGCCCGGATGGTAATCATGGGGCTTTTTGACACGGGAAAGATTCCGTTCCGCGACGTCGCCATCCACCCCAAGATCCTCGACCGCTACGGCGAGACGATGAGCAAGAGCAAGGGGAACGGCGTCGATCCGCTCGACGTGATCGAAGCCCTCGGAGCCGACGCGCTGCGGTTTGGCATGGTGAGCATGGCCACCGAGACGCAGGACGTGCGGATGCCGGTAGAGTTTCAGTGCCCGGGCTGCTCCGCCCGCATCGAGCAGACGGTGCAGAACCGGATGCTGCCGCGGATCGAGTGCCCGAAGTGCAAAGCGGCGTTCCGGACGCAGTGGGCGAGCAGTCCTGCCGACCTTGCCCTGCCCCGCGGCCCGGCACTCAGCGAACGCTTCGAGTCGGGCCGAAATTTTTCGAACAAGCTCTGGAACGCCACCCGCTTCGTGCTCATGAACCTGGAAGACTTCCAGGGGCGGGATCTGTCGAGCGGGTGTGGCAGCTTTGCCGCGCTCGAAGACCGTTGGCTGGCCAGCCGGCTGGCCAGCGTCACCCGCGACGCGACCAGGGCGATCGACGAATACAAGTTCGCCGAGGCGGCCCGGATTCTCTATGCGTTTGCCTGGGACGAGTTCTGCAGCGCCTACCTCGAACTCTGCAAGTCGCGGCTGGCCGATCCGGCCCTGCGGCCGCAGGCGCAGTCGATGCTGTTGCTCGCCCTCGACACGATCCTCCGGCTGCTCCATCCGATCATGCCGTTCGTCACGGAGGAGATCTGGCAGCATCTCCGCGAGGCAGCGGGCCTGCGGCGGATGCCTTGGGATGCGGGCGAGCTCGCGGCCTCGATCATGGTGGCCCGCTGGCCTGAGCCGCCGGCCGAGTGGATCGACGACCGCACGGAGAAGCAGTTTGGCACGTTCCTGGGAGTGGTCGCGGCGATCCGCGAGATCCGGTCGCGACAGAACGTGCCGCCGCGGACGAAGGTGGAGGTGGCGATCCGTGGACCGCGTGATACCTCCGACCTGCTTCAGCCGATGCACGCGGCGATCGAGTCCATGGCGACGGTGGAGATCACGGCCGCGGGCCCCGACGCCGTCGGGGCAGCCGGGGCCGCGACGGCTTCAGCGATGGGCTGCGACCTGTTCGTCGATCTGGCCGACCTGATCGACGTGGGGGCCGAGATCACTCGGCTCACCAAGGAAAACGAGAAGACAGCCGGCTTCATCGCGGCCAAGCAGGCGAAGCTCGCCGACGAAAAGTTCGCGGCCAAGGCCCCGCCGGCCGTGGTGGCGAAGGAGCGGGAGCAGTTGGCCGAACTGGAGGCGAAACTCGCCAAGGGCGTCGCCTCGCTCGCGGAACTGGCCTCACGGAAATCATGAGCATTCTGTTCGTGTTTCCTCGCCAAGGTCCGGTTGCTTGTGCTGGCTCGGGCCTCCCGAGCCGCCGCGCGTGAAACGCGATTCGGTTTCGGGTACTCTTGGAAGAAGCGGCCGGACGCAGCAGCCGGTCGGACGCGTCATTCCCAAGCGTTGTATTCCAGAGGGTCCGCACAGTCGGAGACGAAATCATGAGCGTCCAGATGGAACTCTCGCGGATCATCATCAGCGAGATCAACGACCAGCAGGTGGTCTACCTCAAGGAGGTCGAGGGCGACCGCACGTTTCCGATCCTCATCGGCCTCTTCGAGGCGACGAGCATCGACCGTCGCGTCAAGCACCACCAGTCGCCACGTCCGCTCACGCACGACCTGCTGGTGGCGTCTGTCGAACTGCTCGGCGGTGAGTTTCAGGACATCGTGATCTCGGAGTTGAAAGAGCACACCTACTTCGCCACGATCCGCGTGCTGAAGGATGGCGAAGTCGTGGAGATCGACGCCCGCCCCTCCGACGCGATCGCGGTCGCAGTCACGTGTGAGCCCAACCTGCCGATCTACGTGGCCGAGGAAGTGCTCTCCGACGTGCTGGGGTGATAGGCAGCGGTCACGATGCCGGTGATGGCATCGGCGTTCCCTCGATCTGCGGCCATGTGTACCGGAAAGCGTGACGGCGTGAGCCGTGTCGTTTTGTGCATAGAGCCATTGGAGGCCGGGGCGGTAGACTCCCGCGACCATGAAACCAATCGTTCAGATTTCGCTCGACTTGACGGATATCAACGAAGCCCTCGAGACGGCGGCTCTGGCACTGCGTGCCGGCGTCGACTGGCTGGAGGCGGGCACGCCGCTGATCCTCGCGGAGGGCCTGCACGGCGTGCGGGCACTGCGAGCCGCGTTTCCCGACGTGCCGATCGTCGCCGACCTCAAGACCATGGACGGCGGCTATCTGGAGGCCGAGATGATGGCCAAGGCCGGCGCGACCCATGTGGTCGTGATGGCCAGAGCGCATGAAGAGACGATCAAGTGCGTGGTGAAGGCCGGAGCTGATTTCGGCTGCAAGGTGATGGGCGACAACATGGTCTGCCCCGACATGGTCGCCGGAGCCAAGTGGCTCGAAGATCTCGGCTGCGACTACGTGATTCATCACATCGGCTATGACGAGCGCCGCGGCATCGCGGCGGCCGGCCACCGGATGCCCAGCCCGCTCGACCAGTTGCGGGAGGTGGTCAGAGCCGTGAAGGTGCCGGTGCAAGCGGTGGGCGGTCTCTCGCTCGAGCAGGCAGTCGCCTGTCCGGGATACGGTGCCCCCCTGGTCGTGCTCGGCGCCCCGCTGACGATCGATGCCGACTCCTTCAAGACCGCCGATGGAGACTTGGAAGGATCGCTCCGAATGATCTGCAAGGCCGTCCATGACCAAAAAGTGGAACAGAAAGTGATTTCCCACTTATGAAAACCTCTGCTGTCGTCAACTTCGCCCCCGAGAAGGGCTCCGTCGAGATCCGCGAGATCGAGCAGCCGGCGATCGGCCCGGATGACGTCCTGCTGGAAGTGGCTAACGTCGGCGTCTGCGGCAGCGACCTCCATCAGTGGACCGCCGACCATTCGTGGCCGGTCAACTATCCTGTCGTGCTCGGCCACGAGTTCGGCGGCAGGATCGTCGAGGCCGGCGGCAACGTGCAGGCCTGGAAGGTGGGCGACCGCGTGGTCAGTGAGACCGCCGCGATCATCAGCCACGACAATCCAATGACCCGCCGCGGCCTCTACAACCTCGATCCGACGCGGAAAGGGTTTGGATACGGCGTCAACGGGGCGATGACCCGATTCGTGAAGGTGCCGTCGCGGATCCTGCACCGCGTGCCTGACCAGCTGCCGTTCGAGCAGGCCTGCCTCACCGAGCCCTGCTGCGTGGCCTACTCGGCCGTCGTAAAAAACGCCCGGATCGAGCCGGGCGACCGTGTGGTGGTACTCGGTCCCGGCACGATCGGCATCCTCTGCGCGGCGATGGCGAGGCTCTGCGGAGCCGAGGTGGCGATCGTGGGGCTGCCTGCCGACGCCGGCCGGCTCGCGATCGCGAAGAAGTATGGCTGCGAGGTGATCATCGGCGACGCCAAGCCCTGGGCCCTGGAACGGGACGGCCTCGGCTGCGACGGCGTGGTCGATGCTGCGGGGGCGAGCGCGACGCTCAAAATCGCGCTCGATCTCGTTCGCCCAGCGGGCTGGATCAGCAAGGTGGGCTGGGGCCCGCAGCCGCTCAACTTCTCGCTCGACCCGCTCGTGCAGAAAAACATCACGCTGCAGGGCAGCTTCAGCCACAACTGGCCGATCTGGGAGCGGGTGATCGCGCTGTTGGCCAGCGGCGCCCTCGACGTTCGCCCGATCATCGGCGGCGTCTGGCCGTTGGAGAAGTGGCACGAAGCCTTCGAGAAGATGCACTCCGGCGCCGTCGTGAAGAGCGTGCTCGCGCCGTCGGCGATATGATCGTGCCGAGGTTCACCCCGGACGGCAGTCGCCTTTATCAGCCACTCAAGGTGCAGCGAGCATGAGACTCTCCGGCAAGGTCGTTCTCGTCACGGGCAGCGCCACCGGTATCGGGCGGGCGATCGCCACACGATGCGTGGCCGAGGGAGCCCGGGTCGTGATCCACGGCCTCGAGGCGGACCTCGTGGCAGAGACCGTGGCGGCACTGGGGGCGACCGTGGCCGTCGGCCATGTCGAGGACCTCACCGCCGAGGGCTGCCCCGGCGGCCTTGTGTCGCTGGCGATCGCGTCGTTCGGCCGGCTCGACGGGCTCGTCAACAACGCCGCGGTCATCACCACCGGCGACATTCGCTCGACCGACGCGGCCTCGTTCAACCGCACGCTCGCCGTCAACACGCTCGCGCCGCTGCAGCTCATTCAGGCGGCACTGCCGCACCTCGCCGCCACGCGGGGCAGCGTGCTCAACATCGGCAGCGTCAACGCCTACTGCGGCGAGCCCAACCTGCTCCCCTACAGCATCTCCAAGGGCGGGCTCATGACGCTCACGCGGAACCTCGGCGACGTGCTCTTCCGTGAGGAGGGCGTCCGCGTCAACCAGATCAATCCGGGCTGGGTGCTCACCGAAAACGAGATGCTGCGCAAGCGGAGCCACGGGCTGGCCGACGACTGGCCCGCCTCTTTGCCCAAGGAGTTCTGCCCGGCCGGTCGGCTGATCAAGCCCGAGGAGATCGCCGCCGCGGCCGTTTACTGGCTCGCCGACGAGTGCGGCCCGATGAGCGGGCAGGTGGTCGATCTGGAGCAGCATCCGTTCATCGGCCGCAATCCGCCCAAAAATATCCTCACCGTTCCAGCACCTCCACGATCATGACCGCATCACTCGCTCCCACACGTTTGCCGAGACCCCGCCTCGCCGCGTTTCCCAAGGCCTTCATGCAGGCCCTCTGCAAGGACGGCACGATGCGGGTGTCGGAATGGATCACGCTCGCCGCGCCGCTCGGAGTGGATGGTCTCGAATGGTATGCCGGCTTCCTCGAGATGGCCGACGAGGCCAACTGGCCGCGGTTTCGCCGCGAGGTGGAGTCGCACGGAATGACCATCCCGATGATGTGCTGTTCACCCGACTTCACGCATCCCGATCCGACCTTCCGGGCCCGTGAGATCGTGAAGCAAAAGCGGTGGATCGACATGACGCACGCGATCGGCGGATCCTACTGCCGCGTGCTCTCGGGTCAGCGGCGACCGGAACTCACGATCGACGAGGGCGTGCGGCTGGCTGCCGAGTCGATCACCGCCTGCATTCCCTACGCGGCCGATCGCGGCATCACGCTGATCATCGAGAACCACTACAAGGACGACTTCTGGGAGTATCCGGAGTTCGCCCAGAAGATGGATGTCTTCTGTCAGCTCGTCGACGCGATTCACGATCCGCATTTTGGAGTCAATTACGATCCGAGCAACACATTCCTGGCCGGCGAGGATCCGCTAGAGCTCCTCAAGCGAGTGTCGCACCGGGTGGTCACGATGCATGCCAGTGACCGCTCGCTCATCGAGGGCACGATCGAGGACCTGCGGCGGGAGGAAGGCGGAGCTCTGGGCTATGCCAAGCGGCTGCGGCATGGAGAGATCGGCAAGGGGCTCAATGACTACGACGCCATCTTCAGCGAACTTGTCTCCAAAGGATTCCACGGCTGGATCAGCATCGAGGACGGCGTCGAGGGCATGGATCAACTCGCCCGCAGCGTCACGTTTCTGAAGCGGAAGATCGCCGAGCATTGGCCCGGGTGACGTAGGCCGCCGGCGTGAGGCCGGTGTGGCGGCGGAAATGCTGCGTGAAGTTGCTTTGGTCGCAGAAGCCGAGCCGTTGCGAGACGGAGATAATGGGTTCCTCACCTTTTTGAAGTGACTCGCAGGCCGCGCGAATGCGGCACTTCATCCAGTAGGTCCGCGGGCCGAAGGAAAAAACCTTCTGGCAGGATCGCTGAAGTTGTCGCGTCGACATGCGGCACTCCGTCGCGAGGCGGGAAATTGGGGGAAATCGGGTGAGTTCCGCCCGCAGGACCGCCATGGCCGGCCCGAGCCGGCTGCCGACCGCGCCCGGCGGCGCGATCCCACGACACCCGCGAAGCGTGCCCATCACGCCGATCACGCTGCCGCTGCGATCGAAGATGGGATACTTGTTGGTCTCGTACCAGTCGGGCAGTCCGACGTCGTCGAACCACACGTCGACGTGACCGACCAGCGGCTTCTTCGACTCGATCACCGTCCGGTCATCGGCACGGTAGTGGGCGGCGAACGGGCCGGGCGTGAGGTCTTCGTCTGTCGCGCCGAGCATCTGCTCGTAACGCTCGAGTCCGATGTGGGGCAGGATGCCACGGCTGAAAAACAGTGTCTCGCCCGCGAGGTTCTTGGCGAAGAAATACACGTCCCCCAGGCCGTCGAACGCGCGATGAAAATGGCTCTCGGGGGCGATGCGGGTGAGAAACCGCTCCTGTTCAGCAGCCCAGTCGCTAGGCGTCGACGATTGTTTGCGAGACCGTGCAGGCATGGCAACAAACAACTCTTTGTCGTTCTCGAACGATCTGGCATACTCGGCAAGCGTCGTGACTGGCAAAAGACGGATGGCCGTTTATGGCCGCACAACATGCCTTCGTGTCACGGCGTGTCGCTTTCATCATAAACTGTCCGCTGCCCGTGATACCACTCACTCCACACGACCCGATCGTCATTGGCCTCGGGGAAACACTCTGGGACCTGTTCCCCGACGGGGCCGTTTGGGGCGGCGCCCCGGGCAACGTGGCCTGCGATGCAGCCGGCCTCGGCGTGAGGAGTTTCATGGTGAGCCGGGTGGGCTGTGATCCGCTTGGCGATCAAGGGATCGCGGCACTCGAGTCGCTCGGCGTCGATTGCAGCCACCTGCAACGCGATCCACGGTATCCCACGGGGACGGTGGCCGTAGCACTCGGTCCGGCTGGCGATGCGAGCTATGTGTTCGCAGCCGATACGGCATGGGACCACCTCGCCTGGGAGCCGGGCTTCGAGCAACTCGCCGCAGAGGCCGACGCTGTCTGCTTCGGCACGCTGGGCCAAAGGTCGGAGGAGTCGCGGCGAACGATCCGACGGTTTCTGGCCGCCGCCACGCGGGCCGTCCGCGTGTTCGACGTCAATCTGCGGCAGCATTTTCATTCGCCGGAACTGATCCGCGATTCGCTGGCGCTCGCCACGGTGCTGAAGCTCAACGACGAGGAACTGCCGGTGGTCGCCGCGGCCTGCGGAATCTCGGATGAAAACCCGCTGGCTGCCGTCCGGCAGCTTGCCGACCTTTATGGCCTGAGGCTGGCCGCGCTCACCCGGGGCGCCGCTGGCTCGGTGCTGGTGGCAGACGGCGTGGTGTCGACCCGCGCTGCCGCGGCGCCCGTCATCGTCGACACCGTCGGTGCGGGCGATGCCTTCACCGCCGCCGTGATCACAGGCCTCCTCCGCGGACGGCCGCTGGAGGCGATTCACGATCACGCCTCGCGTCTGGCGGCCTTCATCTGCGGATGCCGAGGTGCCACGCCCCGTATTCCAGCGGAACTGCGGGAGTGAGCCGGGCACGTTTCCGGTGGACATTCACGCGCTTTCGTCCGAGCAGAACAAGAAGGCGAGACACCCACGCCTGCATCATCGCGAAGCCCTACGACATTCCCCTGCGGGTGCTCGTCACGCGTGACGTGGCGCGGCCACGCCTCGGCCAGTGAATACTCAGCGAGGGCGGCTACAGCCCGAACGCCTTGCGGAGCACCGTGAGTGACTTCTCGCCGTGCTCGGCGGCCACGACGACGTTGAGGCGGACTTCGCTCGTGCTCACGAGGTCGATGTTGATGCCTTCGTCGGCCAACGGCTTGAAGAGCCGGTCAGCCACGCCCGCGTGGCTGCGGATGCCGACGCCCGTGATCGACAGCTTGGCCACATGCGGCACGTCGGCGACGTGGGCCCCGCGGCTCGCGGCGATCTTCCGCGCCACCTCGATCGCCTTGTCGCGGCTCTCCGCCGGCACGGTAAACGAAATCTCGGCCCGGCCATTCCGCGGATGGCTCTGCACGATCATGTCGACGTTGAGCCCCGCATGCCCCACCTCCTCGAACACGGCGGCTGCCACGCCCGGCGTGTCGGGCAGGTCGGTAAACGTCACGAGCGCCTGCGATGAATCGAGTTGGCAGTCCTCGATCGCGAGGTCCTCCATCCCCTCGAGCCTGCGGACCACGTCGAGTGGGCTCGACTTCACCAGATGCGATCCCGCCAGATCGGCCTCGCTGGCGGCCGTTTCGGCCTCGAGTCCGAAGGCGTGGTGAACCGCCTGCACGGCTGCGGCACCATCCTTGCGGTCGACGAGCACGGAGATCTTGATCTCGCTCGTCGTGATCATGCGGACATTGATCTTCTCACGCGAAAGAGCGGTAAACATGCGGCCGGCGACGCCCTCGGCAGTGGCCATGCCCACGCCCACGACCGAGACCTTCGCCAGCTCCGCATCGTGCGACACCCCGGTGGCCCCGAGTTGCTTCGCGACGCGGTTGGAGAGCTCGAGCGCCTCGGGCAGATCGTCTACCGGCACGGTGAACGAGATGTCGGCTTGGCCGCCCTGTCCGACGTTTTGCACGATCATGTCGACCGCGATCCCGGAGGCAGCCAACTGCGAAAAAAGCGCGTGGCTCGAACCCGGCTGGTCGGGCACGTTTTCCAGCGTGATTCGGGCCTCGTCCTTCGCCAGCGCCACGCCGCTGGCGGGTCGGGGCGTCGATTCCTCGGCGGCCAGGATCACGGTGCCGGGCATATCCTTGAAGCTCGACCGCACGAGCACCTTC
>JBILKZ010000086.1:0-17043 GCA_044376405.1 Pirellulales bacterium
AGCGCTTTCAGCATGGTGTGAGCTAAGCCCTGTTTGGCCGTAGCGAACGTCCGGCGATGGGGTCCGGTCAGCCCCGAACTGTTGCGAGCGATCTGCTTTCGTAAAGCTAGCAGAAATCGCGTGACATTCGCGGCAGGGTGGCGAGGGTGAGCGGCTCGAGGCTCGTGGCCAGGATGTGCACGACCTGGCCACGCCGCTGGATTCTCCCGTGCACGATGAGCACCGCCGCGCGGCGGACGGCATGGTCGGCCGCCTGCCAGACATCGGGCCGCACCACGATGTTGGCCGCACCGGTTTCATCCTCGATCGTCAGGAAGATCATCCCCCCGGCCGTGCCGGGCCGCTGCTTCGTGAGCACAATGCCGGCCACCTGGATGCGGCGGCCTTCTGGAGACACGCCAGCATCAGCGGCGGTGATGACTCCCCGCTCCGCCAGTTCGTCGCGTTCGAAGTGGAGCGGATGAGACCGTAAGGAGAGGCCGGAGGTGCGGTAGTCGGCAATCACCTCCTCCTGTCGCGTCATCTCGGGCAGGAGGAGATCGTCTTCTTCATCGGAGTCGCTCTCGTCTTGGAGCCCTTGGAGCAGTGGCTGGCTTTCCGGACGGTCGAGGCACCGCATCGCCTCCCAGACGGCCCGGCGGCGATCGAGCCCCAGCGACTCAAAAGCCCCGGCGCGGGCCAGATGCAGGAGCGATTCGCGATCGAGACTCGCCCGCCGGGCCAGTTCGTGCGGCAGTCTGAAATGGCCGGCCCGCCGCGCCTCCTCGATCCGCCGCCCCGCCGCCTCGCCCAGGCCATACACCTGTTCCAATCCCAGGCGGATGGCCGGCTCCGGCCGCCGTCCCCGGGCCGATTCCCGGCTTGCCGCATTCCGCTTGCCGCTTGTGCCATCCACCTCCAGCCGCGCGTGCCACCCGCTGGCATTCACATCAACCGGCAGCACCCGCACGCCATGCTCCTTGGCATCGCGCACCAGCTGCGCCGGCGCGTAAAACCCCATCGGCTGGCTGCCGAGCAGGGCGGCCGTGAAGGCGGCCGGGTGATGCCGCTTCAGCCATGCCGACACGTAGACCAATAGCGCGAAGCTCGCCGCATGCGACTCCGGAAAGCCGTATTCACCGAAGCCACGGATCTGTTGAAACACCTGCTCGGCAAACTGTTGCGAAAGGCCGCGGGCGAGCATGCCGTCGACCAGCTTCCTGTGAAACTCGTCGATCACTCCCGGCCGCCGCCAGGCCCCCATGGCACGACGGAGTTGATCGGCCTCGCCGGGCGTGAAGCCGGCCGCCACGACGGCCAGTCGCATCGCCTGCTCCTGGAAGAGCGGCACGCCGAGCGTCTTCTCGAGCACCTCGCGAATGGCCTCGCTCGGAAACGTCACCGGCTCCTCGCCCGAGCGGCGGCGGAGGTAGGGATGCACCATGTCGCCCAGGATCGGCCCGGGCCGAACGATCGCCACCTCGATCACGAGGTCGTAGAAACAGGCCGGCTTCAGCCGGGGCAGCATGCTCATCTGGGCCCGGCTCTCGATCTGGAACACGCCCACCGTGTCGGCCCGCGAGATCATCTCGTAGACGGCAGGGTCTTCCGCCGGCACCGTCGCCAGCGTCAGCTTCGGCCCGCCTGCTGTCTCAACCAGATCGAATGCCCGGCGGATGCAGGAAAGCATGCCAAGCGCCAGGCAATCGACCTTGAGAATGCCTAACTCATCGAGGTCGTTCTTGTCCCACTGGATGATGGTGCGGCCGTCCATCGCGGCGGGCTGGATTGGCACGAGATCACAGAGGTCGCCACGCAGCCCGCCGGAGGAAGCACGCGTCATCACCATGCCGCCCACATGCTGCCCCAGATGACGGGGAAAGCCGACAAGCTGGCTGACGAGCGTCGTGAGCCGCGTGCAGGTGTCGTCGGCTGGATCGAGTCCGGCCTCGGCCAGCCGCTGCGGCAATTCCTCCACACCATCCCCCACATCGAGCACACTGGCGATCTTCTCCACGCGATCGAGGGAGAGACCGAGCGCCTTGGCGAGGTCTCGCACCGCCGACCGCAGTCGATAGGAAATCACCTCGGCCGTCATTGCGGCCCGGCTGCGGCCATAGGTCTCGTAGACATACTGGATCACCTCCTCGCGGCGGTCATGCTCGAAGTCGATGTCGATGTCGGGCGCCTCGCAGCGTTCACGGCTGATGAACCGCTCGAAGAGCACGTCCATGCGGGCCGGATCGACCGACGTGATCCCAAGGCAGTAGCAGATGGCGGAGTTGGCCGCCGACCCCCGCCCCTGGCAGAGGATGCCGCGGCGGCGGGCAAACCGCACGATGTCGAAGACGGTGAGGAAGTAGGCCTCGTAGCCAAGTTCGGCCACGAGCGCAAGCTCGTGCTCGATGAGCGACCGCACCTTCTCGGGAATGCCGCCGGGAACATCGCCGGGAATGCCGTTGGCATACCGCTTCGCTGCCCCCCGCCAGGCCAGATCTGCCAGGTGCGCCGCCGGCGTGCGGCCTTCGGGCACGTTGGCATCTGGATATTCATACCGCAGTTCAGCGAGCGAAAACGTGCACTGTCTCGCGATCTCCACCGACCGCTCGACGGCACCCGCAAGCGTGGCAAACCGCACGGCAATTGTCCGGCGGTCGTGCAGATGCCGCTCACCGTTGGAGAGCAACCGGCCCCGCACCTCTTCCACCGTGCAACCGTGGCGGACGGCGGTAAGGGCGTCGAAGAGCGGCAGGCGGGAGCGTTCGTGGTAGCGGATATCGCCCGCCGCTGCGAGCGGCACCCGCGTCTGGCGGCCCACAGCCGCATACCACCGCAGGCGTTCTTCGTCATCTCCTTCGAGTGCCACCTCGGCCAACGCCACCAGCCGATCATCAAACACCTCCCGCCACTGCAGGACAGCTTCGCTGGCGTCGCACAGCCCGCTGGCATCCCCCATGCCAGCTGCTGTGATCGCTGCCAGCGGCACGCCCGCGAGCAGCCCATCGGTGTGGGCGGCAATATCGGCCAGTGAGAGCCGGCACGCATGCGCACCTGGATCACGCGCCGCGCCGCTACCGTCACCCACGGTAGCGGCATAGCCCTTCGTCAGCAGCCGACAGAGCTGGGAATAGCCCGTGCAGTTGGCTGCCCACACGACAAGCGGCATGGCATCGACCGGCTCCAGCTGCGCCCCGATGATCAGCTTGATGTCTGTCTGCTTGGCCGTGCCGTGCGCCCGCACAATGCCGGCAAGCGTGGCCCGATCGGTGATGGCGATCGCCTCGTAGCCGAGCGTATGGGCCCGCTCCACCAATTCCTCGGGGTGCGATCCGCCCTCCAAAAACGAGAAATTGCTCCTGCAGTGCAGTTCTGCATACGGCGGCTCGCGCATGCTCGTCTCTCCCTCCTGCGTGTCGAAAAATATGCTCAGGCAAACGTGCCGTGAAGAAACCACTCACTCCCCGACCGATTGGCCGGGCCGCTGCCCGGACGACGAAAGCCCAGCCGACGAAAGATCCAATAGCGGCCCCCCGTCATCGTCTCGACGACGTAATAGTCGCGCCGCACCGTCGGCCCGCGCCACCAGGCTGTCTCGATGCGTTCCGGACCGTGTGCCTTCACGACCTCGTCCATCGGTGAACCTGGCTGTGACGCCAGCCGAAACCGCACTGGCGGACCACTCGTCGTATCCGCTTGTTGATTCAGGGCCGAGCCCAGGGCCGAGTCAAGTGATGAGTCCACGACCGCCACGGTCTCCAGCCGCACCGGCTGTGGCAGCAGCCAGATCGGCCGCCGCTGCGGGGCAGCTCCAACAGCCGTCGTGCTGACCGTTGTGCGGTGGGGCGTGCGGAATGCATGCGAGCCGTCGTGCTGCGATCGTTTTGGCCGGGACTTCAGTTCGGGCCTCGACCGCGAGGCTGTGGGTGGCACTGCCGCCCACGCATGCTCCGGCTGGGCATCGGCCATCGGCCTGGGCTCGAATACTGCCCCGCGGCCAAGCCTGCCCGACAGCCTGTCCAGCAGCATCCCCACCTGCGAGGCCGATGTCTCCGCCGCCTCGCCGAAGAGCGTCCGCTGCCGGCACTCGGCCGCTCCCGCAGACACCACCTCCACCGTGATCCCTTCGATCTCTCGCGGCATCCGCATCCTTGCCATCCGCAGCCGCACGAGTTCCACCAGATGCTTTGCCGAACTGCTCGGCTGAAACACGCCGATATCGATGATCGCCGGCGTACAGGCCTCGCGGAGTTCGGCTGACTGAGATCGCTCCAGCCGCACCTGCAGCGACATCACTCCCTTGCCGTGCGCTGCCAGCGGCGCGACACACTCCTGCAGAAGCCGCTCGGTCACTGCGACCAGATCATCCAACGTCGTGTCACGGAGCAGGAGCGGAAAATCGAAGGCCTGCGAGGCGGTCGGAAGTTCGCCGGAGCAGGGGACCACCAGCGGCTCGGGCCGCTCGCCGGCGAACTCCGCCAGCCGCTGCGCCACCTGCGGGGCAAACCGCGAGGCGAGGCTCTTCCGTGGCAGACGGGCGACACGACCGATGGTCTCGATGCCCACGTCTCGCAACTGCGTCAGCACGGTGGCGTCGAGCCTCAGGGCCGCAGCCGGCAGTCCGGCCAGCGCCTGCAGCTGCGCCCCGGGTGGCACGATCGCCCAACGCCGATGCCGCCCACCGCGGCCCAGCACATGCCCGTGGCCATCTCGACAATCGTCGCGGAGGGCATCCGTATGGTGCGCGGCAGCCCAGGAGGCGGCAGGTGTATCGGCAATCGCGGCCCGCGCATGAATGCCCCGCGCGGCCAGCGTCCAGACGACCGTGCGGACGAGCGGCCCCTCGCCACCGAAAAATCCCGCCGTGCCAGTCACGTCGATCTGCAAACACTCCGGCCCCACAGGCTCATGCCGCGGCGGCTTCTCAATTGCCACGATCGGCGCAAACCGCCGGCAATAGCGGGCAAGCTCCTCGAGCGTGGCCAGGTCGGCCACGGGATCGTCATGCTCGACCTCGGCAATATGACAGGCACGGGAGCCGTGCGAGAGCGCCAGCACCGCCATCGCTTCGGCAAGCGACATGCCCGCCAGAATCGGCGGGACAGACGCTCGCCCAGCCTGCGGCCCCGACTGCGGCACAGCCTGCGGCACAGCCTGCGGCACAGATGGTCCCGCCCTTCGCGGCGGCGCCGCCCAGGCCCAGGCCACCACTGTCATCACGCCGCGGCGTTCGCGCCGACAGACAAACACGGGTCGTCTGCGCAGCTCCGGCCGCTCAAGCAGCCGCCGCTGCACGGGCCACCGCGGCAGCCAGATCGTCATGATGCGCGACATGCCACTCCCTCCGGCTGGAAACGCCCTTTCTGAAGACTTGTTGCCACGACCGGCGCGGTATGCCGGACAGGCGCACGGTGACGGCGAGTGGCCTCACGACCATTCGTCAGATCGAGAAGCAACTCCGTCGACCGTTCCTCGAGCATCTCGTTGCCCGACCATGGCCCACCCGCAAGCGAGATCCGCAGTCGCCGCACGGCGAGATCAGCACCAGACTCCCCGGCCATCGGCGAGATCGCCAGCTTTGCGTCGGCCCAGGTCGGCTCGCCCGCAGGCACCCGCCCAAAGAACCCGCACTCCGACAGCCCACGCACCAACAGCCCGACAGCCCCGCTGGCCCGTGAGGCCAACTGCCACCGCCGCATGGCCGTGGCATGCACCCGCTTCGGCCAGGCCAACACGGCCGCAACGCCGGGACAGCGGAGGGCCTGGTCGATCGTCCAGAGTTCGTCGTCATCGCGAGAGGGGCGGGCCACCACAAGGTGCGGCCTGCCGCCACCCTTGCCCGTGGAATCTGCCAGCGCATCGAGCCACGGGATCACAGCCGGCGGATAAAACCGCTGCCCACGATCGACGACCACGATCGTCGAGGCCTGAGGAGCCCGCGACTGCTCCGCCCACCGCGGGTCGGCCAGCCGGCAGGCCACCGCACAGGCCAGCGAGATCGCCCCGCTCCCATCGCCGCCGGCAAGACACTCGGCGCCGCCGGCAAGCCACTCCACCAGGCTGCCGCGTCGTACGCCACCGGCCGGCAGCAGGCGATCGAGCGATGAAAACCCGGTTGCCACCGTCTCCCGTCCCTCGAAATACAGGCCCAAGCCATCCAAGACACGCGTCACCATACGGCTACCTCCAACAATTTATGTACGTCCGTATACTATACGCCCGTTCCGTATCTGTCAACGGTCGCCACGATTGCAGGGCGCGCGTCGTGCAAAACGCGATTCACATGGATGGCTTTTTCCACCGCCAGCTAGAATCACTCGCATGATGCCACCACTCCACCGCCGTTTCCCACGCTGCCTACCGCTCCTGCTGATCCTGTGCGGGGCGACAACCGCCAACGCAGCAGACTTCCCCAAGGACTTCGCCTCCTTTCAGGCCGAGCTTTCCCCGGCAATCTCCGCCAAGCTGGAAGCGACCCCCAAGCACTACCGGCAGATCGAGCCGTCGCTCTACTACCTCTGCATGGCGCACGCCGACCGGCTGGCGGCGTTGCCCGACGGGCCACGCATCGATGCGATCGTCAAACTGGCGGAGTTCATCGACCGAAAGCGCGACGCGACAGGCGACCTCGTCGTGATCGGCGTCGACCGCACGGTCATCGGCCTGCTCGACCCGGCCCGCGGCCTCGAGCCGAAGGAAATCACGACGATCGCCAAGGCCTACGGGGCGAAGCCGACCGTGTTCAAGCAGGACGCGGCCACGCAGTCGATCCCGCAGGTCGCCGCCGACTTCCTCGCAGCGGTCGCCGCCGCCGCCAGCGGCCGCACCCCCACCACGATCGTAGTGCTTGGCCACGGCCTCCCCGGGGAGATCCAGAGCTATTCCATTCCCTTCGGCAGGGTGGCCGACGCGCTCATCGAAGGGGCCGGCACCACGCCTGGAAAACCGTTCGATCTCGACCACCTCGCCATCATCTGCGACGACTGCTACAGCGCCGACTTTCTCACCAATCTCGGCACCGCCGTCGAAGGCCGCTGTCGCGACCGCGGCATGGCGATCGGCTCGCTCCCGATCATGATCGCCGGCACCAA
This sequence comes from Pirellulales bacterium, assembly GCA_044376405.1. GTDB lineage: Bacteria > Planctomycetota > Planctomycetia > Pirellulales > UBA1268 > CAMCQY01. Next base: position 7,068 of record JBILKZ010000086.1, read on the forward strand.
CCGTGACCGCGTGGGCCACGCCGACTTCGGCGAGAAGTTCGTGCCGCACTTCTGGAAGGACGTGATCGAACTGTTCTACGTACGACGGCCGCGGCCCGATGCAATCACGCTTCGCGACTTCTTCGAAAAGATCGACAACATGATGTATGGCTACGGCCGGGCGCCGATCGTGAAGGGCACGCAGGTGACCGGCTACCGGCTCGTCGATCCCGAGCTCTGTCAGGATCCGGTATTCTTCGTGCCGCTCTCCGAGGCCGATCTCACCGAACTCCGCACGATCCTCGGCCTCCCCACCGATGCCCCGCTCCCGCGATTTCTCGACATCGGCTAGCTGCGAGACGGAGTTCACTCCCGCGTTCCCCCGGCTTCAGCCCCCGGCTCACGCCGGGGGCTTGTATGGATCGCATACAAGCCCTGAGCGCAAGCGACGGGATCTCTATCTCTCCCGGCCTTCATCCCCCGGCTCGCGCCGGAGGCTTGTATGGAAGCAACACGCATCACGCGAGGGGCTGCCCATGCCTCGAGAGTTGGTGCTGCGACTCGCATCCTGCGAAGCAGTCATGGGTGAGCCGGGGATCGGCGGAAGCTCGAGGAGCATGAGGATTTTTCGACCTTCTGGGGAATGAACAGCCGTAGGTCGTGAAACGAGACTGTGCCGCACGGCACGGGTCCGGAATGCCGTAGCGACGAGACTTCAAACGTCCCCCCGGCGGGTTACCACGGCAGACCTGTCCGGCCCCCGCGTTGTCGGTTTCCACGACCCTGACTAGAATTCAGGCGTCAGGAGAGAGTCGCAAGACCGCCGAAGGCCGAACGCTCAGGCAAAAGTACTGACTATCGCACTGTTGGAGAGCGACTCGAGTCCCCCCCGGGGGCCGAGAGTCCACCGAAGGGGCAAACCGCGGGTGAGGCCTGCGGCGAATCTCTCAGGTCCAAGGACAACAGGGTTCCCGGTGGAGGCCCGTCGCTCCACGGGCCAAGACCACCCGACCTTGGAGCCCTGTCATGCCTGCCTCTTCCACCATCCCGCTCGCATTCCTGGAAAACGCCGCCGAGTTTCGGGCCCGGCACATCGGACTCGATGCCGCAGATGAGCGGCACATGCTCGATGCGATTGGCGAGGCCTCATGCCAGTCACTCGTGGATGGCATCGTGCCGGCGAGCATCGCCCGCCGCGAGGCCATGAAGCTTCCGCTGCCCATCTCCGAGGCAACCGCCCTCGCGGAACTCAAGGCCATCGCATCCCGAAACCGGCTTCTCAAGAGCTTCATCGGCCAGGGCTACCACGGCACGCACACCCCCGGCGTGATCCTGCGGAATATCCTGGAGAACCCGGCCTGGTACACCGCCTACACGCCCTATCAGGCAGAGATCAGCCAGGGCCGCATGGAGGCCCTCGTCAATTTTCAGACGATGGTCTGCGAGCTCACTGGCATGCCGATCGCGAATGCGTCGCTGCTCGACGAGGCCACTGCCGCAGCCGAGGCGATGACGCTCGCACGGCGGACCTCGACCAGCGAGAGCAAGGTCTTTCTGACGGATAGCCGCTGCCACCCGCAGACACTCGAGGTGCTCCAGACGCGGGCACGTCCGCTGGGTATCGAGATCCAGATCGGCAGCGTCGGCGACATGCTCGAACGCCACGACTGCTTCGGCGTGCTGGTCCAATATCCCGCGACCGATGGCGAGGTGGTCGATGGGCGAGGCCTCGCCGAGCGGGTTCACTCGAAACAGGCCGTCCTCTGCGTGGCGGCCGACCTTCTGGCCCTGACGCTGCTCATGCCGCCGGGCGAGTGGGGTGCCGACATCGTGGTCGGCTCCACCCAGCGGTTTGGCATGCCGATGGGCTGCGGCGGCCCGCACGCTGCGTTTTTCGCCTGCCGCGACGCCTTCAAACGGTCGTTGCCGGGCCGCCTCGTCGGCGTCAGCATCGATGCAGAAGGACGGCCCGCCTACCGGCTCGCCCTGCAGACCCGCGAGCAGCACATCCGCCGCGAGAAGGCCACCTCCAACATCTGCACGGCCCAGGTGCTGCCCGCCGTGGTGGCGAGCATGTATGCCGTCTATCACGGGCCGGCGGGCCTGACGCGGATCGCCCAACGCATCGCGGCCTACACGGCGGTGCTCGCCGATGGGCTCAAGCGGCTGGGCGTGCGGATCAGACATGCCCACGCCTTCGACACCCTCTGCCTCGAAATGGGTGACCGCACCGCGGGAGTGGCCGCGCGGGCCCGCGAACTCGGCATGAATCTGCGGACCCTCGACGCCCACACGCTCTCGATCTCGCTCGACGAGACCACGACCCGCGACGATCTCGTGCGGCTCCTGCAGGTGTTCGCGGCGCCGGGGCGGGCAGTGCCCGACCTCACCATCTACGAGCAGGGCATCGAGCCGCTGATCCCGGTCGCACTGCGGCGGACGAGTGACTTCCTCACGCATCCGGTCTTCAACACGCATCACAGCGAAACCTCGATGCTTCGCTACATCCGGAGTTTGAGCGATCGGGATCTCGCGCTCGACCGCAGCATGATCCCGCTGGGCAGTTGCACGATGAAGCTCAATGCCACGAGCGAGATGATCCCGATCACCTGGCCCGAGTTCGCGAACGTCCATCCCTTCGCCCCCGCCGATCAGCTCGAGGGCTACGCGTTGCTCGATCGGCAGCTGCGGGCATGGCTCTGCGAGGCCACCGGCTACGCAGGGATCAGCCTGCAGCCCAACGCCGGCAGCCAGGGGGAGTATGCAGGTCTGCTCGTGATCCAGGCCTGGCAGCGGGCCCGCGGCCAGGGCCACCGCACCATCTGCCTGATCCCGTCGTCCGCCCACGGCACGAACCCCGCCAGCGCCCAGATGGCTGGCATGGAAGTCGTGGTCACCGGCTGCGATGCCCACGGTAACGTTGATCTGGCCGAACTGCAGGCCAAGTGCGAGCAGTACAGCGACCGGCTGTCGGCGGTGATGATCACCTATCCGAGCACCCACGGCGTCTTCGAGACCCAGATCAGAGAACTCTGCGAGATCGTCCATCGCCACGGCGGCCGCGTGTATGTCGACGGTGCGAACATGAACGCCCTCGTCGGCGTCGCGTCCCCCGGCGAATTCGGTGGCGACGTCAGCCACCTGAATCTCCACAAGACCTTCTGCATTCCGCACGGCGGCGGCGGCCCCGGCGTCGGCCCGGTCTGCGTGGTCGCAGACCTCGTGCCTTTCCTTCCCGGGCATGCCACGGCGGGCCTGCCCGCGAGTGACGTGGGCGCCGTGTCGGCTGCGCCTCTGGGCAATGCCGCGGTATTGCCGATCAGCTGGATGTATTGCCGGATGATGGGGGCCGACGGGCTCCGGCTGGCCACCGAGGCCGCCATCCTCGCCGCCAACTACGTGAGCTTCCGGCTGCGTGGCCACTACCCGACGCTCTACACGAGCACGAACGGCCGCGTGGCCCACGAGTGCATCCTCGACCTGCGGCCGCTGAAAGAAACCAGCGGCGTCACCGCCGAGGACGTTGCCAAGCGGCTGATCGACTACGGTTTCCACGCCCCCACGCTCAGCTTCCCGGTGCCGGGCACGCTGATGGTGGAGCCAACCGAGAGCGAGCCGCTCGCAGAGCTCGACCGATTCGTCGCGGCGATGATCGCGATCCGCGAGGAGATCCGGCAGGTGGAGGAGGGGGTCTGGCCGCAGGACAACAACCCGCTCAAGCACGCCCCGCACACGTCGGCGGTGGTCGCCGACGACGGCTGGGATCGGCCCTATTCCCGCGAGATCGCGGTGTTTCCGGTCCCGTCGCTCAAGCGTGGCAAATACTGGCCTTCGGTCGCCCGGGTGGACAACGTCCACGGCGACCGCAACCTGTTCTGCAGCTGCGTCCCGGTGTCGGCCTGGGCGGAGTGACACGGGTTTCCCATCGATGGATTCCCTCGCTTGCGCGTCGGGCTTGCATGGGAGCCGCCATCCAAGCCCGCAGCGCAAGCAAGGGAATCCGCCCGCCGGCACATTCCGTGCCGAACACTCCCGAGCACGTCCCCTTTTTCCTGTCACGGCCTCGCCAGAAACGCCAACAGATCGGCCATCCGCTCGGGCGAAATCGCCTTCTCGAACCCCTCCGGCATCAGCGACCGGCCGGTGGTCGCGAACGTCTCGATGTCGTCGCGCAGGAGCGTATGCACCTGCCCGTCGGCGGCCGCGAGCGTGATGCTGTTGCCCGATTCCACCTGCACGAGTCCCGTGAAGCTGCGACCATCCTGCGTGACGACGTTGTAGGCGACGAACTTGTCCTCGACGGCGCGGTTGGGATCGAGGATGGCCTCGAGCAACACCCGCGGCGACTTCTCGCGCAGGCCGGCAAGATCGGGGCCGACGGCCTTGCCGACCTCCTGGAGCCGATGGCAGCCGGCGCATTGGGCGACGAACACCTCGCGGCCCCGCGCTGGATCGCCCTTGGCCTCGGCCGCCGAGGCGTACTCAGAAACGATCCGGACACGGTCACCCCCGCCTGCCGCGCCCAGCCGCTTCTCCGCCGCCTCGCGAACCTTGGCCGACGGATGCTTGAGCAGTTGCTGGCGGCGGGCCGGGTCAACCGCCGCCGCGAGTCGCGGCTCGGAAGCGATGCCGTCGAGCAACGCGAGCGCCCACTCCTCCCGCGACACGAGCACCTGGATCGCGCGGGAGAGGAGCGCGGGGCCGAGCGACGTGCACCGCCCGACAAGGATCGTGCCCACCTGCGGGGCGGCTGTCCGAGCCAGCCCTTCGAGGGCGGCCGACGCGATGGCCGGCGACACAGCCGGCGACACGGCGTCGGCCAGCCGCTCGAGATCCTCACCGCGATGGGCCACCTGCCTGCCGACAAGCCCGAACGCCGCCAGCCGCAGTGCCTCGGCCGCGGCCGGGTCGTCGACCACCTGCCGCGCGCGGGCGAAGACCGCGTCGAGCGCGGGCGATCCCCGTGCGAGGCCGGCCGCGGGCAGCCCCGCGTCGAGGAGGGCCGCTGCCAGGGCGAACTGCCGATCGATGCTCTTCGCAAGCCGCGGTGATTCAAGCTCGGCCGCCACGCCCGCGGCGACCTCGCCGCCATCCCCCGCCGCACTGGCGGCGAGCACCTGCGCGAGCAGCCGCGGATCAGCCGGCGGCTCGGCGGTGAGCACCTCCGCGACGAGCGGCCCCGGATGCCGCGTCGCCGAACTGAGGGCCGTCGCGACGAGATAGGGATCGTCGCGATCGGTGAGGATCATGTCGGCGAGCAGACGACCGCTCGTGGGATCGGGAGACTCGCCCAGGCTGGCTGCCACCTGCAGCCGCACCTGCGGGTCGGGGTCGCGAGCCAGGGCACGAATGGCCGCGTCGAGTTCAGGCGACGCTTCGAGACGGGGCTCCGTCAGCCGCACGGCCAGCCGCCGCACGGCAGGATGCGGGTCGCGGAGGCTCGATCCCACAAGGGCGTCCGTCGCCGCGTTCATGCCGGCGATCGTGGCGAGCGCGGTGACGCGGACCTGCGGCCGGGAAGCGCTCGCGGCCAGGCGCTCCAGGGCCGGCAGCACCGAGGGGTCGTCGAGATCGACGAGCCACTGCCGCGCCGTGTCACGCTGCCAGCCGCTCGGGCTGTCGAGAGCGCCCACGAGTTCGGACACGGTGAGCCTGTCGAGCCGGACGGGCTTCCGCGGCCGGCGATCGGCGGGATAGACCCGGTAGATGCGGCCGCGATCCGCGCCGGCCCGCAGGTCGGCATTGGCCACGATCGAGCCGTGGATCCACTGCGGATGCTCGATATAGAGCCGGTACATGTCGACCACGTAGAGGGCCCCGTCGGGACCGGCCTGCGCCATCACCGGCCTCGTCCAGGTGTCGGCCGACGCGAAAAACTCCCGCGTCTGTTCATCGTCCGCACGGCTGCTCGAGAAACTCGACCGCGCGGGGGTGAGCACGCGGCGGTGGACGAGATTCGTGACCGGATCGCAGACGAAGGCGTTGCCTGAAAACTCCTCGCCGAGGAGTTCGTCGCGGTAGATCATCGCGGCGCAAGCGCCGCCGAGACCGGTTGCCCGCCGCCCCTTGGCCGGCTGTTCCCCGTGGACGGGAACCGACTCGGCAAGCGTGTAGAACGGACCCTCGATGCCGAAGAGATGAACCCTCGGATCGGGGGCCTTCAGCCGCGGATTTCGCGCGAGCGCCCGCTCGTCAAGGGCGAAGTGATAGAGCGGTTGGCCGTTGTTGCAGCCGAACCAGTTGCCCCAGTCGTCGCGGTTGCGGCCAAACTGTGACGGGCCCGACTGCGTCTGCAGTTCACCCGTGTCGGGCCGGAAGCGGAAGTCGCGGCTGCCAAGCGATGTCTTCGCGCCGGTCGCGGCCGACACGATCGTCGTGTCGCCCCCCACGCCCCCGTCGCCGTTGGAGCAGTAGATCCAGCCGTCGAGACCGTGCTTCAGGCCGTTGACGCGATGCTGCTGGTTCCGCTCGGGGAAGCCGGTGAAGAGCGGCGTGCGGAGGTCAGCCCGGCCGTCGCCGTCGGTGTCTTCCGCATAAAAGATCTCGGGGGCGCAGGTGACGAGCACGCCCTTCTTCCAGGGCAGCACGCCTGTCGGGAAACCGAGGTCGTCGAGGAAGATGGTGGCCTTGTCGTAATGTCCGTCGGCGTCGAGGTCTTCGAGGAACTTGATCCTGCCGCCGTGGCCCCCCTTGCCGTCGGTGCCGAGCGGATAGTCGCCCATCTCCACCACCCAGAGTTTGAGGTCGGCCCCCCAGGCGATGGCGATCGGATCCCGCACGATCGGCTCGGCGGCGACGAGCTCCACCTGCATGGCGGGATGCACGCGGATCTGATTAAGCGAACTGGCGGGCGTCTTCGGCGGCACGGGCGGAGCCGCCGGGGGCGCGGGCGAGCCGACGGGGTTGAGCGTGATGCACCGCACGTCGGCCAGTTCGCCCTTGAGCGGCCCTTCCACCCGCATCTCCAGCCGCGACCTGCCCGCGGGGATTTTCAGCGTGCCCACCGATTCCCGTTTGAGCGACGTCCAGCCGCCGGTCTTGCCGATCTTCCCGGTGAGCGAGGCTTCGCCCACGCGGATGCGGAAGCCGTTGCCGGCGAGATCGTCGGCGATCGCCCATTCGAGCCACACCTCGTATTCGACAGCCTTCGGCGACTCGATCTCCCAGGCGACGTAGTCGGCCGGCTTCTCCCACCATGCGATGCAGGCGTTGTCGGGGTTGATGCGGATCGCCTCCCCGAAAAACCCGGCCGCGTCGGGGAAGAGCACGATCCGGCCGACGTCATTCGGCGCGGTCGCCCGCGGGCGGTTGCCCTCGACCTTCCGAATCGCGGGCTCGGCTGCCGAAGCGGGCGACACCAGGACGAGCGATGCGATGAGAACCAGGATCGACGTAAGGGTGCGATGCATACGAGTTTCCTCCTTCGTCACACGGAAAGCCGGTCGAACATGTTGCGGATGATCCGATCGACGACATGGTTGCCGGCGGCGAGGCCGTAGCTCCACCCGCAGCTGCCGGTGGCCACGACCGTGCCGCCGCGTTCGTACATCCCAAACACGGCGTTCCCGGGCCCGTCGATCACCTCCGCGGGCACGGAAGCGCCCGGGAGCGCCCCGCGGAGTGCTTTCGCCCACTTGATCGTGTCGTCATTCGTGCTCATCCGGGCCGGCGCCGCGGCGAGAATCTGCATGTTTTTTGGCGTGCCGTCGCGGCCGGTGGGCACGGGCAGGCCGTTCTCCCAGATCATCTCGCAGCCGTCGCACTCGTAGCCCGCGATGCCGGGCTGCGGGCACCAGGGCTCGTCGATCCGCCCGAACGTCTCGTTTCGGGAAAGCCCCGTGCCGGCGAAGAGCCAGTGGTCGGGCCGATAGACGGTGTATTCGCCCGCGCCCGGGCCGGTCTCGTATTCGCCGAAGAAGCCGTTGTAGCCGCCGTAGGGGAAGCCCACGCCCGTAAGGCTGTTCTCCGGACGGGCGACGGCGGGATCGCTCCAGAGCGTCGTGAGGGAACGGGAATCCTTCGTGCCGAAGACGGGATCCTTGTCATGCGCCTGCTTGTAGCAGGTGAGCCTGCGGCCCCCATCCTCGACCCGCACCTGCCAACAGATCGTGTTGCCGCTCAGAAAGGCGACGTTGCCGCCGTTGCCGATGAACGCCTCGACGTTGTCCCGCATGCCCGCCGACCAGTATTCATCGTGGCCGACGGCGACCAGGAGCCGGTAGCGGGCGAGGGCGTCGGGATCGAATTCGATGTCGAGGTTCGCGCAGTAGTCGAGTTCGTAGCCGGCCCGCTCCGCCCAGCGGATGAAGGGCTCGTCCCAGGTGCGGTAGCAGGCGAGGTTGGGATTGTAGAAGCCGGGCTTCGCCTTCAGCACCGGCTGCTCGAGGATGAATGGCCGGTCGAACGACACGGCCGGAAACTCGGGGCCCACATAGAGGGAGGAGCCGCCCCAGTTGTTGTAGGCCTGGTAGGTATTGGTCGCGAGCTGGAAGAGGATGCGGGCCCGCGTGCCGGGCGTCGCCGAGCGGACGATGAAGAAGGTCTGCGTCGTTGCCCCATCCCCGGCGAGCGTGGCGAGATAGACGCCCGACCGCCAATCCGACCCGATCGGCACCTGAAAGGCGACGGGCCACTGGCACCCGCGCGTCGAGGCATCCTTGGGAACGGGATGCTTGGCGCCCGCAATCGCATCCGACTTCCAGGCGACGGTGGGCTCCAAGCCGACACGCGTGATCGTGGCCGTGTAGTGGCTGACGCTCGTCGAGACGTGGAACGGGAGTGACTGCCCCTGCACAACGCTCATGGCGCCCGTGTAGGCGGCGATCGTCGGCTTCGGAGACTTGTCGTCGCGCTCGGCTGCACTGGCCGGCAGTGAGCCGCCTGCGATGGCGATCGCACCGCCTGCGAGGGAGGCCTCGAGAAAATCCCGGCGTGTTGCCGCCAGAGCATCGCTACGCATCAGTTTCGGTACTCCTCGGCGGGGCCTGCTTCGCGGTTCAAGGCGATGGGCGCATCTGCGACCGGCAGCGGCTTTGGGTCGAGGCTGATCTCGCCGCCGCCGTGGCCGACAAACTGGACCGTCTCGTCCTGCGCCCCGCAGTAGTTTGTGCCCCAGGTGAATTTCTGCGGCGACGTGTTGTTGAACCGGATCGGCGCCACGACGCGCAAAATCATGTTGTCGGCGATGTGGAAGCCATACGAGCCGTCGTCGAGGAAAAGCCCGTTGCACATCCAGTCACCGTGGCCGACGTCGTGGATGAGGTTGCCGAGGATGGTCGAGCCGGGGGCCACGCCGTCCTTCGTGTAGATCGCGCCGCCGTCGAAGAGCTTTTGCATCACGTGATGGATGTGGTTGTGCTCGACCGTGACCAAAGGCTCACGGCCGGTCGGAAAGCAGAACCAGCTGAAACAGACAGCCATCCCGCAATACGGCTGCTGCTCGACGAGGTTGTGCGCGATGCGGGTGCGGTGGGCGTAGCTGTTGAAGATCCCGTAGGCTCCCCAGTCCATGACGCCCGTGTGATGGACGTGGCAATGGAGCACCTCGTTGTCGAGCGGCTCGTCCTCCGGCCGCCGCCATGCAAAATCCTCGGCGCAGACCGGGCCGTGCGGCATGCCCACGTGGATCCCGTGCCCCCCGGCGTCACAGACGCGGCAGCCCACGACGACGTTATTTCGGCAGCCCTCGCCGAGCCCGATGCCCGTTGCCCCGACCTGGCTCACGCGGCACGTTTCCAGGCGACAGTGCTCCGCATACATGAGGTCGATCGCCGCGGGAATGCTGTATTCGGGAAACTCGTCCCGGGGCCGGATGCTGCCGGGCCGCTCCGGCGGATTCGAGACGAGCGGCGTGTGTTCGGTGCCGTACCAGCAGCCGAGGCCCGGCCGGTAGCCAAACTCGGGCAGCGGCCACTCGGCATGCGCAAACGCGATGCCATGAATCTCGACATGGTGCACCGGCGTCGCAGGCGTGCCCCGCAGGCAGAGGAGCTTTTCC
>JBILKZ010000178.1:0-5847 GCA_044376405.1 Pirellulales bacterium
GAGGGCCACGCCGCGGCGCACGAAAGGAGCCGGCAGACGACGGGCAACGCCCGCCCCGGCGAAGCTGCCGAGCACGGCAGCCACCGCCATGATCGCGGCGTGCCCCCACGAAACATCATGCGACCCGAAGAACGAGCCCACGGCAAAAAGTCCGGCCGCCGTACCGTTGATCGACATGCCGAGCACATTCTTCACGGCGTTGAGCCTGTGAATATCACCCAGTCCGAGCACGGCGAGCACGGCGAGCATCATGATGCCGATCCCGGCGCCGAAGTAGCCACCATAGACCGCAACGACGAATTGGAGGACGCAGGCGAGCACGAGACGCGACGCGGTCGGCGTCAGGGTGGCGGCCGTCCCCGGAGACGATGGCACGGCGATCGAGGAGGACAGCGAGGCCATCGCGCCCAGCCGCGAGAGTTGGGGCTGCAAGGCAAAGACGACCGCCGCAGTGAGGATCAGCCACGGCACGCAGGCGGTGAACCACTGCGGCGGGAGCACCAGCATCAGCACGGCCCCCAGCACCGCTCCGACGAGGCTCGGTAGCAGGAGCCATACCGCCCACGGCGGCTGCCCGACGCGTTCACCCCGATACGCCCACGACCCCGCGATCGCGCCCGGCCAGAGCCCGATCGTGCTCGTCGCGTTCGCAATCACCAGCCGCGCCGGATCGGCCGGCAGGATCGCCGCCAGCACGGGAAACGTCAGGATGGTGCCACCGCCGGCCACGGCATTCACGGCACCAGCCACGAACGACACAGCGGCAAGTGCAACGAGTCCGGGCAGCGAGCCGGAGGCGAGGAGATCGTTCATGGAATCGAGGCCGACCCTCTTGGTGAATGCCGCTATTCCTGAGGACGAGGCAGCGCTGGATTGAGAGGACCCCTGGGCCGCGGCCCCTGTTGACCGGCCGGTTGCGGGGCAGGTGGTTGCGGGGCAGCCGGTTGATTGGGAGCCACTGGCGGCTGGGCCTGCTTTGCCTGCGGGGCCGGACCGGCGGGGGGCGGATCGTCGTATCGCCCCACGCCGCAATCAACGAGCAGATACCCCGCCCACAGGAAAGGATGCCGGGCATCGGCGAGCACCGCCTGAGGCGACTGCTTCAGCCGAGGCTCTCGACCCACGTCGGGCTGTTCGGCCGTAGCCACCTCGACGGCCCGCTGCCAACTCTCTGCCGCTGGCGGCGGCTCAGCCTCACCGTCGCCGCCCGTGCGATCTTTGAGAAACTCCTCCACGAGGTCGATGCTCGTTTTCCCACCCATCCGCCAGCGACTCACAAGCGCGGTGCGGCCGCCGGCTGCCACCAGATCGGTGACGGCCAGGAAGAGCTCCTCACCGGGCCGCGCCGGCGGCTTCGCCAACCCACCGGCCATAACGGATTGGAAGCCCGGCAGCACGATGCTCCGCGGCCGCTTGCTGGGAGAGCCAAGCCAATCGCCAAACGTCATGGCCGGCTTGCCGCTCTGCATCGAGAACAGCGGCCGAGTGGCCACTGGCCCATCGCCCGACAATTCATCACAGACAACGAGGGTGTCGAGGAGCGACGCGACCAGCGGCATCGGAGCTGCTGGTCCGGGGGGTGGAAGCACGACCGCGCGATCGATCGAACCGATGAGCTGTTGGCCCCACTCCTGCGCGATCGCGGGCTTGTCACCGCGGAACAGCCGGCCGGCATAGATGCCCACGGGACCGCCGGTCTGCGGCGTCTCGAACCGCAGCACCGCCAGGCTTCGTGTCGGACAGTACCGGATGCGACAGACGTCGCGAAGTCGCTGCGACTCAGGCTGCTCGGCGGCACCGTCCCGGCTCAGTGCCGCGATCGATGCCGCGGCCGCAGGCTCGGTTCCAGCCTGCGACCGGGGAGATCGCGGGCCACCGGCGGCAGGCCGCGCCGTTCCCACGGGCAAGAGTTCAAACGGCAGATACCAGAGCATGCCGTCGGGCACGATCACGAGCTCTTCGATGCCTTCGGTCAGTTCCGTTTTCGAGTTTTCAAAAAGCAGCCGTTCGATCCGCTCGGCAGGCGTCTGCCAGTCACTTGCCAGCAGCCGATCGGTCGACACCGGTGCAATCGGATCGAACAAGCAAAGGCTCTTGGCAAGCGCGGCGATCTCCTTGGCGACCGCCGCCGGCTGCCGCACCTGCCACGTCTCGACACGATCGTGTGATTCCCGAGCCGCCTGGAGTCCGGCGGAGTTCCAATGGAAGGACAGGATCGACTGCCTGGGCGCCAGACGTCGACGGATCTCCGTCGCTTGAGTGAGAGGCGGCATGTCGAGCGGCGGAGCTTCGCGGCCCACGGAAATTTTCGCGACGAACTGTCGGCTGCGGTCCGCGAGCCGCTGATATTCTCGCCACGCTGCCGCGTCGCCTGGCACCTGCTGCCGAGGCCCGCCTTCCTCTGCCGCACCGGCCGGCTGCCCGACAACCGCGAGCAGGCTGGCGGTGAGCGGCGTCCGCACCTTGGTGATGGAGTCGAGCACGGCGGAGAGCTCGGGATAGCGGGCCAGAATTGCCGCCCGTCGCGCAGCGTCGGCCCGTGGCAACCGCTCCGGGTCGGAGCCGAGTAGAAATTCGACCGCCGAACGTCGGCCTCCGAGCGGTTGGTTGACGAGCCAGCGGCTGCGGAGAGAGGCCTCGGCGGCATTGAGCATGGCGTCGCTCCCGCGGCGTGAGGCAGCGACGCTCCACGCTTCAAAGGCCTCGGTTCGTGGCGAGCTGAGCCTGGCGAGTGCACCGAGTGGATCGACGGCGGTATCACGCGGCGAGGGGTCGCCGAGCAATTTCGCGAACAGCAGATCGGCCTGACGATCGGAGATGCCGCCGAAGCCTGTCATGAGCATCTCCACCAATCGCGATGCCTGAAAGAGCGACGGCGTCCGCCGCCGGGCAATCGTGACGGCACGGTCGATTTCTCGGTCGCCGCCCGCAACGTCGCCGGCGTTGTAGGCGGTCAATGCCGTGGCGTAAGCCTGCTGCGCGCCGGCCAGTCCGCGACCCGGATCGCCCCGCATCAGGCGGCCATCGATATCGTCCAACGTGGCCGCGGCCGCCTTTGCATCGCCCGCTACGGCCAGAAACTCCGCCTCGAGACCAAGGAGCGTCGCCCGCAAGACCGGAAGCGTTGTCCGCGACCACTCCGCACCGCCGCGGATCGATGGCGGCATGCCCCGCGTCCCCGCGGCCAGATGAGCCGCGGCCACCAGCCGAAACGCCTCCTCGAGCGCCCTCGCATCGCCGTAGTCAGCGGCGGTGTAGGTGGCCTCCTCGAAAAAGCGGGCGGCTGCTGCCGGCTGGTCGCCATCAAGGGCAATGCGTCCCAGCACGATCAGTCCCCAGGACGTCAGCGAATGGTCGAACTGATTCCCGATGAGCAGACCGCGTGTGAGCAGCGGCTGCGCCTGATCCGCCTTCCCCTGCGACCAAAGCGCCGTGCCGAGGGCGATGTCGATCCACGACTGCGAATAATGGTTGGGGAGGGCGGGACGTCGCAGCAAGGCCTTGGTCGCCTCGTCGATGGCAGCGCCTTCGCGGGCGAGTTCGCCAAGGATCACGCCGCGGCGGTAGAGCGCCATCACCAGCGCACGCATGATCTCCTGCGGCCGGATCGGATAGTTGACCGGCGCAGCGAGCACCCCGCCTTTCTGCAGCACCTGGTTTGGATCGGTACCCCCGAGGCGGATCGAGATCGTGCCGGGAATGCCAGCCGGGGTCGTGTTGCGCTGACTGCGGCCCCACGTCGCCACCCGCTGTTGCGCGAGTGGCCGCGGTCCCTGTGGCGGAAACTGCACGGCGAGCAGCCACTCGGCATGGGCGGCCGAAAGCAACAGTGCCTCGTCATAGGCGGCGACCGCTTCACGCAGGCTCCCCAGTTCGTAGTGGCACTCACCGACGACCGTGGCGCTGGCGATCGAGTCGATCCACCGTTGCGGTCCTGCGCGGATTCCACCCTGATGGTCACGGATGGCAATTTCCAAACCGTTGGTGAAATCGCCCGACGCCAACGCGGTGAGCGCGAGGTCGTATCCCGGCGACGGCACCGCCTGGCCTCCGGGCATGCCAAAGCCAGGCTGCAGCACCACCTGCGCCTCTGACCTCGCTGCGGACAGGCCCATGATGACGGCCATCATCAGGGCCATGATCCGACACGGATACTGGAAAGTCGGGGGCATGCCTGGTGTTGTAGCACGAACCGCAGGCCAGCACGGGCTCCGGCCAGCGGCCGAATGGCGGCAATCTGGGGGGGCGTGGCGGCCGCCCTGGCAAATTGGGCATGCCGAATATCGGGATCGTAATGGTTGTTCAAAGTTTGCCGGCTGAATCGGTCGATAGTTCCCCTGTCGAGCATGCAGCCCGACTCGCGGTTCCTGCCAACGCCCTTCAGCCCATTCGCCGGGAAGAGACCCATGAGCATCAGCACCTTGCCCTCGCGTCGCCGTCAGACTGCCATCCGCGCTGGTCTGCTGCTCCTCGCCGCCGGCGGACTGTCGCTCACGGGATGCCAGGTCGACGTGGGCGGTCAGACACTCCCCAGCGCGTACTACCTGCAGGACGATATCCAATACTTCCCCGCCGGCCCCGAGTTCAAACTCTCGAAGGAAGCCGCGGCCCTGAAGGCCTACAAGAAGGAACAGGGCGAATGCCCTGATGGCTGCGGCGGCGGCGGCTGCAGTTCCTGCAAGTAGGCCCCTGCCCAGCCAAGTGGTTGACCTTTCGGCGGGGCCCGCTAGAATCCGTCTCCGTGGGATGGCAGCCCAGTCAGCATCAAAAATGATGTTGAATCGTGGGTTGCTAGCCCAAAGCGAATGGAATCGCCCCGGCAAGCAACGGCCAGCTGACCGGGTTTCCCACGGAGCCTGGCAGACCGTGACCGTCGCGTATGAACACTTCCGCGGACCTGTTGATCGGCGAGTTCTCCCGCACGCTCGACGATCGCTTCAGGCTGTCGCTGCCGCCGGAATTCATCGGCTCGCTGACGGCATCTGGTTCGCGAATGGTGCTCGCCAAGGAGCGGGCGGGCTGTCTTTCGCTGTGGCCCGCAGCCATCTGGAAGCCGCGGATCGATGCGGCTGTGGATGTCGTCCGCAGCAAAATGCAGGCGGGCCTGCTCACGCAGCGAGTGGGGCAACTCCAGGATCTCGGCAGGCTGCTCTCAACCCGCCACAAGGCGGTGACGCTGGCGGAACGCGGCAGGCTCGTGGTGCCGGAAGGCTTTCGCGAGTTCCTGGCGGTCGAGCCCGGGGCAGAACTGCTCGTGGTGGGAGCGGCCGTGTGCGTGGAACTCTGGCAGCCGGCGGCGTGGACCGCCTTCGTCACAGCCGAGATGCCGGAGTTTCGTCGACGCATCGACGAACTGACGACCTGACCAACCGAACCGAACGACCAACAGACCAACTCCTGATGATCTTTGGCCATGCCCGGGTGAGAGGAAGCGATTTTTAACCTGGCGGAACCATCCGGTCAGGAAACTCGACAACCACGGAGCGGGCCCCACAGCACGGATGCTGCCAAGGGACCTCCCCCGGGCATGGCCTTTTTTGAACGGCTCGCGCGTCACTCCAGCGGATTGCCACCGGCGGCCATAGGCCAGGTCACCCGGGCACCGGAGAGCGCCGACCCATACACCGCCGTCGTCATTTCAAGCACCGTGCGCCCGGCATACATGCCGGTCTCCGGCTCGCGATCCTCGGCGATGGCGTCAACCAGGTCCGCCGCGGCGCGGCGGCCCCAGCCAACTCGCTCGGCGGCACGGTCGACGTCGCTGACGTTCACCGGTGGTGACTCGACACCCTCGGCACCAATCGGCTTCCACGGAAACTCCTTGTCGACCCGCCACAGCGGGGCCTC
>JBILKZ010000179.1:0-5806 GCA_044376405.1 Pirellulales bacterium
AGTCCCGTGAGCAGGCCCACGGCAGACCAGCCGATCACGACAGCGGGATAGAGCCACCGCACTGGAAACCGGTCGGCGAGGATGCCAAACACGAGCGACCCCACCGCGAAGGCCCAGCCAAAGGCCAGTTCGAGGTCGCCATACCGCTCCTGCGACAGCGACAGTTCTTCGGTGATGCGCACCGAAAGGTTGGCCAACGTCTGCCGATCCATGTAGTTGAGCATCGTGGCCAGGAGGAGGAGCCCGCTCACCCACCACTGCCACGGCCGCATGGGAACATCGTCATTGGTCGAAGCCATCGTCGCACGCTCTTCCCGGTGATCGTTTCGTTCGTTCATGAACCACGCAGTGGCGACGAGGGAGGCCGATTCTCCCCCGCAGGCGACGTCTGCCATGACAGCCGTAGGGTAGGGTTTCTGCCCGCGACATACCAGCCCCGTGATCATCGCCTGATCGGGACGGCTCGCGGTCGAACCGGCACTCAGGCCAGGAGTTCGCGCACGACCCGCTGCGGCTCGACGCCGGTCAGCCGCTGGTCGAGACCCTGAAACTTGAACGTGAACCGCTCGTGGTCGATCCCCATGAGGTGGAGGATCGTCGCGTTGAAGTCATTGATGTGGACGGGGTTCTCGACGACGTTGTAGCTGAAGTCGTCGGTCTCGCCATGAGACATGCCTCCCCTCACTCCGCCGCCCGCCATCCACATGCAGAAGTTTCGCGGGTGGTGGTCACGGCCGTAATTCTCCTTCGTGAGCGTGCCCTGGGAGTAGACGGTCCGCCCGAACTCGCCGCCCCAGACGACGAGCGTCTCGTCGAGCATGCCACGAGCCTTCAGATCCTTGACGAGCGCAGCGGTGGCCTGATCGGTGTCGAGGCATTGCGAGGTGAGATCGTTCGGCAGGTTGCCGTGCTGATCCCACCCGCGATGAAGGATCTGCACCGCCCGCACACCCCGCTCCACGAGCCGCCGCGCGAGCAGAAGGCTGTGCGTGAACGACCCCGACTTCTTCACGTCGTCGCCATACATCGCGAGCGTCGCGGCCGTCTCGTCGGAGAGGTCGGCGAGTTCCGGCACGCTCGACTGCATCCGGAAGGCCATCTCATACTGGGCGATTCGCGATTGGATCTCCGGGTCGTGGTAGCGATCGAAGCCGCGAGCGTTCAGCGTGCCGAGCGTGTCGAGCATCCGCCGCCGGTCGGCCGCCGTGATCCCGTCGGGATTGGGAAGGTAGAGCACCGGATCGCCGGATCCCCGCAGGGCCACGCCCGAGTAGCGGGTCGGCAGGAAGCCACTCGACCACATCCGCGTGAAGAGGGCCTGGCCGGGATTGAGGTCGGGCTGCGGCGTAAACACGACGAACGCCGGTAGGTCGTCGCTCTCGCTTCCCAACCCGTAGGAGACCCAGCTCCCGAGGCTCGCCTTCCCGGGTACCTCGCTGCCGGTCATCACGAACGTGCAGGCCGGGTCGTGGTTGATCGCGTTGGTGTGGACCGTCTTCACCAGCGCGATGTCGTCGACGATGCCGGCGGTGTGCGGCAGCAGTTCGCTGTTGATCCAGCGGCCGCACTGGCCGCGCTGCTCGAACTTGAATTTCGACGGCGCGACGGGAAACCGGGCCTGGCCGCTGGTCATGGTGGTGATGCGCTGATCACCTCGCACGCTCGGCGGGATGTCCTTGTCGAAGAAATCGTGCAGCTTCGGCTTGTAGTCCCAGAGGTCGATCTGCGACGGGCCGCCGTTGGTGTGGATGTAGATGATGCTCTTCGCCCGCGGGGCGTGGTGCGGGAAGCCCGGCAGTGGCGGATGCACGCGGGCGACGGGCGATGAATCGATCGCAGCGGCGCCAGACCGGCCCTCCAGGAGGGCCAGCGCCGCGGCCCCTAGGCTCACGCCCGAGGCCTTCAGAAACGTACGCCTCGCGGCGGCCGTGTGCATGAGGTCGATCGCCGCAGCATGACCGGTGACAGTGTCGTGTTGCATGTTCCGCACCTCAGTTCCGAGTGAGCGTTTCGTCGAGATTGAGCACCGTATTGGCCACGAGCGTCCACGCGGCAAGTTCGGCGGGCGGTATGCCGGCAGAGGGCCGCGACTCTCCGTGCGCGACTGCCTTCATGGCCGCCTCCCGATCCGACTCATAGCGGGCGCGATGGGCGGCGAGTGATTCCGCGACGACTGCCGCCTCGGCCGACTCGGGCGAACGGGCGATCACGGTGCGAAACAGCCACGCGATCCGCGCCGGGTCGTCTGGGCCGCCCTCGGTGAGCAGCCGCGTTGCCAGTGCCCGCGCCGCCTCGATGTGTTGCGTGTCGTTCATCAGTTGGAGAGCCTGCAGCGGCGTGTTGCTCCGTTCGCGACGACCGCAAAACTGCTCGCGGTTGGGCGCGTCGAAGTTCGACATGAACGGAGGTGGGGCCGTTCGCTTCAGAAACGCGTAGAGGCTGCGGCGGTAAAGAGCGCTGCCGGAATCTCGTGTATAGAAACGCGTGTTGGAATTGTTGAATCCCACCGGCTCCCAGATGTTGTCGGGCTGATAGGGCTTCACCCCCTTGCCGCCGAGCGTCGGCACCAGCAGCCCCGACACGGCCAGCACGTTGTCGCGGATCTGCTCGGCGTCGAGCCGGATCCGAGGACCCCGGGCCAGCAGCCGGTTCTCCGGATCGCGGGCCAACTGAACGGTCTGCACGACCCCCGACCGACGAAACGCCCGGCTCGTGACGAGCAGTTTCACGAGGTGGCGGGTGTTCCAGCCGCTCTTTTGGTATTCCGCGGCCAGCCAGTCGAGGAGTTCGGGGTGGCTGGGAGGCTCGCCCTGCAGGCCGAAGTCTTCGCTCGTCTTCACGAGCCCGATCCCGAAGAACTGCTGCCAAAGCCGGTTGGCAGCCACGCGGGCCGTGAGCGGATGATCGGGAGACACGAGCCAGTTGGCCAGGTCGAGCCGGGATGGAACAGCTCCTTCCGCCACCACGAGCGGCGGCAGGAACGCCGGCGTGCTGCGGGAGACCTTCTCGCCCGGCTTGTCATAGGCGCCACGCTGCATCACGAAGCTGTCCCGCATTTGCGGCTGGTCGTTAAACACGTAGGTCCGCACCACGGTCTGGGCGAGGTCATTGCGTGTCTTGCTCGCCGCCTCGACGTCGCGGACGGCCGTCGTCAGCTGCGATGGCCGGGCTACCCACACCTGCGTCAGCCAATGGCGGCGCACTCTGGCGATGTCGGCTGGGTCGGTGGTTTTCTCCGGGCCCTGCTTGACGAGTGCGCGGAGCCGCTCCGGGATGTCGTCGAGCTTGTCCTTCCTGTCGGCGGACTGCTTCCACCAGACCGTGAACGACTTCGCAGGGTTGACCGTGGAGTCGTCCTTGGTCGCGAGCCCGACACGATCCCAGCGGACATGGCCGTCGACCTGAGACAGTCCAAAGCCTGTCACCCGAGTGCCGACTGGCAGGGCGAGCCGCCCGGGATCGATCGTAAGCCGCGACCACCCGCCCGGAGCCGGGAGGTCGCCGCCCTGCACGAGCCCGGCACTGCGAACCTCGCCGAGTGCGATCGCCGTCCAGTCGCCCCAGACGATGCGATGGTTCCAGCCGTCCGTCGCGTAAAACTGCACCATCACCGCCTTGGGCGGATTGGTCGGATCGAGCCAGACATGCGCGAAGATTTCGGCAGCCGCGGGGATCTCAATCGGCTCGGCACCGCTGCTGTAGAAATCCTGGCCGAGCCCCGCGGCCGTCCGCTCGAGGCAGCGGGCGCCGGAGACCACGTCACCGGGTTGCACGGTGGTGAACCAGGCAGTTGGCCCACCGGGACCGCTGCGAACGTCCGCCCCAGCGGGAAACGCATCGTCGAGCCAGACGGTTTCGACGAGCTCCGGCGCCGGCTTCGGGCTGACCGTGGCCGGATCGACGTAGGTGAGGGCTGCAAGCACCCCGTCCACCTTGCCCTCGAGCGCTGGAATCCAGGCGTCGAGCGCGGCCAGCTCCTTCTCCTGCTCGGGCGATGGAAGCATGATCGTGGGTGCCGTCCGCAGGATGTTGCCGTCAAAGCCCGGGTCGGCAGCCGAGTTGAAGAAGGCGTAGAGCGAATAAAACTCCCGGTGCGAGATCGGGTCGAACTTATGGCTGTGGCAGACGGCGCACTGGCCGGTCAGGCCCATCCAGGCATTGGTCATTGTGGCGGTGCGGTCGACGGCATAGCGAAACAACAGTTCCTCGTTGATCGAGCCACCCTCGCTCGTCGTCACATTGCAGCGGGAGAATCCGGTCGCGATCTGCTGGTCGAGCGTGGCGTTCGGCAACAGGTCGCCGGCGAGCTGTTCGACCGTGAAGCGGTCGAACGGCATGTTCGCGTTGAACGTCTTCACGACCCAGTCGCGGTAGGCCCACATCTGCCGCTCGTTGTCGAGGTGGAGACCGTGGGTGTCGGCATAGCGGGCGACGTCGAGCCAGTGACGGGCCATCTCCTCGCCATGATGGGGGCTCTGCAGCAGACGATCGACCGCCTTCTCATACGCATCGGACGAGGCGTCGGTGACGAAGGCATCGACCTCCGCCAGCGTCGGCGGAAGCCCGGTGAGCGCAAACGACAGTCGCCGGATGAGCGTCGGCCGGTCGGCCTCGGCGTTGATCGGCAGGCCCTCCGCCACGAGCCGTGATTCGAGAAACTGGTCGATCGGATTGTCGGTCTGGTTCGCGACGTCGGGCCCGACCCGATCGGGAAGTTGCGGCCGCGTGAGCGGCTCGAACGACCAGTGCTTCTCGTAGGGAGCTCCGGCGGCGATCCAGCGCTTGAGCAGGTCCTTCTGCTCGGGTGTGAGGGTCTTCTTCGTATGCGGCGGCGGCATCACCACGTCGGGATCGGTGGCGGTGATCCGGGCGACGATTTCGCTCGCGGCCAGATCGCCGGCGACAATCGCACGTCCACCACTATCCAGTTCTCGCGTGGCATGCTCTGCCTCGTCGAGTCGAAGCCCGGCCTGTTGGCTGCCGGGCCCGTGACAGGCGTAGCAGTTCTCGGAGAGAAGCGGCCTGATGTCGCGGTCGAACCGGAACCGCCCCCCGGCAGGCTCGGCCGCCGCGGCCGAAACGACGCACAGCGCCAGCAGCATGGCCAGCAATGCATGATGGCGGTGTGGCTTGACAGAGCAACCCATGAAATGAACTTCTCGGTGGGTCACCCGCGTCGCCGATTCGGGGCCGTTACCCGGAATCGCGGGCCATGCTGGCCGATCGGCGGGAGGAACTCGTGCGTTCACGGCGAGTCTCGGCAATGACCCCGGCCCGATGGTGCACATCCCCAAGTATGGCATCAACCACACCGGACAGCAAGAAAACCTGCCCGCGTTGGCCGGGTGGACACCCGCGCTCAGCACCGCTCACGCACACCCGTCACACTGTCAGGAAATCTGCAGAGGGCCGCTGCTGTCGACGAAGTTTTTGACCGGCACGCCGGCGGCGTCGAGCATCGTCACGTAGAGGTTTGCCAGCGGCTGCTGGTTGAAGACCACGTGCTCGCCGAGCTTCAGCTTCCCTCCGGCGTGGCCAGCGACCAGATTCGCCAGGTCGGTCGACTCGTGCCAGGTGCCCATGCCGCCGCCGAAGTGCACGAGTGAATTGTCGAGCAGCGTCGACCCATCGGCCTCCTTCACGGCCTTCATCCGCTCCAGCAGGTAGGCCACGTGACCGATCCGTAGCCGATCGACTTTGGCCATCCCCACGGGGCCGGTGTGAGTGTAGCCGTGGTAGCTGTCATTGAGCCCCGCTTCCTTGTACACGTCACCCATGTGGCCGAGGATGGCCGTGGCCACTCGGG
>JBILKZ010000014.1:0-45270 GCA_044376405.1 Pirellulales bacterium
TCCTCACTCCACCTGTACGGCGGCCGTGTCGGCGAGCGGCCCTCTCGGGCCGCGGCCGCGGCTTCGTCACGGTTGGCGAAGTCGTAGGCCCGAACGACCGTGGGGCGGCTGACCTTCATCTCCCGGGCCAGCCGGTCAAATCCCTCGCCTGCCTTCCGGCGGCGGTCGACCTCCGGCGCGATCTGCCGGTACTTGGGCACGAACGGCTTGCCGGACTGACGCCGTTGGCGTCGGCGGCCGTCGCCGCGGCCCGGCGGCCGCTGGCCCGTTCGGTGGAGGTGGAGAGCGTCCCGAACGACCTCCGCCCCGATACCGAGCGCGCGCGAGATGAGATCAACGCCCGCCCCCGCCTCGGCCATCTCCATGATCTGCGGCAGCATGACCTCGTATTTCGGAGGCTTTCGCAGCGGCACGGTGACTTCGCGTCCGCGAAATCCTCCCTTGCCGGGCATTGTCCAACGGTCACTATGTAGGAACTCCCACATACCGACCGTTGGATCATCGGCCCCGGCCCCCTTCCCGCGGTCCAAAGCGGCTAGGGCGGGAATCCCGTCGATCGTGAACTTAGCGACCATCTCCGGCCGCTTACGTCCCTCGACCTTCTTGGACTCCACGACCACGTCGCCCACGAGAGCCTGCAGGACCGGCGCAGCCCGCCCGACGTCCGCGAGGAGCACCTCCCGAAGTTGGGTCAGCGCCACCACCACGTCCTTCTCCTTGACGCTCGCGACCGGGGGCCGGCGGTTCCGCCGCTGCTCTTCCTTGAGTTCCGCCCGCTTCGCCTCCAACTGCCGGGTCAGCTCCGCCACCTTAATAAAGATGGTGTCGAGGCCGCCGGCGTCCTCGATCTTCTCGAGCCGCTCCGTCAGCCGGGAGACCTGCCGCTGCCGGCTGGTGATCTCCTGCTCGAGCTTCTTCTCGGTGTCCCGGGGCCGCCTGGCCGCCTCCGCCAGTCGGATGTTTACCTCAGCCGTCAGGTCCGTGATGAAGCCATCGTCGAGGATCTGGGCCGATACCGCCTTGAGGACGGCCTCGTCAATGATCCGCGCTGACTTGTTGCCCTTGTTGCGGCACCCATGCCCGCCATGGATCGAGTTCAAGCAGACGAAGCTCTTGTACTTGCCGGTGGACCGGCTCAAGGCCATCGGCTTGCCGCAGCCGCCGCACACGGGACGCACGAGCACAGTCGGGTAGACGGCCACCCGCCGGCCCGGATCCTTCCCGTCACGCCGAAGGTCGGCGGCATTCTTCCCGAAACGCATGCTGCCCAGATTGAGCTTCGCCTTGACGGCCTCGGCAAGTTCGTCCGAGAGAATCCTCATGTCTGGGCATTCGCGGCTCATCCACTCTGTACGATCGTTCTCGACCACGTCCACGTGGCCCGTGTCTCGGTCGCGGATCTGCTTGGTCATCCGGAAGAACTCCACGCCCACGAGCCTCGTGCGCGCGTACAACTTGCGGATGCGGTTGCTCGACCACGTCCGGGCTCCGCCCACGTTATTGTCGTTGAACACCACCGCGACCGCGCCGGGACTACGGTTGTCGCGAACGATCATCTCCGCACCGCGGACGATCCACGCGGCCGCCTCCGGATCGATCTCCACCCGCTTCTTGATCGTGTTCTTGCGGGTGAGCTCGGGCTTGCCTTCGGGCGTCAATACGTCCACCAGTCGATAGCCGAAGCCAGGATGCTGGACGATCTCGCCCCGCTTGAAGGCGTCGGTCTGGCCGCGGTGCACCTTCGCCTTGAGCTGATCGATGAAGACCTCGTTGAACGAGCTCATCATCGCCAGCATGATCTTCGACTGCTGGTTGCTGCTGTCGAAGCCGTCGCTGGCACCAATGAGCCGCACCTGCGTTGCCTCGACCAGCTCACCGAGCCGAAGCGACTCGAGAGCATTGCGGTTCATCCGACCGAGGTCGTCGATGATGAACCAGGCGACGCCCGTCTCCGCCCGCTGTTCGACGAGCATCTTGGCGACGATGTAGCCGCGGCGGCACGCTAACGTGCCGCTCACGGCGTAGTCGGCGCAGACGTAGTGCCACGGGATGAACACGCCATCGCGGCGGGCCCGCTGCAGCACGTTGATCAGCTGCTGATCGAGCGACCGGGGATTCGACCCCTCGTCGCTGAACCGTACGTAGCCGAGGCCGATATCGGTCCAGACCCGCCGAAGGCCGGCCGGGCTGAAAACATCGACCAGCTGGGTGCGGAACCGACGTTCAAAGTCGTCGGCCATCGCGTCCACCACGGCGTCCGTGATCGTCGGCACCGCGGGCGTGCCGGCCAGTTCCGGCCAGAGCCGCGCCTGGGTCTCAAGATAGGTGCGGGCCAGCCCCAGCAGGCTGGGCCGCGCGGTCAGGCCAAAGTCCTCACCGCGGAGACGACCGCGGCCGAATCGATATCCATTCGAATTGTCAGGGGAACCAAACGAGCCATGCCCGGCGTCGCCGGGACCAGAAGTAATGTCAAACATTGGAGAAATCCTCATGGCGACCATGAAAGTGGTCACCGAGGGGTTCCTCCGTCATCCGACGGGCGGTCAGAGCCCGATGGGCCTGAACGCCAGCCGGATGGCCGCCGCTTGATCGCGAACCGCCCCAGCTCGGCCGCCGTGAAATGTACGTATGGACCTAGAATCAGGGCAACTTTCGACAAATGGTACGGCCTCGTGCACAATACTGAGCAGCCGGCCGCTGCTATTGTCACGACCGAGCGACCTGTCCTTGGTCAGGCACCCGGCGGTTTTGCTGCCGAGTGTGCCGCTTGAGGCCGTGCTCGTGGTAGCCACGGCCTGGCGGCGATCGAGGCTCTTGCGAGCCTCCTTAAGGGCATTGGGTCGACCGCTGCCATGAGTGCCCTGGCGAACGGGTCGACTGTCTGTGGTTCCAGGATCGGGGCGCGAAAACAATCTGCTCGTGCGTGAACTGCTTCATTCCGGTGATGCCGCTCGAGGCTCGGATGAATTTTCACCGCAGGCGGCTTCCTGACATCAGACGAGCTTCGTCTTGCCCGGGACGGCGATCGGCGATGGCGGCGGAGCCGTGGAAAGATCCCACGCAGCCGGGGCCAGATCCTCTTTCGACTCCCAGAGCTGCTGCCACGTAACCGGTTGGCCGGTGTAGCCACTCATCCGGGCCATGATCGCCATCGCGGTGCTGTTGGTCATCCGTTCGCCGTCGTTGATCGGCTTGGCCGAGCGGATGCTGGCGAAGAGTTCGTCATGCTCCTGCTGATACATGTCATACTTCGACGCCTCGCTCTGCCAGGTCACGCCGTCGACGACGGTCTGCTGCTTGTTCTGAAAGCCATTGACCGTGGCGGTGCCCTTCGCGCCGACGATGTAGTCGCTGTTGTCGCTGGCCGCGCCGGGAAAGTGGCGGCACATGTGGAAGCCGCGACGGCCGTCGGCATATTCGAAGGCTGCGGTGAAGTGGTCGAAGATGTTATTACCCTTGGGCGCGTCGGAGCGGACTTCGCGGCCCGCCGTGCAGTTGACGCTCACCGGCATCTCGTCGTTCATCGCCCACGCCAGCCGGTCGACCGAGTGCACCGCCTGCTCGACGATGTGGTCACCCGAAAGCCAGGTGTAATACTGCCAGTTGCGCAGGCAATACTCCATGTCGCTCCAGTCGGGCTTGCGGGGCACCTCGCCGCGGAAGCCGGGCGAGTTGTAGGTGGTGTAGGCCGACCGCACGGGGCCGATCGCCCCGTCGTGGATCCGCTTGTAGACGTCCCGCTCGCGGGCCGCATACCGCCAGCAGAAGCCCGACACGAGCGCGAGGTGTTTTTCCGTGGCGACCTTCACCGTCTCGCGGAGACTGCGCAGGCCGGCGGCGTCGACCGCCATCGGCTTTTCGCAGAAGATCTGCCGGCTGGCCTCGACCGCGGCCTTGAGGTGAAGCGGCCGGAAGGCCGGCGGCGCCGCGAGCAAGACGACGTCGCAGGCATCGATCACCTGCTTGTAGCTGTCGAGGCCGGCGAACTGCCGCTCGGATGGACAGTCGAACCGTGTCTTGAAGGAGGCGTTGTCCTTGGCCTTTTCCTCGACCGTGCGGCCCAGCAGGCTCGCGCCGGCCTTCACCTGGTCGGCAAACGCATCGGCCACCGCCCAGAGCACGACGCCCGGGTCGGCGGAGATCGCCTGCGAGGCGGCGCCCGTGCCGCGTCCGCCGCAGCCGACGAGGCCGACCTTTAGCCGATCGCTGCCCGCGGCGTGGGCCGTGCGAGCGACGGGGTCGGCGAGCACGCTGGCCGCTGCGGCGACCGATCCGGCGGCCGCGACGAAGCCGCGGCGGGACACGTGCCCTGTATCTCTGGCAGGAATGTCGTTGCCGGACAGCGCACGTTCGTTGTTCATCGAAAGGGACTCCAGGACGTATCGGAATGCTTTTTGAAGGCTGTGCAGGGCAGTTGTAAGGTACCTATCCCGAATGCCGGTCTCTATTGGAGGAAAATCCAATACAGACCGCGTTGTGGTGCGGTGGAGCACGGGCTTCGTGGCGGTCCCATGTTGCGTTTACGAGCCGGCCTTCTGCGACGAGAGCTTAAGCAAGCCGAGTTCGAAGCCGATGGCGACGGCCTGGGCTCGGTCGGCGGCGGAGAGCGTCGCGAGGATGGCGGTCACGTGGGCGCGGACGGTGCGTTCGGAGATGCCGAGGAGTCGGGCGATCTCGTCGTTGCTGAAGCCCTGACGGATGAGGCCGAGCACCTCGATCTCGCGTTGAGAGAGCGGGCCGTCCGTCGCCAGCTTCGGCGGAGCGGGCATCTGCGGACCGATCGTCTCGCCGCGGTGGACAGCGAGGATGGCCGCGGCGAGTTCGTCGTGCCGCACCGTCTTCGTGAGATAGCCACGGGCGCCAGCCTGCATCGCGAGGCTCATGTCCTCGCCTGCCTTCGACGACGTGAGCATAAGCACGCGGGCCTCGGGGAATTCGGCCCGCAGCCGCCGGAGCGTCTCGATGCCGTCCATGCGTTCCATGCTGACGTCGAGCAGGCAGACGTCGGGGCGATGCTGCCGCCAGAGAGCGAGCGCCGACCGCCCATCATCGGCCTGGGCCACGATACGGAACCCATGGTTGAGCGAGAGCACGTTCGCCAGCCCTACCCTCATGACCGGATGGTCGTCGACGAGCATCACGCTGAGCGACAGAGGAGAGGCTTGTGTGGTCACGGGAGGAGATGCAGGTAGGAAAGGGTTCTTGTGAGGACTGAGGACGCTCGCGCGATCGGCTTATTCAGTGATACCCTGCCCCGGAGGCCCGTCGCCATTGGAGGAAACTCCAATATCCGCCTGGCCCACGCTGCCGGCCGCGGCCGGCTCCGCGAGGTCGCTGTCATAGTCGCGGCGGCGGACCTCGATCGAGACGGCCGTGCCGCCGCCCGGCTCGCTCTCGATGGAGAGGCTGCCGCCGAGCCGCTCCGCCCGTTCCCGCATGCCTTGCAGGCCGAAATGACCCTGCTCCACGCCCTGCTGGCGGCCAACGGGAAAACCTGTGCCGTCGTCGCTCACTGTCGCACGGATCGAATGCGTCGGCGGGTGGTCGCTCACTTGCACGGTGATCGTCTTGGGCCGGCCGTGCCGTAGGGCGTTGTAGATTGCCTCCTGCACGATCAGGAGAAGGTTGCCCGCCACGAAGTCGGGCACGTCGTCGAGTTGGCCGGAGGTCTGCACGTCGATCTGGGCGGCGTGTCCCTCGCCGATCCGGCCGGCGAGCGTCTTGATCGCCTCGGAAAACGTCTGCTCGCGGATCGGCAGGCTCCGCATCGCCCAGACGGAGTTGTGCAGTTCGCCCGTAGCGTGGTTCACCATCCGGCGGGCCACGTCGAAGTGCACCTTCGACTCCGCCTCGTCCTGTGAGCGGCTGCCCTCGCAGGCGTCGAGCTGGAAGCCGATGCCGCCGAGCGTCTGCAGGAGGGTGTCGTGGAGGTTGGCGGCCAAGCGGTTCCGTTCCTTGAGCGTGGCATCGAACTCGACGGCAGCATCCCGGCGGGACCGCATCTCGGTGGCAAGCAGCGCGGCCTGCGCCTTCACCTGTCGCCGCAGCATCCAGGACCACGCGAGCGATCCGGCCAGCACCGTTGCCGCGGCCCCGAGCAGCATGCCCAGACGCTTTGGCGTCCACCACGAAGGGCTGCGGACGAGCCGCACGTCGTCGGCCGATCGCACGATGAGCGTCATCCGATCGGGGATCGTCGCCGGCCACTGGCTCGGGTCGAACTTCCAGTCGGTGGCCACGATGCCCGTCACCTCCAGTTCGCTGCCGGGCATGAGCCTGCGGAGAGAGAGAAAATCTGCCAGCTCCGCGACGGCCACGACGCTCGTCTTGCCGGCCGAGAGCACGAGGAGCCCACCGTCGTGGCTCACACGGGCCTCCAGCAGGCGGGCGGGGAACCGGATCAGGCAGCCCTCATAGTCGCCGGGCCTGGCCATCACGCCAGACTGAATGGATTTCGTGTTCAGGGCCACAATCTCATCGGGCGTGATCATCGTAGGATTGGGTGGCGGCCCGGAATGCGTTTTTTGGAGGATGGCGTCGGCGAGGCCGGCGACGCGGCCGCGGCGGTCGATGAAGCCGGCTACGTCGACCCGGTCGCCGGGCTTGAACTCCTCGACCGACCGCGTGGCAGCCCGCACACCGCCGGCGCCGTCCTGCAGGTGCACGGCCTGCCCGGGGACGGTGTGGATCACGACCCCTTGCGTGCGGATGCGGTGGCCACGGAATGGCTCGGGGTGAAACCGTGCCAGCGATGAGATTGCCACCGGTGGACAGTCGAACGGCGGATGTGGCGGCGGCGACACAATCGTGAACCAATCCGGTCGCCCCACCATCACCCGCGGCTGAAGAAATTCCCCGCGGGTGTTGAAGACCGACAGAGGCACGCCCGTGAGCCTCACTTCCGCATCGATCAGTTGCTGCGGGTCGTCAGCAATCGCCGACTTGGTGACGATTGCCACGAACGGCTGGTCAGCCGTTTCGAGATTCAGCCGCCAGTCGGAGCCGTCGAATGTGATGCCGTGTACCACGCCAGTGATTTCAATGAGCAGGCTGTCGTCGGCGCCGCTGAAGAACCGCCCGGGATCGGTCTGGCGGGGCTGCGGCAGCGGTTGGGACCCAAGCACGCGGACCTCCCGAGGCAGCACCGGTGGCGAGAAGCCGCCCGGATCGATCGTGCCGTCGATCTCGATCTCGTCGCCCACGTGGACAGCGTCTGGAATGCCGTCGCCTTCCCACACGCCGCGTTTTCTAGCGAAGTCGAAGTTGACATAGATGCCCGCGGTGTCGTCTTGGATGACGATCCAGTTGACGTCCCGGAGCGTCACCACGCCTCGGATTCGAATGGGCGGGTTGGTCGTCAACTCCGCGACGGGAAGCGACCGCACCTCGGAGATCGGCTGGGTGTCAGCGGCGGCGTCTGTGCCAATGGCGGCGGCTGGCGATGAACTCAGGCCGCACCATGCACCAGCACAGGCGAGGATGACCCCGCCGAGCGTTCGCAACGTCCTGGAATCCCTCGTCCCGATCATGAACTCTCTGCTCTCCCAGAGACCTGATCGTAGCCTGTTTTTGCACGGGGGGTGCATGCGGCCCGTATTCCCTTGCTTGCGCTGAGGGCTTGGATGGAGAGCGGGCTTGGATGGAGAGCGGTTCCCATCCAAGCCCGCAGCGCGAGCGAGGGAATCCGTCTTGCGAACCCAACAAAACCGCAGCAATCCTGAAATTAACGAATGAGACCCGCAACAGCCGTGCCGAACACTACGGGCTGCGTCCCCTTTTCATGTCCGTGAATGCCTGAGTTGCGGGCAGCGGTTTCCTCAAAGCCAGTCGGCGATCACTCGCCCTGCAGGGCGAACGTCAGCGACGTGACGGCCGCCGTCACGTCTGCCTCGAGTCCGGACGTCTTGATGTCGTTGTATTTCGTGGGGATGAGGCTCTCCGGCTCGAATTTGGCTTTGGGGTCCGGAGGCGTTCCGGGCTTGAGCGGCGGCGGGGCGAACGGCTTGTTGCTGATGATGCTCACCTTGTACTTGCCGACCACCACGCCGGGTGACGATGCGGTTGTCACCATCGTGAACTTTCCGTTCTTGATCTGGCCCGTCGCCGGCTGGGCCTTGCCGCCGCTCTCCGGTGCGAAGCGCACCATGCCCTGCTCGAGCGGTTGGCCATTGAGTGTCACGGTGCCCGACACGGGCACGCTGCCGGCGATCGGCGTCGCGGACGAGCCGCAGCCGCCCCCGCTCACCATGACCCAGACCAGAACAACCAGCGCCGACAGGCCACGAACGGTCGAGTGCATGCAGAGTCCTCTGGAAGTCGGGAAATCAATACGCTTCGAAAGTGGCACCATCACGCCGATTCCCAAGGTAGTTGAAGGTTTGGAAATTGATGTTGTCACTCAGATAAGCGACCGCCCCGTCCGCCAGCCCCACGTGCGCACCCTGCGGGTGCCGGCTCGCCATGCCGCTGTTGTAGGTGAGACCGTTCGGCCAGCCGTCCGTCGGAATGTTGCCGGTGACCGTGATCTGTCGCAGCGTGCTGTTGATCCTGTAGGACGTCGCGAAGGCGTGGGCCTGGATCGCGAACATGCCGAGGTACATGCTGTTTTGCGGCAGCACCTCGCCGAAGGCGATCGTCTTGGAGGTGCCGTCGGTGACGTCCTTGATGCGGACATACCACGGGTTCGTGGTCACGGTGCTGCCTCGCGCCCCCCAGCCCGGCACGGTGTTGCCGTAGCCGAACATGCCCGATTTGTTGTCGACTATTGATCCTTCGATACAGTAGGCGGGGCTGCCGGCCGCACCGCAGTCGTTGGTGCTGTAGTTGCCGTAGGACCGCGGTCCGGCACAGGGCATATACGAGGCGCCCTGCGACGTCATGCCGTCATAGGCTCCCAGCGTCGTCGCACTCGGGTTGCTGGGACAGGCCTGAAACCCCCAGCTTCGTGTCAGCAGCGAATTATTGGGCGCAGCAGGCGCCGCCACGTCGAGATTCAGCTGGCTATAGACAGCAGACTCTTCGACGTAGGGGAGGAGCCAGGTGTTGATCGTGTGCCCGTTGTAGTCGTACGCGCCGGACACGAAAGAGGGCCACGATGAGAGCGGGAATCTCTTCTGGGCATCGTGATAGTTGTGCAGCGCGAGCCCCAGTTGCTTGAGATTGTTCCCGCAGGTCGACCGCCGCGCCGCTTCCCGGGCAGACTGCACGGCCGGCAGGAGCAGGCCCACAAGCGTGCCGATGATCGCGATCACGACCAGCAGTTCGACCAGCGTAAATGCACCCCGGCGACGCGGGACGCTTCCTCCGCCACCCTGGCTCTCCATGGCCAACTGCACTGCGGCAGTCTGTGATTCGGGGTTCATGTGCATGCTGACCTCCTCGTAGGGGTTGCCGGCAGGGTTGATCTGACCCGAGCGGCTGGTTTCTCATCGGGAACCGGACTCGCGAGGGGCTTCTCCGCCCCGATTGGTTTGAGAATATTCACAGCCCCGGAGGCTCGCTATTGGAGGAAACTCCAATACGGGAAAATTTTCCCGGTCGTCTTCGAATTGGCCGCTATGCATCCACGCCGCCTCGCGACCGCGGAACGTTGAGCGGCCGCAGGATTGACATCATTCTTTGCGCGATGTAGTTTTGATGTCATGATCCGCACCCAGATCCAGCTACCCGACGAGCTCTATCGTCGGGCCAAACAGGTCGCTCAGCAGCGGGAGATTTCCCTGGCCGAAATGACCCGGCGCGGGCTGGAACTGTTTCTCGCGCGAGTCGGACCGGCGACCGTGCCGCCAGATGGCTGGCAACTGCCGACGGTCGCTGGCGGCGGTATTCGCGTGCCACTCGAAAGCCTGCACGACATTGCCGCTGCGGATGAGATGGCTGCCGGCTCCGCCACGGGCAGCGGCCGGCGGGGCAAGGACATGCGTTCGCGATGATCGCCATCGATACGAATATCCTGCTGCCGGCTGTTGAGACAGCCAATCCCGATCACGAGCGGGCAGTGGCGTTTCTGGCCTCGCTCCAGATGGATGGCGAGGTGGCCGTGTCGGAACTGGTGCTCATCGAACTCTACGGGCTGCTACGGAGTCCGCAGGTGCTTTCCAGGCCGGTTTCTGCGAGTGACGCGGCGGCAGTCTGCCAGACGTTCCGCCGGCATCCCCGCTGGCAACTGCTCGGACTGCCGCCCGATGGCCGCGCTTTCCACGACGCCCTCTGGGCGAAACTCGACGATCCGAAGACACCCCGGCGGCGGATCTACGATCTGCGGCTGGGGATGTCGCTCGTGGCCCAGGGAGTGACGGAATTCGCGACCGTCAATCTCAAGGATTTTGAAGGGATCGGGTTTAAACGGGTGTGGAACCCCTTGGGGTGATGGCCGGGCGGGCCCTTCCCTGCATTCGATTCTTTATTCGCCTTTTCTGCCACGTGAAGCCGGCGGTGGCCTGTATGGGAGGAAAGTCCAATAGCGGCCAAGGCAGCACCTGCGACAATGCCGCTTGTCACTGCGGCCAAGCGGCCAATGCACGCCCAGTATCATTGATCCGCACCATGCGTCCGAGAGGTTTTCAATGAGTGAGCCATCAGCACGCCGTTCGCATCGCGTTGCCACCGCGGCCCTGTTTCTCGGCCTGACGGCCGCTTCGTTTGGCATTGGTGGCATGTCCCCAGCTACCCCTGCCCTCGCCGCTGACGTTTTCGTCGCTCCCACCGGCAACGACGCAGCCGATGGAACGGACGAGAAACCCGTGGCCACGCTGCGGCGGGCGCTCGACCTCGTCCGTGCGATCCGGGCGGCTGCGCCCGCCCGCGAGTCCCCGATCGAGGTCGAACTGGCCGACGGCAGGTACGAACTGGGCCAGCCGGTCGAAATCACCCGGGAAGACTCGGGCACGGAGCGTTCGCCGACCGTGATTCGAGCTGCCGCCAGCGGCCGGGCCGTACTCAGCGGTGGCCGGGCCGTGAGGGAGTGGCTGCCTGTTACGGAGGAGGCCGTCGTTGCGCGGCTCGACCCAGTAGCCCGGGGCCACGTGGTGCAGGCCGATCTCAAGGCCCTCGGGGTCGCCGACTATGGAGTGATGAGCGGCGGATTCGGGCTGAATGGCGGGCCAGGGCTCGAACTCTTCCACGACGATATTCCGATGACCGTGGCCCGCTATCCGAACAAGGGGTTTATCAAGATCACGGAGGTGCTTGGGCCCACGCCGGTCGATATTCGCGGCACGAAGGGCTGCCGGGAAGCGCGGTTCCAGACCGACGACCAGCGGGTGGCACGCTGGGCCGCCGAGCCAGCTGGCATGGTGCTCGGCTACTGGTTCTGGGATTGGGCGGAGCAGCGGCAGCCGATCGAGTCGATCGATGCCTCGGGCCTTGTCCTCACGCTCAAAGAGCCCTTTCATGGCTACGGCTATCGCAAAGGACAGTGGTTCTACGGGTTCAATCTGCTCTGTGAGCTCGACGCGCCGGGCGAGTGGTATCTCGACCGCGATCGGGGAATCCTCTATTTCTGGCCACCAACCGCGGCGGGGGCGGGCACGACCGTAGTGTCGGTTCTCGGCAGCCTCGTGACGGCCAAGGACGCCTCCCACGTCGTGCTCCGTGGCCTCACGTTCGAGGCGGCGCGGAGCAAGGGTGCCACGATCTCCGGCGGCCGGGCCGTCGCCGTCGCAGGCTGCATCTTTCGCAACCTCGGCGGCGCCGCGGTGAGCGTCTGGGGCACCGGCCATCGGGTGACCGGCTGCGACATCTCCAACACGGGCGACGGCGGAATCAGTCTCGGTGGCGGCGATCGGAAAATGCTCACCGCGGGGGGCAACGTCGCCGACAACAACCACATCCACCACTATAGCCGCTGGAACCGCATGTATCGCAGCGGCATCGCCATCGACGGCGTCGGCAACCGGGCCGCCCATAACCTCATCCATCACGCGCCGCACATCGCCATTTCATTCGGCGGCAATGATCACGTGCTGGAGTTCAACGAGATCCATCATGTGTGCGAGGAGTCGAACGACGCGGGCGCTGTCTACTGCGGGAGGGACTGGACCTACCGCGGCAACCTGATCCGCCACAACCATTTCCACGACATCACGGGCTTCGAGGGAAAGGGCTGCGTGGGCGTCTATCTCGACGACCAGTTTTCGTCGGCGCGGATCGAGGGCAACCTGTTCCGGCGTGTGACCCGCGCGGCCTTCATCGGAGGCGGCCGAGACAACGCCGTCGTCAATAACGTCTTCGTCGACTGCACGCCGGCGGTGCATGTCGATGCGCGGGGACTCGGCTGGGCGGCCTTCCAGCGGGAATCGCTCATGAAGCGGCTGGCGGACGTACCCTGGCAGGAAGAGCCGTGGAAGTCGCGGTATCCGGCCCTTGCCGGCCTCGACGTGGACCCCGGTCAGATGACGCCGGCGGGCAACGTGATCGAGCGCAACATCCAGTGGCGCGGCAAGTGGGACGAGATCGAGGCGAAGGCCGGCGCGTTCCTCACGCTCCGCAACAACCTGCTCGGCATGGATCCGTCATTCGTTGACGAGAAGAGTGGGAATTTCCAGTTGCGAGATGATTCCTTCGCGCTCAGGATGGGCTTCGAGCGAATCCCGCTCGACAAGATCGGCCTGCGTGTGGACGAGTTTCGGCCGTCGCTACCGGCACCGTGAGGAACGTTGATACGATGCTGGGGCGGGAGCCAGATACCCCTGGAGAATGCGCGCCATGACTGAGAGCCATTCAGAGGATCGTCCGAGCCCCGTGCTTCGCCGCCGGTTTCTCGCCGCCGTGTCGGCGGCCGCTGCGGTGCCGCTGGGCGCGACCTACGGCTCGCCTTCGGCTGCGGCCGGCGAGCCTGTGCCGCCCGGGATCTTTCGTGAGCCGTCGCAGGACCTGCCCCTCGTCGAGGATGCCGATGTGATCGTCTGCGGCGCCGGGCCGGCGGGCGTGACGGCAGCGATCTCCGCTGCCCGTGCGGGAGCCCGCGTGCGGCTCTTCGAATGGCGTGGCTGCCTCGGCGGCGTTTGGACGGCGGGCCTGCTCGGCTACCTGCTCGACTTCGACAAGACGGGATTCGCCAGTGAACTCGCCGGCCTGCTGGCAGCCCGGGGCCTGCGCCGCGGGGACGGCCGTTCGAGCTTCTGCTACGAGCCCGAGGGCATGAAGGTGGTGCTCGAGGAACTCTGCGGCCAGGCCGGGGTGACGATTCAACTGCACACACGCGTGGCCGCGGCGTTTCGGGATGGCCGCAGGCTCCGCACGGTCGTCACGGAGTCGAAGTCGGGACGACAGGCGTGGCAGGCACCGATCTATGTCGACGCGACGGGCGACGGCGACCTCTCGGCGCAGGCGGGCTGTGCATTTGAAATCGGCCAGGCCGACGATTGCCCGTGCCAGCCCATGTCGCTCAATGCGCTGCTTGTCTGCCGTGATGCGGATGCCCTGCAGGCGTTCATCCATGCCTCCGACTGGACCCGCGCCGACGAAGGGAAAAAGAATGCTCTTCGGAAGGAGATCGAGCGGGCTGGCTACTCTCCGTCGTATAGCAAGCCGACGATGTTTCAGGTGCGTGACAACCTGCTGCTCGTGATGTTGAACCATCAATACGGAGTCAAACCGTTCGATTCGGCGGCGGTGACGAAGGCGACGATCGAGGCGCGGGCGGAGGTGAACCGGATCGTCGATGCGCTGCGGAAACTCGGAGGACCGTGGGAGGGGGTCCAGATCGCAGCCACGGCTGAGCAGATCGGCGTCCGCGACGGCCGACGAATCGCAGGTCGATACACGGTCGGCAGAGACGATCTCGTGGCCGGAGCGCGGCACGAAGATGCCGTGACCCGAGCAACGTTTCCAGTTGACATCCACGCGCTCTCGTCCGAGCAAAACAAGCAGGCTGGGTATACCAATGCTGGCATCAAGGCGAAGCCCTACGACATTCCCCTGCGGGCGCTTGTGGCGCGGGACGTGGACGGTCTCATGACGGCCGGCCGGTGCATCAGCGGCGACTTCATCGCCCACGCGAGCTACCGGGTCACGGGCAATGCCGTGGCGATGGGCGAGGCCGCGGGGGCGGTAGCCGCG
Source organism: Pirellulales bacterium (assembly GCA_044376405.1). Lineage (GTDB taxonomy): Bacteria > Planctomycetota > Planctomycetia > Pirellulales > UBA1268 > CAMCQY01. Next base: position 14,062 of record JBILKZ010000014.1, read on the forward strand.
ATCGCCGCCAAGACCAGCCGGCTCCCGCACGAGGTGTCGTGGCCCGAGGCGGAGGCGGTGATAAACCGTGAGCGGCCACGAGTTGGCCAGTGAACGGTCACGGGTGCGACTGGCAGTGGCATCCTTAGTCTCCCCGACCATGCCGGCACCCGCAGGGACGCCGGTCTTTTCGCCAACTCACACATTGACAAAAAGTGTACGTGCGTACACACTTGGCCCGCATCACTTTCACGGCGTTTCGGGTAAGATTCAATGCCGACGGTGCTTCTGTCGGGTGCTATCGGTGCTTTTTCTTTGCTGGCAACGCTCGGCGGATTTCTTGGAGCGATGGCATGAGTTTTTCGACGGCTACGAACACGGCAGTGATTCAGCGGGTGGAGGTCACCGGCAACGAAATCGACGTGTTCCTGTCTGACGGCAGGTCGGTGCATGTGCCACTCGCCTGGTATCCGCGGCTGGCGCATGGCCTTCCGGCGGATCGACAGGTGTATCAACTCATCGGCCGCGGCCTCGGTATTCACTGGCCGGAGCTCGACGAGGACATCAGCTTAGAAAACATTCTGCAGGGCCAAGCGTCTGGCGAAAGCGAGCAGTCATTCGCGCGTTGGACGGACTGGTATGCCCGAAGAAGAGCGGGTCAGGCCGGCCCTCACTTGCTCGCTGAGGAGCAGCGGCCGGGGAGGGAGCGGGCGTTTGTCGCATGGAAAAGCAAGCGAATCGACAGCACAGCGACGGTCCGCAGTCTCCGCGATGAGTGGAAGCGATGAAGGCGGTTCTCGACAGCGACGTGCTCATCGACTTTCTTCAGGGTGTCGATGCGGCCGCAGTCGAGATCAGCCGGTACGACGACCCCTGCTACTCGGTGGTGTCGTGGATGGAGGTGATGACCGGCGCCGAGAACGACGCCGAGCGTTACGCGGCGGAGACGCTCTTCGAATCGATGCGACGCGTCGAACTATCCGTGGAGATCGCCAACAGAGCCGTGGATCTACGGCGACAGTTGCGGCTCAAACTCCCGGACGCCATCGTGCTCGCGACCGCCGATCGGGAGGGATGCATCCTGGTGACGCGTAATGCCAAGGACTTGGATCCACAGGATCCTCGAATTCGTATTCCCTACGCATCCTAAGGACTGTGCCCAGATTTGGTCGCTGGCACCGTTTTCGGTGAGTCGTCGTCGCGCACCAGCCGCATCACGCCCTGGCCACTTGGTGACGAGGTCGTCACGTAGGCCTCGCCCGCCTCGTCGCTACCAAACCCGAAGATCGGCCGGCCGTCCCACGGGATCACCACGTTCACCGGCCCGCCCGGGGCGTCGATATCGACGCCCCAAAGCTTCCCGGAGACGAAGTCGCCATAGAGATACTTCCCGGTAAGCTCGGGGATCTCCTTGCCGCGATAGACGAAGCCGCCCGTGATCGATTTCCCGATCTGGTGGTCGTATGCCCAGACGGGATCGATCGTCCGCTCGCCGGCGCCACGGTTGCCGAAGGCCTTCGTCCCCTCGCGGATGCTCCAGCCGTAGTTGCCCCCCTTCTCGACGACGTTGATCTCCTCCCAGAGATCCTCGCCGACGTCGGCGGTCCACAGGCGTCCGGTGACGCGGTCGCAGGAGAGTTGCCAGGGGTTGCGGAAGCCCCAGGCGTAGATCTCCGGCCGGGCCGCCGGCACGTTCACAAGCGGGTTGTCGGCCGGCACGGCGTAGCCGCGGCCGGGGTCGCGCCGGTCGACGTCGATGCGGAGGACCGAACTGAACCACGTACTCGTGTTCTGGCCGTGGCCCAGCGGGTCGCGTTGGTTGCCGCCGTCGCCGAGGCCGATGTAAAGCAACCCGTCGGTGCCGAAGACGATCGATCCGCCGTTGTGGCCCGGGAACGGCTGCTCCAACTCGAGCACCACCTCCTCGCTGGCCGGGTCGGCCCGGTCGGGATCGTCGCGGCGGACGCGGAATCGCGAAATCTGCTGGGGTCGGCCCCCGTCGGCGACCGGGCTGTAGCAGACGAAGAACTCACCGTTTTCGCGAAACCTCGGATGGAAGGCGAGGCCGAGCAACCCCTCTTCGTTGGCCGTCTTCCAGGGCCGCGCGCCGGCCCGTAGGTCGAGGAAGAGCTTTGCAACGCCGCCGCCACCACGGGGCAGGACGTGGATCATGCCCGACTGTTCGAGCACGAACCGGCGGCCCGAGCCGTCGCCGGCATGGGTCACCAGGAGCGGCCGCAGTGGCTCAGGGGATTTTCCGGTGTCGGTCTCCGTCGACCAGCCCTCCCAGACGATGTCGGGAAACGCCGGCACCGCCTTCACCGCCGCCGTGCTGTCCTCGGGCTGCTTGGCAGGGCGACCTGCGGCGAGTTCCCGCACCTTGATCGAGCGGAAGGCGACGAGATCGCCGTGATCTTGGAGGCAGATATGCCCGCGGTCGGACTTTCCGAACGAGGGGAACTTCGCGAACTTGCTTGCGGCGACGCGGGTGTCCCAGTCCGTGTCCCCTTTCTTGAACTGGTAGTAACGCATCCCGTTGACGCAGACCTCGCCCGAGCCGGGCACGACCCGCAGATAGAGATGGTTCCACTCGCCGGCGGGGCGGGTCGCATCCAGCGGGGGCCGCGGGGGTGTCTCGGGATCGGTCGGCTTCGCGTCGGCCTGCGCCGTCGGGTCGGGCTTCGGCGGCGTCGGAGGCGGCTGGTAGAGGGCGTAGAGCCAGCCCGCCTTCTGCGGATCGTGGCCGGCCGCGTTGTCGTTGATCTGCACCTCCGGCCCGGTCATCCAGGGAGCCTGCTCTTCCTCCGACACGTGGAACATGACGCCGCTATTGCCGCCCGGCGAGATCCGATACTCCAGCTGCAGCTCGAACTCACCGAACGTCTCTTTCGTGACGATGTCCCCCGCGCTCTTCTCCTTCCGCACAAGCGCACCGTTTTCGACGACCCAGCCCGCCCCGAGCGATTCGTTACGGTAGCCGCGGAATTCATTGGCCGACGTGCCGTCGAAGAGGAGCCGCCAGCCGGCCCAACGCTCGGCCTGGGAGAGCGTGTTGGGGGCCTCGTCGGCGGCGAGTGGTCGCGAAAGCGTGGCGGCGATGACGCAGGCGGCGAGCAGGACGACCGACCGGGGCCAGGATGCGGTGGCGTGCGAGGTCGGCATGGCGATAGTCACTGCTTCTCGATGGCGATCGTCACCGGCTTGGAGTCGGCCGCGGCGGTGACGGATATTCCTGATGTGTCGGCCGAATTGTAGCGGGCGGGGATGACGACGGGGTAAAACTCGCGCTGCCCACCACTTGCTGCGGGCGATGCCCGCTCGGTGCCCCCGTTGTCGCGGACCGCCACGATGTAATCGCCCGGTTCGAGGTAGACCGTGAAGGCGCCCTCGGGCGAAACAGCCGCCGAGCCGCTGGCGTTGCCCTGCTTGGCGGCGAAGTTGATTACGCCGCCATGCAAAACGCCAGCAACCAGCGGCTTGCCATCGAAGGTCACTGTGCCCGAGAGCTTGACCTTGCCGGCAGGCACGCCGGGGCCGCAGCCGGCCAGCAGGATGCCGATCAATCCGGCGGATGCCAGCCGAAGCCAGACTAGCGAGCCCGATGCCGGTCGGCAGTTCGTCTTTGACGGATGAGGCATATTCGTCACGGGAGCCTCGCTGACTGGCCGTCACGGCGGCCGCCAAGGTAATTGAAGACCACGAAGTCGGTGCCGTCGGTCAAAAACGTGACCGAACCATCCGCCATCGCAACCGACGCGCCTCCCTGATGGTAGCTGCTCAAGCCGGGGGTAAACGATGCAACCGCCCGTGGATCCGCGAAGCTCTTCGTCGTGCTGTTGATTCTGATCCCGGTTAGGAATGCCCTCCAGAGACCGTTGAAGACGCCCCCGCGGATGACCTGCTCGCCATTCCGCTCGCCGATCATGATCGTGTTGCTCAAGCCGTCAGGCACGTCTTTGAACGTGCACTGGAACGGCGCATTGGGGCTGAACATCCCCGGGACATTGGTGGAGTAAGGGTTGTAGAAATCGGAATTCGATGCCAGGCAGTAGCTCGGATTGGTAGCGCAGTCATACGCGGTACTGGGGTCATATCTCGATGGCCCAGCGCAGACCGCGTAGCACTCCACAGGCGTCTGCGTGATTCCGTAATTCGTGTCCCAGTCCTTGGTGCCGGTGTTTGTGTCCGTGTTGGCCATCTGGAGGCCCGCAGCGAAAGGATTGCTGGGGCACTCCTGGGCGGGCATCCGCTTACCCTGTAGGGCGGTCTTGTTTGCATTGAAGTTTTGCAGGTCCTGCTTCAGGTCGAGTTGGTTGTACGTGGTGCCCATCTCGATAAATGGCATGATGTCAACATTCCATGTGCGATAGGGGTAGGTGGAGTTTTTTGGAGTCCAGGTTCCTGTGTATCGCGTGTCACACGAATTGGCGGCAAACGGCAGCTTTCTGTTGGCGTCGTGGATGTTGTGCATGGCCAGAGCCAACTGCTTGATGTTGTTGGTGCAGCTGCTTCGCCGGGCCGACTCGCGGGCCGCCTGCACGGCCGGCAGGAGCAGGCCCACCAGCGTGCCGATGATCGCGATCACGACCAGCAGTTCGACCAGCGTAAACGCATTCCGGCGTCGTGTGCCGCGTCCTCCGCCACCCTGGCGATTCAGTGCCGACTGCACTGCGGCAGTCTGGCGATCGTGGCTCGTGTACATACTGACCTCCTCGTAGGGGTTGCCGGCAGGGCTGAACTGGCCCGGGCGGCTGGTTTCTCGTGGGCACCGGACTCGCGAGTGGCTTTTCCGCCCCCTCTTAGTCAAACGTAGCCCCAGCCCCGGAGGCCCGCTATTGGAGGAAACTCCAATAGCGGCAGTTTTTCCCGCCCGATACGACAGGCGTCAGCATTGACTGGCCAGGATCTCGGCCTCGAGCCACGCGGACCGCTGCTCCTCGCCCAGCGATACGGCGGACCACTCGCGACGGATGCTGTCGAGGTCGATCGTGTTCCGGTTTGCCGCGAGGAGGACCCGTATATCCTCCTGGTCTTGGGGCCGGAAGGAAACGAGTTTCGTAACGATCAGCCCCTCTGGCGACAGCACCCTGAGATGGTGGCCTTCCGTCCAAGGAAATGACGTTGCCGCGGAGAGCGCATGGTCATACAGCGGCAATACGGGCTTCAGCCAGTCGATCCGCACCGTTCCAAACCGAAACGATGTCATATGTTCTCGAACAAACTCGCGGATCACCGTGTCGCGGTCCATTGAAAAACCGCGCGAGATCAGTTCCTCCAACAGCCCCGGGAGGGCGATCTGAGGAACATCCAGCAGGATGTCGATGTCCTGCGTGAACCGCGGCCGGCCGCGCAGCATCGTCGCCAGTCCACCTAGCAGTGCATACCGTACGCCGCGTGCCTCGAAGACCTCGCCGAGAATCTCGACGGCGCGGATCAGGTCTCCGGCGAGGGAATCAGGATCGCTCGGCATGACGGCCTACGAACTCCTGGATGGAACGACGGGCGAGATCTTCCTGCGATTGTCGGTGCGATTCGAGGAAGACTTTTTGGGATGATCGTCGGATCAGCAAGTCGCCCGCTGACAGCACTGACCGGATCGAGGCGATTCGCTCTTCCGCTGAGAGGGCACGGAAGCGGGCCGCCTCCTCGGCGTTGACTTCCGCGTCTGTGGGGAATCGCAACGGCGTCTGCACAATGCCCTCCACTCGCGACTGCCTTGTCTCGCACTCGCTGGATTGTAGCCATCATACGGTGACGCTGCGCGAGGGTCTTGAATTCAGCTGTGACGGCACGTTTTTTCGGCCGCAGGCCTGCGGCCGGCCTGCCCTGTATTGGAGGAAACTCCAATAGCGGCCGAGGCAGCACCTGCGAGACTCGCATGCGGCACGGCGGCCCAACGGCCAGTGCACGCCCGTCATCCCATTGCACCCCCGTCATCATTGATCCGCACCATGCGTCTGAGAGGTTTTCAATGCGTGAGCCTTCGGCACACCGTTCGCATCGCGTTGCCACCGCGGTCCTGTTCCTCGGCCTGACTGCCGCCGCGTTCGGCACCGCTGCCGGGCCGTTGGCCACGCCTGCCCATGCGGCCGAAGTCTTCGTCGCCCCCAACGGCAACGACGCAGCCGATGGATCCGCCGAAAAGCCGCTTGCCACGCTGCAGGCGGGAGTCAGCAGGCTCGCCCCGGGCGACACGCTCGTCGTCCGTGGCGGCACCTACCGCGAGACGGTCGTCTTCCCCCGCAGCGGCACCGCCGGCCAGCCGATCACCGTCCGGCCCCACCCGGGCGAAAAAGTCGTCATCAGCGGCTGCGACCCCGTCGGTGGCTGGCAGCTGTATGACGCCGACAAAAATATCTGGCGGGCTCCGATGGACTGGACGCTCGGCACCGGCCGCAACCAGGTCTTTGTTGGCGGGCGGCTCACGATCGAGGCCCGGCATCCGAACGAGCCCGCCAAGGATCTCGGCATGTATGTCAGCGATCTGTCGCCGCTGTGGCCCACGTTCGGCGAGTTTTCGATTCCACCGGAGACGAGGAAGGAACGCCCCGGCCGGGTCACGAGCCAACTGCTCGCCGGCCAGCCGGCCGACCACTGGAAGGGAGCCATCTACTACGGCGTTCATTACGAGGGCTGGTGCGGCCAGACGGGAACGGTCGAGCAGTCGAGCGACGGTGAAATGGAAGTCGGCGACCGCACCCAAGGCTGGTGGTTCGGGGCAATCAATGACGCAGGTTATCCCAGCGATCATCAACTGGGCCGCGGCATGCTGGTGGGCCACATCAACGCGCTCGACAGGCCCGGCGAATGGCACTGGCAAGACAACACGCTCCTGCTCATCCCGCCCGCCGGCGTCGATCCCGCCACCGTGGCCACAATGGCTATCGAGGCGAAGAAGCGACAGGTCGCCCTCGATGTGAGCGGCCGGGAGCATATCCGGATCGAGGGGCTGCACGTCGTCGCCGCATCGATGCGGCTGGAAGACTCCGCACACTGCACCGTCGACGGCTGTCACTTCTCGCACCTCTCCCACTTCACCCGGCAGTACGGCATCGGACAGGTGGAAAAGGGCCGCAACACGATCACCTCCGGCGAGACGGGCATTTTTCTTTCAGGCCGCGGGAACGCCTTCCTCAACTGCAGTTTTCGCGTGACCGCCGGCACCGGCATTCATCTCCGCGGCTACGGCCACACCGTCCACAACTGCCTCTTCGACGAGGTCAGCTACACCGCCCACTACCTCAATGCCATCACCGACGCCGTCTCCGATTTTCCCGACTATGAAAACCGGCTCGTCGGCGGCCACACGATCACGTTCAACACGATGCGGAACGCCGGCCGGCACTTCTTCAACTTCTACGGCAACGGCCCGAGCCTGCAGTCCCGCGACCGCGGCCCGATGGACTACGCGGCCACGCTCTTCGCGCACAACCATCTCTCCAACGGCATGCTCCAGACCCGCGATGCCGGCTTCATCACCGGCTTCTTTTCGAGCGGCGGCACGCTCAACGGCCTGCGGTCGCAGCTGATCTACAACGTGATGCACGACTGCTACGACATCTCGGCGATGCACTGGAACGTGCTCGGCATGGTCTACCTCGACAACGGCTCCTGCGACGTCTCCGTGCGAAACAACCTCTTCTGGGCGGCTCCCGGCTCGCTGCAGCGCGACATCTGGTTCAACCCACCAAACGTCAACGTTACCGTCCGCAATAACCGCTTCCATGGCCTGTTCACACGGACGTCCGCCGATCTGACGGCGGAGGATTTTCCACACGGCAAGCCGTTCCGATTCGGCCACGATTTCGAACACCCGCCCACACGACCAAAGTGGCCGCAGCTGGTGTCGCAGGCGATTCCAGCCGGTCAGGCGGCCGAACACTCCGCGGTTGTGGTGAAGACGTCCGGCGGGCTCGAAGGCTTCAAGGACGGCGACTGGTTTTCGCTCGGCAGCGTCGAGTGCGGCAGCACCAAGGCCGACCGCTGGCAGTCGGTCGTGGTGCGGCTGGCAAGCGACGCGACGCCGATGAACACAGACCGGTCGGGGCGTGGCCAGCCGCGGCATCAAAAGTCCACCGATCCACTCGTGCTCGAGGCAGCAGCTGCCAATCGTTTGGAGGGCGTCACCAACAGCTGGCACGTCTACCGCGTCGCCAACGGCGGCTGGCTGCGGTACGACAAGGTGCCGCTGGCCGCCGGGTATCGGCGGCTGCGGGCGGTCTACGGCACCACCGGCACCGCCCCGCGGTCTATTCAAGTGCGGCTCGACGCCCCGGACGGCCCGCTCGTCGGCACTGTGCCGCTCACGGTCACCGACATCCCCCGTGGCGGCTCGATCCAGCTCTTCCGCGAGGCGACCGGCGAGATCGCGGAGTCGGCCACCGGCACCCGCGACGTCTACCTGCGGTTTGTCTCGGAGGACGGCTCGCCTGTGGCCGAGGTCGAGTATTTCCGGTTCGAGCAGTATCGCGGGGCGATCCCACTTGCGAAAAACGATGTTCGGCTCGAGCTGCGGGCTGGCAGCCGCGACGGTCATCTGCTGGGCGAACTGTTTCCGCGGGCCACTGGCGGCAAGGATCGCTTCAACGAGTTCGTGGCACGGCTCGAGCCGTCCAGCGGAATTCAGCCGCTCTTCCTCGTCGTGCGGTCGGCGCTCGATGGGCCGCTTGGCACGATCGAGAGTGTGCGGCTGGAACGGGCCGCCAGTCCGATCGATGAGACGGGCGTGGGCGTGCCGCCCCGCGAAGGCCCGCATGGTCCGGTCTTTCCAGCGGCGACCAACCGACCGTGCGACCGCCCCGCCGATCGCTACGCGGCTGAGCCGAAGGACAGGCCGTTCACCGTGGCCACGCGATTTCGGCCGGCAGCTGCCGGTGGGCCGGCGGTCGCCGTCGACGGCACACTCTCCGAATGGAAGGCTCGCGGCATCACGCTATCACGGTCACTCGAAGGGGCCGCCATGCCCGACCACACCGGCACCTGCTGGTTTGGGCAGGACGACGAGGCACTCTATGTCGCTGTTCGCGCACCCGCGTGCGCGGCGTCAGGCACGGCACCGGCCAGACCTTCGGGCGAGCACCGCTGGCCCGATGATGATGCCGTCGAGATCGTCGTGCAGGACCGGTTTGCCACGCCGGCCGGGCCGATCATCACGTTCCGCGGCTGGACAGATGGGCATTTTGAGTGCCCGGCGGTGGCCGAGTTGCCGGCCGAAAAGGCCGCTGCGGTCGTCGGCCAGATCACCTACAAAGCATCCCGGGAGGAAGACGGAAAAGGCTGGAGCTGCGAGTGGCGGATTCCGTTTGCGTCGCTTGGCATCGCGCCCGACCGCGAGCCGTTCCTGGCCGCCAATGCCACGGTCCGCGCCGCCTCCTGCGACGCCTGGCGATCGTGGCGAATCAATGGCGGGGCCACCTACGATCTGCACAACGGCGGCATCGTCGCCTTTCCGGCGGCGGATTTGAGCCTCTCTTCAGAACTGCGCGGTGGCCTACAGGTCTGGCTCGATGCGGCGGACGCCGGCACGATCGATCGGGATGACGCGGGGCTCGTCGCCACCTGGAAAGACAAGAGCGGCCACGACCGGCATGCCGTACAGACAGACGCGAAACACCGTCCTCGCTTCACCGCGGATGGGTTCAGCGGCAAGGAAGGCGTGACGTTCGAGGGCGGCCGCGCCACCCGGCTCACACTCCCCGATCTGGCCGATGGTCCGACCGACGTCACGGCGTTCGTCGCCTTCACGAACCCGCCCAACGCGCGGCAGCCCTCGTTGAGCGCCCGTCTGCTCACAGGCAGCGACGGCAAGGAATACGACTACCTGGTCGGGTTCGACGTGACGATCCCAGGGCAGGAGACGGGCGGGCCACGGCAGATGATGATCGAACGCCGCAACCGCTGGGCGAAGAGCGTTCGCGTGGGCTGCTTCTCACCAAATTATCAGACGTTCTTCGACGGCACGATCGCCGAGATCCTCGTCTTCAACCGCCTGCTCAGCGGCGCGGAGAAGGCCGCCGTGATGGCCTACCTCGCTGCGAAGTGGGACCTGGAGTGAGTCGAACGGCGTGGCAAGGGTGCCAGCCACCAGATTTGGTCCACCCGCTTGTGGTTCACCCACCAGTCCACGGCCCGCAAAAGGGCCGTGATTCTGCGATAGTCGTACCGACCGTGCTCGCTGGCCATCCAGACGATCCGCCTCACAAGCTGCGGGTCGGGGATGATCCAACCGTCACACATCAGGAACTCCTGCATGGTGACCGTTGGATCATCCGCCCCGGCTGCATCTACGGCAGCCGGGGCGTCTGGTTTCAGGCGTCATCGCTTCGATGACACACCTGCTATAGCTCGTCCTTCCTCCGGTGCCGCCTCAGCCGAACCATAATCTCGACGCGACTGCCCGCCGCCGACGCCGGGGTGCCGTCCAATTCCTCGCGGAGATAGCCCCACAGCGATAAAGCACCATCGGCGGCCTCGAGGTCGGGCTCCCGGCCAATCAGGGCGAGCGCCGGCAGGGCGTCGATCGTGAATCGGGCGAACATCTGCGGCCTCGTATTGCCCTCGACGACGCGGGACTCGATCACGACGTCTCCGACAAGTTCTTTGAGCACAGGCGCCGCCAGCCCGACGTCTGACTGAAGAAGGTCTCGCAACTGCGTGAGGACCGCCCGAAGCGTTCGCTGAAGATCTCGGCCGCCACCGCACGGAGCACAGCCTCGTCGATGATTCCGGCGGTCTTGTAGCCCCGATTCTTGCAGCCCTTCATGCCATGGAGGGCATTGTGGCAGACGAAGCTCTGGTACTTGCCTGACGAGCGGCCGAGGATCATCGGCGTGTTGCAGCCGCCGCAGATCGGCCGTGTGAGAACCTTCGGGTAGAGGTCGGCTCGATACACCGACTTCCGAAAATCCTTCGCCTTCCTGCCAAACGCCTGCGCGGCCAGGTTCAGCTTTCCGCGAACTGCCATGGCGAGTTCATCCGACAGAATCCGCAGGTGCGGCGATTCACGCGTCAGCCATTGGGCCTCGGGTAGTTTTTCGTACCGCACCTTGCCCGTTCTTCGGTCACGGACCTGCTTCGTCGTGCGAAACACCTCGCGGCCCACGAGCCGTTCTCGGGCGTAGAGCTTACGGACTCGTTTGTCTTGAGAGCCGGGATAGCGGGTGCTGGTCAGCTAATCACCGGTGCGTTCCGCATCCTTGTCATCGACGATCATGCCGGAGACCTCCGTGGCTTCGAAAGGGACAAGTTTCTGGCCGCGGGCGGATAGTCGCTTCGCCAGCTTCGCGTAGGGCACGTCCTGCACCGCGACATCCTCTTTCAAGGCGAGCACAGCTGCTGCTCCTGCGGACTGGCCCAGGACCATGTAGGTCCATTCCAACCGCACCGCGCCGTAACCCGCATAGGAGGAAGAGAGGGCGGAGGGGACGAGGAGGTTGGTGCAGTCGGCGCGTTTCGGGACGATGGCGCGGTAGGGGATGCCGAAGGGTTTGTTGTTCTCCTCGTTGATGAAACCGCCTTCGTTGTAGATGTGGCCATCCTTGATGACGGTGCGGGCGGCGTGGAGATCGACGAACCACCAGCAGATCCCGATGGGATCTTCGACCGGTGGCGCGGGCTGCAGCTCCTGGCCGGCGCTCCCCTTGCGTGGGCGTGCGAGGACATCGGCTTCCGTGATGACGTAGTCGGAGACCATACGGCGCGTGCTGCGGAGATAGAGCATCCTCGGCCAGCCGCCGTTGTCGGTAAACTCATCCTTGCAGAGTCCCCACTGGGACCACTGGGCCCTGATTTTTTCCGGAACCGAGGGATCGGTGGATAGAAAATGGATGAGTCCCTGCGTGTATCTACGATGTTCGTCGTAGATGGCCTTCCTCTCGGCGTAGGTGCCATCGGGGTAGCCGTGGTTGCGGCCGTAGAAATTCGCGGAGAGTTCGTGCCAGCTACCGAGGTCGATGAGGCGGGCTTTGGGATCGTTGGTAGGCGGGCCGGGGCCATCCAACCAATCGTTCGTCCCCCCGGCGGCGAGGAAGCGGTGGTAGATTTCGTATTCGGAAACCTGATAGCCCTCCGGCGCGGTGATGGGGATTTTGTTGTCGGGATCCCTGGTCAGGGGCAGACGCAGGCAGAAGCCCATCGCGCTTTTGTCCGCATCCCCGTCGGTGCCGACTTCCTCGTTCTGCACTCCGTATATGGTGCCGGAGGACAGATCGCCGGGCGTGCTGTAGGGATCGACCTTGACTTGGAACTGTTGTTTGAAAGTTGGGTCGATCACGCCGCCGACGGTCTCCCCGTATTTTGCGTTTCCTTCCCTGCCCCAGGCGTAGGCGACTCCAGAGAAAGCCATGAGATCGCCCTCGACGGTGCCATCGATGAACATTTTCCCTTGTACCACCGTGCCGTCCTCGCAGGTGAAACCGGTGATCCGCCCGTCCTTCGTTGTGACGGAGCCGGGTTTTTCGGCGATGCGCTTGCCGCGCAGCACGGGGACTTTTTTTTCCGCGAGCCAGCCGTCAATGGCCTTTTCTGCTAGGGAGGAGCGGAACCGGTACAAGGGCGTGGTGGCATTGGGATCGTAGATTTTGGCGATGCGGACGAAGAACTCCCGCGTGAGGCCTCCGATGGGTTTGCCGTTGCCTGCGCGCCTGTCGACATCCTGACTGCCGAGGCCGTTCGCGATGATGCCGCCGAGGTGCTCGACGGGTGAGACGAGCAGGACGTCCTTCCCGCTGTCCGCAACCTCGATGGCGGCGGTGATGGCCGAGGGCGAGTCCCCGTATATGACGATATCCGCCATCTCCACCGCATCGACGGGCAGAGTGGCCAGGGCCGAAAGTAATGTTTTCAATAGGGTGGTGAGTTTCATGGCGTCGTCAGTGAGATGAATCGAATGATGTTACGTGGATTGGATGGATTACTCGGTATCCAAAGACAGCTCATACCGCCCCCAAGCGTCGGAGTTGATCGAGATGGAAAAAAGGCCGTGCAGAGCGAGCGGAGGATAGGTCGGCCAATGGCACTTCGGCAAGCGTCGGCCGAGTGGGGCGGATCATGAGGAGCAACCGCCGGAGCTGATCGAGCGACCGGGGATTCGACCCTTCGTCGCTGAACCGGACGTAGCCGAGGCCGATGTCGGTCCAGACCCGCCGGAGGCCCGCCAGGTTGAAGACGTCGAACAGCTGGGTGCGGAACCGACGTTCGAAGTCGTCGGCCATCGCCTCCACCACGGCGTCCATAATCGTCGGCACCGCGGACGTGCCGGCCAGTTCCGGCCAAAGCTGGGCCTGGGTCTCGAAATAAGTGCGGGCGAGCCCCAGCAGGCTGGGCCGTGCGGTCAGGCCAAAGTCAACGCCGCGGAGCCGGCGGCGGCCTCTCCGCCTCGCAGTGCCTTTTCTGTCAATTCACAGGCAACTGCCGCCGCCCGGCAGACGGCGGCGGAGAAAGTTCATCCGCTTTTCCACCGGCATCGCGAGCCGGCGGGCGATGAGATCCTCGAGATGACGGTCGCTCTCGGCGGTGAGGCTGGCGAGCGATGCACGACGGTCGTTGGCTGAGACGGCCGCGTGCATTCCGGCTCTCGCCTTCTGCTGCGCGAGTTGCTGTTTCGCGGGCCTCTTCCTGCGGGACATCAGTCGCTCCTCATGGCAGGACACTTCGTCACTGCTTGCGAATCGCGCGGAGCGTCCGCTCCAGTACGGGGACACAGCCCGATCGCGGTCACGGCCGGCAGCCTTCTTGCTCTTGATGATATCATCGAGCGGCAGGCAACCCCTTGGCAGCCATTTTGAGCTTGCGGAGGTTTGTCGGCGTGTCGCGAAACATGAAGTCGAAGCCGATCGTGGTGACGGGGGCACCTTGGATCGCCGCTGCCGCATTGCCGATCAGGACCACCTCGACCTTCAACTCGGCGAGAGCGGCAAGCAGACTCGAAAGCAGCGGGGTGGCGTTCATGGATGCACCGTGGTCTTCAACGCACGTAGGCGTAACCCGTCGCCGTCACGAAGTTGTAATGCTTCGGCTGCGCCTCGATCGCGGCGCCATCCGCCGCCGCGATGGCCTTCCCATCGCGCCAGAGCTCGAACCGCTGGAGGCCGGGCTTGAAGGGTATCCGGTGATGCTGGAGCCCCGGGGCAACCGGCACCGGCGCGGCCGCTACCCCGCCGGTCGTCACCCGCAGTTCCGCCGCGGCGTTCGTCAGCGTCGTCACGTAGAGGACGTCCTCGATCGCTCCCTCTCGCACGACGACCGGCGTGTCTCCCCCGACAACGGAATCCTTCGGGTGCGTGCGATAAAAGAAGAACAGCCCCTCCTGCTTCACAGCGGGCCGCTGTCCCGTCTTGTACCACTCGATGAAGTAGCGGCTCAGCTCGAGGTAGCCGGCATGGCAAGGCCGGGGCGGCGGTTCGAGGAACGAGAGCGTCTTCGTAAAGTCTGCGATCGGACAGACGTAGGATGCCTCACCGAAGTCGTTCCAGGTCACGATCTCGACCCACTCGGGCTGCGTTTCGATGATCGACTTCCACTGCAGCTCCGTCCCCTCGCCGTCCGCCGACTCGTAATACCGTTTCCTAGGCTGCTTGTGGCCCCAGTAGGAAGGCGTGTAGCTGGCCATGGAGAGCTTGCCGGCCTCGTGGAGCGCCTTCGTGCAGGCGGCGTTCGAGGCGGCGAGCTGCGAAGGAAGGCCCGTGGCACCGAAGTAAAACATCCCGTCCACGACGCCCGCCCACTTCGCATGGTGCCTCACGGCGTCGGCATACGACGGCAGTTCGGTCACCGGGTCGGGGTAGAAATACGGAACGAAGAAGACGCGTATCCCCGCCTTCCTGAGCGGAGCGAACACCTTCTGCTTCCACGGCACGCCTGAGGCGGCGAAGGTGGAGACGACGACGCGGCCACCGTGGCGGAACTGGGCGGGGTGGCGGGCGTAGGTCCGAACCATGTCAAGAATGAAGTCAACGTTGTCGAGGTCGATGGAGAAAAACAGCCGGAAGCCGGAGTCGAGCTCCTTCGCGGCCTGGTAGAGTTGGGCAACGCGGCGGGGGTAGTGAGGCTCGTTGTGCCACGAGCCGCAGTTGAGGGCGAAGCCGTCGATGCCGGCGGCCTGGGCCTCGCGGATCTCGCGCTTGTAGTTCTCGACGCCCTCGCCATAGGTGGCGAAGCAGACCATGTAGTGGGCGAAGACACGCCTGGGGCCGGCGGGGGCGGCGTGCCCGACAAGACCGGCCAAGGCAAAGAGCGCGAACACTACAATCGTGAAGAAGGACTTCGACATGACTCCCCACTGTTATGAATGGAAGGAAAGGATAGGTCGGCCCGCCGCCCGGATTGGGCCCGCTCGACAGCGGGCGTGAGCCAAATCACCGCGATGCCCAATGCATAGACGAGGCTGCAAAGTGATCCGACCAGCACGTAGTCGCCTCCGAGCGCCGTGAAGAGCGAGCCGGCCACCAGCACGCCCGCCGCCGTGACGAACCGACCGGCGTTGTAGGCCAGACCGCTTCCCGCTGCCCGCACCTCGACGGGAAACACCGACGGCAGGTAGACCGCCAGCCATCCGAAGAAGAGCGTCGAGACGAAACCCTGCACACAAACGGTCGGGTGGAACCCCGGCTCGAGCGGTGCCGTGAGGTTGAACATCGCAAGTGTGGCCGCCGTCGCCCCCGCGCTGATCAGAAGATAGCTCGCGCGACGGCCGAGCCAGCCGACAAGCAACGCGCCCACGAAGCTTCCGACGAGCGACCCCGCCGCCCACCAGCCCTGCGTGACGGCCTTGTAGGCGGCATCTGTCGGGCCGGCGACGGCGTCGGCCCACGGGATCATCCACTTGCTCGCCGACCATGCCCCGACCATAGGAATGCTCGCGATGAGGATCGCGGCGAGCGTGGTGCGGCGGAGCTCGTGCCCGAAGAGCGCCGGCCGCGGCGGCGCATCGTCCTCCGTGGCGTCGCGGCCGCGGCGAGCGAGCCACTGCGGCGACTCGGGGATTGCCGCCAGCACGGCCAGGCCCAGGAGCGCCGGCAGCCCCGCGATTTGAAAGAGCCAGCGCCACGAGTCGGGCGTGATCGGCCAGACGCGGCCGCACTGCGACAGGGCGATGATGCCGACGTTGATGCCGGCCGCCATCACGCCCGACACCGTCGCCTTGCTCGCCGCCGGCCAGCTCTCGGCGACCAGCGCGATGCCGTTGGGCCATACCCCGCCAACGCCGAGCCCCACGAGGAACCGCAGCAGAAGCAGTTGCTCCTGCGACGTGACGAAGCCGCCCGCAGCGGCACCGAGCGAATAGAGCAGGATGCTCGCGCCCAGCCCGCGGCTGCGACCGAATCGGTCGCCACAGCGCCCAAGCACGATACCGCCGATCGCCGCCCCGAGCATGAGGGCCGCGGTGTAGCGGGCGAACCAGTCGCCGCCGGCCGCCGGCGTGAATGCCTCTCCCATCAGGCTCTTGCTCACGGAGAGCGATGCCACCGGCATGAGACCGAGTTCGAAGCCGTCGAACACCAGGCCCAGAAATGCCGCCGTGAGTACGGCCGCACGGCTGCGAGGTGAGAGCGGCTCTGACGCATGACCGTGGTTCTTCATCGCGTTGCCTCCGCCCGGACGTGCTCGATGAGCCTCGCGAGTCGCTCGTCGGAAACGTCGCCGTGCAGGAGGATCGCGTATGCGAGCCGCAGCGATGTGCCCGGCTCGATGGTGATCGGCGGCGGCGGATCCTGGATGCCGTAGGTCTTGCGCCCGAACGCATTGGCGAGCACCAGGCCGTAGTCGCGGGCGTGGAAGAATGGCTCGCGCGGATTGCCCACGAGATTGATCACGGTCGCCCCCGCGCGGCGGCCGTCGATCGTGCCGGAGGCATCGACCCACACGGCCCCGCGTCCGAAGATGCCCTTCTCGTTCGTGCCGCCGTGGCTGGCGAGATAGCGGCCGCCGCGGGCTGGCGAAAGCGGCGAGGCGACGCGGAGGCCGAGGCCCATTTCTTCGACATCGCCGAAAACCAGCGGCTGATTCCCACCGGGCATGAGTTCCGCCTCCCAGATTAAGAGGCGGACGGCGGCGCCGTCGATCTCTCGATCCTGTATCGACACGGTCGATCGCTCGCGGCAGACGACCGGTGCGTCGGGCGTGTCGGTGGCCGCGCGGAGATACTCGATCTTCGCCGTGAATAGGGCGACCTCGTCGACGACCGCTGGCTCGCCATCGAAGCCCGCGAATCGCACGGCCGCCTTGTGCCGCCAAGGGTCGGCCCCCGAGAGGTCGCTGAAGCAGAGCCAGACGCCCGGATGGATCGTGGCGTGGTCATCGGCATCGACGCCGTGTTGCGGCGGGCAGGGCCGCGTGACGACCGTGCCGCCGGGGGCCGCGAGATCGCGGATCGCAGGCCGCCCGACGGCCGGGTCGGCGAATACGTACGATGCCACCGCTTCGCCACCGCCGGCGGTGACCACGAGCCGATTCGACTCGCGGTTCATTGTGAAGTCGCCCGCGAGGGCATTCACTGCGGCGAGAACGATCAGAAGCAGGATCACGCTGAGGAGCGTTCGCTTCATGGCAGAGTCGCCTCGTAGAGCTGCGCGACGCCGCTTGCGTCGCTTGTGAAGACGACCCGCGATCGGTCGGGGGAGAAGGCCGGATGCGGATGGGTGTGCTGCGGAGCGAAGACTTTTACAGGTCCGTCGTCGTAGGGGCAGTAGCTGCCATTCCAGTGGTCGCCGGCGTTGCTCGAACGGCTCTCGGCGAGCGGCACGACGGGCGACTGCGGGCCCGCCGACGGGTCGAAGAGAAAGAGGCCCCTGTCGGGGTTCTTCGTGTCGGTGACGCAGGAGCGGCCGTCGCGGGAGACGCAGGGGTGCCATGCGGGAAAGTCGGTCACCTGCCGCACGGCTCCCGAGTCGACGTCAATCCCGATCATGCCGTGCGGCCAGACGACCGTCACGATCTCATTGCGGCCGCCGACCGCACTCCGCGGCATCCACATCTCATGTACCACCCACTCTTTTTTCGCAGCGTCTCTCACGTAGGCGAGCCGATGGCCAGTGCCGTCGCGATGGACGACGTGAATCCGGTCAGTGTAGCGGCCGCCAAAACGAATCAGCGACGGATCGTCGGGATGAAACTGCGGGTGGCCGATCGAGTCGTGCTCGCAGGCGACCGAGACCCCGCCCGTGGCCGTGTCGATCACGTTGAGCCGGGCGATGCCGCCCTGAACAGCGCCATACTTCACCGGCACGGCCCACGAGCGGCCGTCGGTCGAGAGGGACGTCGTGCCCATGGCGTCGCCCACCATCCCCGGCGGGATCATCGGCACGTTGCCAAAGTCGGCGAGACACTCCTCGCGAAAACCGCTTCCCGTCGCGACCCGCCAGGCCCCGCAGCCGGCCGTGAAGTAGACGTACTGGCCGTCGTACGAGGGATGCACGCTCCACTCGTTGACGTCGTCGCGGTCGGTGAGCTGTACGAGGCGGCCGGTGGCCCGCTCCTCGACGAAGATCTGGGATTGGCCCGTGCGGTGCGACACGAACACGAGCCACTCCATCGCATCGTCGTAGGCAGGCAGGTAATAGAAGGGATGGTGGTGGATCGACGGGTGGGTCGTCACCTGCCGCACCGCCGCGCCGGTCGTCGAATCGACGAACACCGTCGATTCGACCGGATGCAGGCGACCCTTGCCTGCGGCCGCCATGCCGCGGCTCACATTGCCGGTGCCGGCAGTCATGCGATCGCCACCCGTTCGCCGACCGGACGTCGCCGCTCGCGAAGGGCGAGCGGAGCCGCCGCGGGATCGACCGGGCAGGTGAAGCCGATCGCCTCGAGGCCCTGCCTGATCGCGGCCAGCTGCTCTGGTGACAGCGGCCGCATCGGACGGCGGAAGACGGGGCTTGGGAAGTTGCCGAGGAGCCACTTGGCCGCCTTCATTCGCTGGTGGGCCCCGCAGCCCGGCTCGCCAAAAGCGTAGACGATCCGCGCGAGCGGCGCCACGAGGTCGCCCGCCTTACGCGCCCGCGTCAAGTCGCCGTCGAGCGCCGCATGCACGAGCTCCACCATCAGTTCCGGCACGAAGCCGGCGAAGCCGATGAGGGCCCCGTCGGCGCCTTCCAGGAGCGACGCCAGCAGAAACTCATCGTGGCAGGTGGTGATCGAGACGTGCGGTGCGACCGCCTTGAGCTGCTCGTAGTCATATCGCCAGCGAGCCATGTCGCGGGTGCCCATCTTCACCATGACGACCTCGGGCAGCCTCACCATCTCCTGCATCTCGGTGAGCGTGTAGCCAGCCTTCGTCCAGGCGGGATATTGGTGCACGATGATCGGCACGCCGCTCCCCGCGGCCACGTCCTCGACGAAGCCCACGGCCGTGGCACTCGACCGGCCGAACCGCAGCCAGTGGTGGGGTGGCATGAGCAGGATCGCCTCCGCGCCGGCCTCCCGGGCCGCAATCGCATGGTCGATCGCCTCGTGGCTACCCTCGGCCGACACGCCGCTGATCACTTTTACCGTGCGGCCGGTCTTCGCATCGGCACGCGTCACCCCCTCGGCCACGAACCGCGTCACGCGGGCCCGCTCCGCGGGAGAAAGCGACATGATCTCGCCGGTGTGGCCATTGCAGACCACCCCCTCGATGCCCGGCACGCTCGCCACGTCCTCGATCGAGGCCACGAGCCCCTCCTCGTCGACCGACTCGTCGTCGTGAAAGGGACAGAGCGTGGCAGGGTAGACGCCGCTCCAGGGGCGGTTGCGCCACGGGGAGGCATGGGCGGCAAGCGACGGGTAGCCGGCATGGCCATTGGAAGCGGGCGAGGTCATGGGATTCCCTGGGGTTGAGGTTTTTCCTACTGCGCAGCCGCGACCTGGCCAGCGGGGCGTTTCTGGGTCAGCAGGAAGGCGACGAGGTCAGACAGTTCATCGGGGGTGAGCGTGCGGTCATAGCCGGCCGGCATGAGCGACACCTGTTGCACGGCGCGCTCCTCGATCGCGTCCTTTCGCACTGACGTCGCACGGCCCCCTCCGTCGATCACCCGAACCGTGTCGGGAGTGTCGTCGAGCACGAGGCCCGTGAGGCTGCGGCCATCGTCGAGCAGGAGCGTGCTCACGCGGTAGCCCTCGATGATCGTGGCGCTTGGCTGGAGGATCGACTCCACGATCGCCGCCGGCGCTGTCCGCAGACCGATGTCGGAGAGTTCAGGGCCGATGCCGCTCACGCCATGGTCGCCAGCCCGATGGCAGGCGGCACAATTGGCCCCGCGGGCGTCGGCGAAAAGTTTCGCACCGCGGGCCGGATCGGCATCCTTGAGCCGGCCGAGCACGTCGGCGGCCTTCGCCGACGGACGAGGCTGGGCGAGCTTCGGCGTCGGCACGCCCATGCTCGCCGCGACGGCGGGCACGCGATCGAGCAGCCGCGGGTCGGGATCGGCGGCCGCCGCGGCCAGTAGTTTTTCCGCGCGGCCGCGGGCCGCGGCCGCAGTCTGCCACGAGGCCGGATCGATCGCGGCCAGGCACGCGAGCACTTTTCCGCGGAAGCCGGGCTGCGGGTTCTTTGCCCAGGCAGCGGCCAGCGTTGCGACGAGCGGCTCGCTTGCCGCGAGCCCCCGCCCAACCGCGGCATACCCGACGAGCGCCTCGACGCCGCGGTCCCGTCGCGGCTCATCGGCCTCGGGGAGTTTTTCCGCGAGCACGGCCAGCCCTTCGTCGCCGAGTTTCGAATAGCCCGCGGCGACCGATTCGGCGAGCATCGGCCAGCCGTGGCCAAGCAGTTCCCAGGCGGTTTCGGCGGCGCGGCGGTCGGGCTTCACCGCCCAGAGCACGGCCGCGATCTCCTGTGATTTTTCATGCGGCACGACCTCTTCGTCACTCATCTCTGCCTTGCGATACTGTCCGATATACATCTTTTCGAGGTCGGCCCGCACACCGCCGTCGATCGCCTTCCCTTCGAGTTTTCGCAGGAGAGCGCGCCGCAGGCGGTAGTCGACGTGGCGATTGTCGAGTCGCCTGATCGTGGCGAGCACGGCGGCGGGATCGTCGAGGCCGAAGCCGGTATTGGCGAGCCATGCGGTGGCGGTCTGAGACACACGTTCATCGGCATCGTTGGAGAGGGAGACGACGGCCGGTCCGTCGAGCCGGCCGAGATCGAGCAGGGCCAGCAATGCCGCCAGCCGCACTCCCGCACGGCCATCGCCAACCAAGCCGCGGAGTTCGTCGGGCGGCATGAGATCGCGGAGTGTCGTCCACGCGGCATAGTGCACGACTCGGTCAGTCTCGAGGGCCGCAGAGTCGATGATCGCTGGCACGGCGGCGCGATCGGCCACGCGGGCGGCGGCGAGCAGCGCCGCGAACCGCACCCGCGGCGAACGGTCGCTGAAACTGGTCATCACGCACGGCGGCACATTGCGGGCGTCGCCCGAGCGGCCCGCCACGCGGTGGGCGAGGATTCGCACGGCCTGGATGCGATTGGTTTCGGTTACGGCAGCGTCTTTCGCCTCGACGAGCCGCGTGAAGAATGCATCGCCCGCGGTGTCGTCGGCTGTAATGCGGCCAAGCGTCCAGAGAAGCCAGCACTGCCGGGCCTCGCGGCCGGGCTCTTTGATCGCAGCGGCGGCAAGATCGGCGATCTCGCGTCGCACAGCCGCGGCCGGCGAATCGCCACCGGAAGCCCGCCGCAGGAGTTCGTCCTGCGCCGCGACCCGCACCGCCGCGATCGGTGCCTCGAAGTCGGCGGCGAGATCGGCCACCGGCCGCGCCGCGGTAGCTGGCCGCGAGGCGAGCATCGCAACCGCCGCCGCCAGTGTCGGCCCGCCCTGCGCCGCTACGCGAAACACTCGGCCCTCCGTCTTGTCGTCGTTCCAGGCATACGTCGATCCCCAGCCGCCGATCCAGAGCGCGCCGTCGGGGCCGACGGCCATGCCCGTCGGCCGAAAGAGAGGCTTTTCGTCCCCGAGCGACACGAAGGGCTCAACGCGGCCGCCGGCGGGCACGAGGAGGGCCCCCCGCCACTCGGGCCGGAAGACCTCGACCGTGCCACGAAGCCAGTCGGCCCGGTAGAAGACGTCGCGAACCGCGGAGGGGAAAGACGGATGATCCTGATACACGATCCCGGTGCCGGAGCCTTCCATGATCGGCCCGCTCGCGGGCACGCTCGCGAGCGTCCGCTCGCCGGTCCAGGAGTTGTTCCAGCGGTGCCGCATGCCGAAGTTGGCGCCCATGAACGGCATCACGAACCGGTCGCCGCCGAAGTCATCCTGATCGGTCGCCAGCCAGTCGAAGCCGGGGTCGAAGGCCATGCCCCAGGGATTGCGAAAGCCGCGGCAGACGATCTCGAGGTTCTTGCCGCTCGCGTCGCACCGCAGGATGCCGCCGCCGGTGTGGCCGTCGGTGGGGAGGCGGTAGGTCTTCCGCCAGGCGGCGGGCCACTCGGCCGCATCGAACGTAACCGGCTCGGGATCGTCCACGGCGCCGGCCCCCGCTTCGACCTGCGCGAGGTCGCGAAAGGCCCGCGGGGCGTTGCCAAACACGGGCGTGTCGCCCTTGGCGAGGTAGACGAAGCCGTCGGGTGCGAGAGAGATCGCGTCAAGGCCATGCTCGAGCGTGCCCAGACCGGTGGCAATCCGCACGTATTCGTCGGCCTGATCGTCCCCATCGGTATCGCGGGCGACCGTGAGATCGGGGGCATTGGCCACCCAGAGCTCCCGGCCCCGCAGCCCGTCCTTCCAGGCCATGCCCTGCACGCAGTGGAATGGGCCGGCAAAGGGCGTTGCCTGGTCGAAGGTGCCGTCGCCGTCGGCATCGACGAGCATCGCGACCGTGTCGCCCGGCGTGGTCTCCTTCGGGTGGCGATACTGCGGGCCCATCGCCACGAACAGCCGGCCGCGGGTGTCGAAGGCGATCATCGACACGTTCCGCACGAGCGGCTCGCGGGCCGGCATTGAAACCTCGAAGCCTACGGGAGCGACCGGCAACGCGTCGGGATTCATGCCGGGGGCGTCGAAGATGTCAGCCGCCGCGACGGCGGCCATCAGAAGAAACGTCGCCAGTGGACCCAGCAGGTCGCGCAGATCCTGGCAGACCCGAATGAGTCGTCGGTTGGTTGTCATCGGCACAATTCCAGTCGGGGTCATCCCAGGAGGCGGGAGACGACCTCGCCATGTGCGTCGGTGAGCCGGAAGGCGCGGCATAAAGAGGCTTTCGCCCCGCACAGGAACCAATTGTTCGGGAACCAGGGGCTGTGTCGAGGGCCCTCAACGCCTTGAGGGTACGCGATGCACGCGCCGCGTCGACGGCGAATCTTGCGCAACAAAGCGCAACAACCACCGGCGAACCTACATTCGAAGACCTCGCCCGATTTGCGGCAGAACGATTCTCTCGACGGATGTGTTCGCACGGCCATCGTCAGCCAGCGGTGCCCGCTCGAACGTGAGCCCATGATGACCGACGCCATCGACGTCTTCTGCCACTGGGCGCCCTCCGACTACGGCGCCGCCGCCCTCGCCGCCGCGCGGCGGCCGGTGCGGATGCTCGAGCGGGCTCTCGCCCTTGCGGTCATGACCGACGTCGAGGAGCGGCTGCGGCTTATGGACCGCTTCCCCGGCTACCGGCAGATGCCTTGCCTGATGTCGCCGCCGCTCGAGACGCTCGCCGGGCCACGCGAGGCCGCCGACCTCGCCCGGCGGGCCAACGATGGCATGGCCGCGATGGCCGCGCGGCATCCGGACCGGTTTCCGGGATTCTTCGCCTCGATCGCCGCGAACGACCGCGACGCGATGCTGGCAGAGGCCCATCGCGCCGTCACCGATCTCGGCGCCCGCGGCGTGCAGATCTTCACGAGCATCGCCGGCACCGCGATCGACACCCCTGCTTTCATGGAACTCTTCGCGCTGATGGCCGAGCTCGATCGGGCGGTGCTGCTGCACCCCACTCTCGGATTCGAAGCAGCCGACTATGACGGAGAACCGCATTCGAAGTACGAGCTCTGGTGGGCGCTCGGTTGGCCGTACGAGACGAGCAAGGCGATGTACCGGCTGGTGTTCGCCGGGGTCTTCGACCGCTGGCCGGAACTCAAGATCATCACGCACCACGGCGGCGGCCTGATCCCGATGGTCGAGGGCCGGCTCGGCCTCGGCCTCGAGGCCTACGGCGCCCGCACGCCGCCGGAGTTCCACGAACGCGAGCAGACGCCACTGCGTGGCGAGCCACTCGCCGCGTTTCGTCGGTTCTACACAGACACCGCCACCTTCGGCTCGGCCGCCGGCTTGGCAAACGCGGTGTCGTTTTTCGGGATCGAACGCGTGCTCTTCGCCAGCGACATGCCGTTCGGCCCGGAAGCCGGTGTCGGCCTCGTCGCCGCCTCGCTGGATGCGGTGAACGCCCTGCCGGCGAGTTCCGCCGAGGTCACGCGGATTCTGCGTGGCAACGCCGAGCGGTTGCTGGGTCCGACCTCGTCAACGCCTCGCTCGACGCGGCGAACTCCCGGCGGGTAGAACCCGGGCGAGTGACGCACCTGGGATGAAGGTCGGTGCCACGCCGACCTGCACCGCGGCGCCGGCGAACTGTCCGGCGATCCGCCGGGCAAGTTGCTCGACCGCCAGCCGGCCAATCCGCTGGGGATGCACGTCGATCGTCGCGAGCGTCGGCCAGAGCCCCGCCACGAGCGACCGCTCGTTGTTGCAGGAAACCACCGAAATGTCGCGGCCGGCGACGCGGCCGCAGGTGGCAAGCGCGCGGTAGACGAGCGCCGCGATGCTGTCGGCCGGGCAGAAAATCACGGTGGGTCGCTCACGTTTATCCTTTCTCATCGCCTCGACCGCACGCTCGACGAGCGGCTGGACCTCGGCAACATCCATCACCGGCTGGAGCGGAAACGCCACGGGCTTGGAGCGTGGTCGATCAATCTCGACGACCATTCCCCCGTGCTCCTCCATGCACCGGCGGAAGGCGGCGGTGCGGATCACAAACAGCGCATGGTCGGCCTTCGGGTTGACGACCAGTGCCCGGCGGTGCCCCTTCCCTACCGCCGCCTCCGCGGCGAGTTGACCGACGATCGCGTCATCGGGATCGACAACGTCGCCCGTCGCGCCCGCAGGCCTTCCGAGCATCCACACCAGCGGTGTCTCGCCGAGCGTCAGCCGCAGCCGATGCGTAAAGCTGCGAGCGACGTTCCCCTGCATCGCGGCCTTGGCGAGAACGCCGTCAAACTTCACCCGCCGCAGCGACCGTGGCGGCTCGGCGGGGTCTGGCACGTTGACGATGATCGGATGGGCGCCCGCTTCGGCGAGAGCCTCCTCCGCCCCGTGTATCGCCTCGGCCACCACCGGCAGGCTCGCGAGCGTGCGGTCGATGCCGAACATCGCGATCGCAATCCGCTTGCCGGCGAGCGGCTCCGGCTGCCCGCGGCCGGAATGGCTCCGCAGCGGCCGATAGCCGAGTCGCGCCGCCACGGCCCGCACCCGTTCCACGCACTCGGGGCTTACCTGGGGATGACCGCGAAGCGCGCGGCTGGCCGTCCCGGCGGAGACTCCGGCCTGTTCGGCGACCATGCGGATCGTGACAACCATTCGCCGAATCTAGTAGCCGGGTTCCAGGGCCGCAAGAATGCATCGTCCGGCGCGCGGCGTCGGCCTCGCGGCCCGCGCGAACGCCGGAAGCCAAAAAGAGCTGCGTCCCCTTTTCATCACCCGGCCTCGCGGCCCGCGCGAACGCCGGAAGCCAAAAAGAGCTGCGTCCCCTTTTCATCACCGGACCGGTACGATGAGATCAAGCCGGTCGTTCCTGCCGGTCAGTTCGATGGTCGTCGTGTACTCGGGAAACACCGGCTGGCCGTGAAACTTCTGGCCCGGCATGATGTCGGCGAGGTCCTTCTCCGTCGGCGGCGTGCCGTCGCGGCCGATGATCCGCACCCTGTAGAGCCCCTTCCCCGGCGACGTACCCGGCGGCGTCTGGTAGGTGCCACTCTCGATCACGGCGAAGCCGGTGGCGGCGATCCTGCCGACGGAAGCCGTGGGCTCGAACCACACAGACCCCCGCGGCACCGGCCGGCCGTCGTGGGTCACGGTGCCGGCAACGGGAAAGCGGTCAATGCTTTTGCCGCGGCTGCAGCCGGCCAGCATGGCCACGACGCACCATCCGCCGATAGCTGCCCACACGGCGGGCCCCCTTGAACGCATGGGCTGCCGCAGGCACATCAGGATCGAACCAACGCGATGCCTGACGTGAATAGCATGCCCCATCATCGGAGTGCACCAATCCGTCACAGCGCGTCTCCGCCGACTGGAGCACCGTCGTTCACCACGCCCATCTGCCGGTAGATCGTCAGGTTGACGGTTTCCGAGACAAAAGACACGCCGCCGTCGGCGGTCAGAAACTGCGTGCCTCCCGGATGGCTGCTGCTGAACGTGGTCTGCCAGATCAAGTACGGATGCAGTCCGGCGGCGTCCTGCTGCAGTTTGCTATTGATCTGGCTCTTCGTGGCGGCCACGTTTTGTAAGAAGCATTTATCCCCAAGATCTACACGGGTGCGGGCGCCCTGCCCCCAACCATAAAACTTTTCCGACGGGGTGTTGTATTGGTAAATCGTCTCACCGACGAGGAAAGTCTTCGATGTGCCGTCGGTGATGTTCTTGATGCCCCTCGCCGAATTGAGGAACAGGATCCCGTTGTTGTAAATCTCATACGATGTAGGGGAAGCGCCGGTCCAGGCCGCTCCCTGGCCGCTTGCTGTCACGCCCCCCATCACGCCGAAGTAGTTGTTCTTGAGAGGCGATGAGGACGACTCCGGGTCCGAGGGACACCTGAAGAGCGGGTTCGTCGTGTTTTGTGCCGCCGGATTGGGATTCGTGCCGGGAAGTGTCGTCTCCTGCCGCAAGGTTGAATTCACCACGTGGCTTAAGAAAGGCTGATTGAAGTCGAACCCGTTGTACAAGGCGACATTCTCCGCATAGGGCAGGATGGCAACCGTCCAGGGCTCGCGGGTGGCCGTTGGGTCACCGGGCGACGCGGACATCGGCGGGAGGGCCGACGTCGTGCACTTGTTCCCCATGGGAAACGCTCGCCTCGCATCGTGGTAGTTGTGCAGCGCTACGCCGAGTTGCTTGAGATTGTTTTGGCACGCGCTGCGTCGGGCCGACTCTCGCGCCGACTGGACCGCCGGCAGAAGCAGGCCGACGAGCGTGCCGATGATGGCGATCACGACCAGGAGCTCTACGAGCGTGAAGCCCTGTGATGCAGGCATCCTAGCCACTTGGCTCAAGCCGCGGCCATCGGTTGCTACCGTCGCAGACCAACAATTTCGAGTACGCATGGCTTACGTCCTTTCGTCGACAAGCGACTGGCACCTGTTCGAACCGCCGCAGGGAATGGGAGCCACGCCCGCACCGCATTTCCATGGCTCAACCTGACGATATTTTATGGCGCAGAACAGCCTTGTCGCGACGATTTTGCGCAACTAAGCGCAACCCGGACCCCGCCTCACGCAGTCTGGCTGTTCACCGCGCTGGCGATGCACCATCAGACGGGGTTGGGGGGCCGCCGTTACCCCAGGATGGCTGCCGCGATCACCGCCAGATAGGCGAGGGGCAGTGCGACCGCCGCCAGGACGTTCACCCGGCGACGGACGATGGCGTTTTTCCCGCACGAGCAACTCCGCGGCACTCGCCATGACCAGGAACGCTACGAATGCATAGGTCAAGACGAACAGCCGGTCGATCACCGTCAGGTAGCCGACGTGCGGCAGATTGAAGCTGATGGCGAAGTGAGTGGCGATGCAGGCGAGCAGCGCCGTCAGGCAGATCGACACGCGGTCGGCAAACGCCTCCAGTGGCACGAGGAACACGGCACAGGCGATCAGAGAGATCAGCACGACCGGCCCGAACACCGTCCAGAGGTAAAACGCCCAGTTCCGGACGACGCCGATGCTCGCCTGAAACTCCGCAAAGCGTTCGGTGCGGCCCGAGAGTTGAACGATCCGCGATTCGGCCGTCACGCCAGTGACCCGCAGTTCCTCGAAAGTGCTGTCGTGCTCCCAGCCCGGTTGGTTTGCCGACGGTATGAGCCGGACCCGGTCGGCATCGTAGAGAAACGATCGAATGCGAACGTCGAGTCTCTGCCTGTCGAAGGGGAAGCGGCGGAGGTCGAGATTCGCCCGAAACGTGGTCGTAAGTCCCACCGTGTGCTTCACGTGGCCCGACGGAAAGATCTCCAGCGACTGGTTCGTGACCGTCGGCTCCGACGTGTTCACGTATTCGATCTGGGGCCACCACATGGTCTTCAGCCGCTCGTCCACGGCGGCATCGGCAAAGAGTTGCTCCTCACCGCCGTTGTGCGCCAGCCGGGGATCGTCCCACTCGTACTCTAGATACAGGTCGGCGTCGAAGGTCTCGTCTTTCTCACTGACGGAATCGAGGTTGAGCAGAAAGAAATCGACCGTCACCGTGGTGACGCCAACCTGTGGGGGCGCATACACCTGCGCGGACGCCGACGTAGCGGCGAGCAGGGCGACGACGGCGGAGAGAAAAAGCCGCATCATTCCGACCGGATCGGGTTCGGTGGTGGTGAGGATAGCGCCGCATGGACTGTCTACGCAATCCGGCTCGCCCGTACCCTCCGCTACGGCGTCGCGGACGGCGTCTCCGGAGTGAAGGCCGGCGGCAACGGGTCGAAGGATAGGCTGGCCAATGGCACTTCGGCAGCGATCCAGCGGCCAATCGAATGTGGCGGGCATTCCTCAAGCGAATGCAACTGGTGAACGAGCCGACTGACGATGACGAAGCCATCCGCGGGGTGTTCGCTCCGAATCACAAGCTCAGGCCCGCCGACCGACTGAACGCGATTGCATGGTAGCCGGTGTGGCCCACCGCCCCGTTGGGCGGCAAGAATCGAGGGCTTGCAGACCCGGCGGGGCCTGCGCTGCGGCTGGGGACCGAGGCGTGCATGAGGACGCTGCAAAACGCTGCGCTGTCGCCGCAAAATGCGGCGTCGCGACGGCGCATGCCACGGCTGCACTCTCCCCAAAGTGGCCCCCCATTACCCCATAAAACTCATTTCCCCCAGAGGATTGGAGGCCCCCCCGTTACGAGACCCCCCGTTTGGCATGCCAATTGCTTCTTCCCCGGACTCCGCGTCGTCGATGCATTTATCCCAATAGTCCCGCTCCCGGAGATCGGCCAATGTCGCGTCACCCTGGTATACGATTCTTTCACCGCCTGGCACTTCACGTGGCCACGGTCAGAAGTCCACGACTGGGTCGGAAGTGGCAGGCATTGCGGCTGGAAACTCCCGGTGTTGAAGCTCTTGAGCAAAGACTTGCGCTGGCAACACTCATCGGAGCGGGAACATCAGCAGACCTCCGACCTTTCGGTTCCTATGCGCAGGTTTCCAAGAACTGGTTTTGGGGCTCGCCGACGCCAGCCGTGACGACCAGTTCGGCGTTTTCTACGTCGGCTAGTCTCCCAATGTTCGGCTCCACGACAACCTCCACGGCGTCGAGCACATGGGTTGTACGGCTCTCCAGCCAGGCGCTCGCCGGTGTTTCAACGCTCGCCGACGCGACGCGGCTGATCGACCCTGCCGGTAACGGCCTGCAGATCCTGTCCGGACTTGGACTCCCCGGTCTGATGCTCGTGCAAGGAACCGGCGCGGCGAGCAGCCTGCAAAGCTACTTGGCGGGTAACAGGGCCCTTGCCTACTTCGAGGCCGATCAGAAAGTCACGACCAACTCCGTCTTCCCCAACGATCCGGACTTCGGCAGGCTCTACGGCCTCAATAACGTGAGCCAGACCGGCGGCATGTTCGATGCCGACATCGACGCTCCTGAGGCATGGGACATATCGACGGGGTCGAGAAACACCGTCGTGTCGGTCATCGACACGGGCGTCGATCTCGCCCACAGGGATCTCTATCAGAATATTTGGATCAATCAGGGGGAGATTCCTCAGGACATCCGTTTACGGTTGAACGACTCCGACCGCGACGGGCGCTTCACGTTCATCGACCTCAATGCTCCGACAAATGCCTCGTTCGTCGTCGATGGAAACAGAAACGGTTATATCGACGCCCTCGACCTCCTGGCGGATACCCGCTGGGCAAACGGCACGGATAATGAAGGCGATGGATTCGTCGACGATCTCTTCGGCTGGGACTTCGTCAACAACGACAATAATCCGATGGACGATCAGAGCCACGGCACTCACGTTGCCGGCACCATTGGTGCGTCTGGTGGCAATGGTGTGGGCGTTGTGGGTGTAAACTGGCAGGTCTCGATCATGCCGCTCAAGTTTCTTTCTCCAACCGGTGGCAGTACGGCCGATGCCATCCGTGCGGTGAACTACGCCACCATGATGCGGAGTCAATACGACCCCGGCGTTCGCGTGTCGAGCAACAGTTGGGGCGGCGGAGGCCCCTCGCAGGCACTTCTAGATTCCATCGACGCGGGCGGAGCCGCGGGCGTGCTCTTCGTCGCGGCCGCGGGAAACTCGGCGGCGAACTCCGACACGACCCCCGAGTATCCGGCCGCCTACGCCTCTTCCGCGATCCTGTCGGTGGCCTCCACCGACAGCAGTGATCGGCTGTCATCCTTCAGCAACTACGGTGCGACCAGCGTCGACGTCGGTGCTCCGGGAAGCAGCATCTATAGCACTGTGCCGGGCGGTTACGGCACGAAGAGTGGCACGAGCATGGCGACGCCGCAGGTCAGCGGCGCGGCGGCTCTGGCCCTTGCGGTGAATCCCGGGCTATCGGTAGCTCAACTGAAGCAGGCGATCCTTCGTACCGCAGATCCCGTCGCATCGCTCGCGGGGAAGACCATGTCGGGAGGCAGGGTGAATGCGTTTCGCCTGCTCCAAGCGGTAGGTCCCGTTGCCCCCAGTCTGGTTTTGTCATCGACATCCATCAGGGAAAATAGTGCCGTCGGCACGGAAGTGGGCGTGCTCACAGCTTCGACCGCCGCAGGTGGCACGGCTTACGTCTACAGCCTCGTGAGCGGAGCAGGTGGCGTCGACAACTCGGCATTTGTCGTACGCGACAACCGGTTGCTCACGAACGCAACATTCAATTTTGAGGCGAAGTCGGCCTTCAGCATTCGCCTGCGGGCTGTTGCGGGTGGCGTGGCCGTGGAGCAAAGCTTCACGATACAGGTGACAAATGTGAACGAGGCACCAACCGGCGTGCTGCTGTCGAACGTCGTGCAGAGCATCCCGCAGAGCGCAGGCACCGCCTCACGCACGAAGGTGGCAGATATCCGCGTGCAGGACGATGCGTTGG
>JBILKZ010000180.1:0-5731 GCA_044376405.1 Pirellulales bacterium
ACTCAAACACATGAGTGCCCCGGGGGAGCCGCTCGAAGAAGAGCTGCGTCGAGGCGTCGCGGACGGCCACATACCAGCCCACGCCATCCCCCCACCGCCAGCCGGAGAGCACGTCCACCGGCTCGGTGAGGCTCGGCCGATGGTCGCGCAGTTCCAGAAACTCGTAGTCGCGGTCGCTCTTCACCACCAGTCGCACGACCAGTTCGTCGCCCAATTCCACAGCCAGCTCGACCGCGGTGGCGCCATCCTTCGCCGCCGGCACCAGTTCCGGCCCGGACTTCGTGAACTTCTTGATGAACAGCTGCTTCTCGATCGACAGCTCCTCGCGGCCTGCCGCCGGCACGTTGGCGATGTCGTCGAGATACTGCCAGTGAATGCCCCCGAAGGCCACGCCCTTGTCCTGCTTGGCAAGGACGATCTGGCCCATCGCAGGCTCGATCTCGCGCCGCGTGAACCGTTCCTCGAAGAACCCCGTGCCGGCCTCCGGGCTAGGCCTGGCACCGAAAGCCGTGCCGGGCTGCATGCGCTCGCCGCCCACGGTCACCGTCACCAGTTCCTGCGATGCGAGCAGGTCGTCGCCGCGGCCGAGCAAGGCGCTCACTGCATCAGCAGTGGCGCGAGAGCCTGGCCACTGGCTCGTCCGCTTCTGCGACAGGAGCCAGACCTTGAGCGCCTCGACCGCATCCCGGTCGCCGGCCACCTCGTCAAAAGCCTCGATCATGATCGTTTGCGTGGCGATCGGGGCATACGTCCAGCTCCACCAGCCCGGATGCGGATCCCGCCACCACATCCCCTGCCAGGAGTCTTTTTCAGTGCCGGGCTTTACGTCGGCATCCACAGCCCGCTGCTTCAGGCTGTCGATGATCGAGAGGGCCGTCGGCTTGTCACCCGACCGGGCCAGCGCGATGGCCAAGTGCCCCTGCGTGAGCCGGGCGTCGAGCTTCGTCCAGCACCTGCGACCGACGTCGAACGCCCACCGGATCGCCTCGGCGGCCTCACCCTGCGGCGGTGCGTCGGCCGTGAAGAAGCTCCTCGCATAGAGCGCGTAGACACCGATGGGCGTGAGCACGATGTCGTCCAGTTTGCCGACCCAAAGCTTTTCGGCCCTCTTCTTCTCTTCGACGAGGCGGCCGTCGAGCCAGGGAATCGTCTGAATCGCCGGCTGCACGAGGTCGTTGCCGCCGGGCATTGCGGCCTTCACGCCCGCCGTGCGGAGCCGGCCAAATCCGGCCAGGATGCCGAGCGTGACGGAGTCGCAGGTCTGCCCGCCCGGAAACCAGGGCCAGCCGCCGTCGCCGTTCCGCAGCGACTGCAGGCGGTTGAGCGCGGCCTGAGTTTCGTTGTCGGCTCGCGTCGCATCGAAGAGCAGCGCGATGCGGGCACGGGCCTCCTTCTCGTCCACGGCGTCACGGACCCAGGGGGTCTCGGCCAGCAGCGTCTTCACGAGATCGGTGTTCTTTTCGAGCGGGCTTTCCAGAGCGTCGGCTTTTCCTGCGGCAGCGGTCCCCTTCCATTGCTCAAAAACCTTTCCAATCCGCGGGTCGCTGGTGGCGAGGTGCCGGGCGAGGCTGTTGGCATAGAGCCGCGTGAAGAGTGTCTCGGTGCTCTCGTCGGACTGCTCCATGATCGAAGGCAGCGCGAGCACGGCATACCAGGCCGGATTCGAGGCCGCTTGGACGACGAGCGACTGGCTGCGGATGTCGGTGCCGGCACTCTTCACAAGCCGGTCGAGCGACACCTTCCGTTCGCCCGGGCCCCGCAGCGTCACCGGCACGCTCTCACTGACGAGCACCCGCCGCGGCAGCACGACCAGCATCGCCTCTTCACCGTCAGCCGCCTTGCCAGCCGAGCCGGTGGCGAGATAGCGGAGCGTCTCGGTGCCGTCGGCCACCTTCACGGTGAAGACGACGGGCTTCGATTCGCCGGCGGCCAGATCGAAGGGCAACTCCCGAGGGCCGTCGACGAGACCGTCCCGGGAGTCGTTCGTTCGGGCATCTGTGAGCGAAAACTTCACGCTGCCCGAGAGCCGTCCGGTCGAGGTGTTGCTCACCTTCACGGGAATCTGCACGACGTCGCCTTCGCGGAGGAATCGCGGCACCACCGGCTCCACCATCAGGGATTTTGCAGACACGCAGGCATCGACGATCGTGCCACTGCGGAGGCTTGCGTCGTGGGCGAGTCCCTTGAACTGCCAGGTAGTGAGCGTGTCGGGCAGCGTGAACTCGATCGTGAGGATGCCGTCGTTGTCTGACGTGAGCGTCGGCAGGAAGAACGCCGTCTCGACCAGGTTTTTTCTCGGTGGTGGGGCTGCCGCGGCAGCGGCGGAAGAGCCCGCCGGCTCATCCGGGCCGCCTGTCGCCTTGTCCTGCTGGGCTTCCGTGCGGTTCTCACCTACGGACTTCCGCTTCTCAAGGCCGTCCATGTCCATGGCATTCTTCGCAAGGGCGGCTGGTGCCGCGGCCATGGCCATCGGCATCGCGTCGGCTTCGCGGAGGGCCATGCCCCGCATCATGCGGCCGCCAAACCCTCCGCCCACCCCGCCGTGCCAACCGCCGCGGAGCGGCGAGCCAAACGGAGCACGGAGCACGCGGTAAGACAGCTCGGGCACCTCCACGTAGCGAGTCGCGAAGCTGCCGAGGATCTGGTTGAAGGACTCGCCGGAGTTCGTGAAGCCGAGGCTCAGCCAGCTTGACTCGCGCCGAAAGAGGCCCATCAGACCGTCGGCAGGCCACTGGTGAGGGGCGAGGGCATCGAGCGACTGGTCATAGAGGGTGGCCACCATCTCGGCGACCGCCGGCGCTGCCGGCCCTGAGATCGGATCGGCGGCGCTTGCAATCTTGGCCCGCCAGATCTCCTTCGCGCCGGGCTCCAGCCGACGCGTGAATCGCTCCCACGCGATCGACAGCTTTTTGTTGGTCCAGGGCACGTCGACCGTCTGTGATTCCATGTGGAGCCGGCCGTCGCGGACCATCCAGGCACGAACCGTAAAACCACCGCGGTGTTCATCGCCGACCTTCATTCCGAGGGGCCACTGCGTCCGGCCCGCTTCTGTCCAGAACTGTTTGAGAATCTTTCCGGACTGCGAGATCTCGACAAACGCGCGGCCGTTGTCATAGCCGGTGCCGACGAGCGCCGAAAACTCGCTGCCGGGTTCCACCGCCTGCTGCTGCGACTTCAGCACGAAGGGCCGTTTCACGCCGTAGCGATCGGACCTGGGATCAATCACCTCGATGAGCCGTTCCGCCTTCACCGCTGGCACGTCGCCGGCTGCCGGAATCTCGAACATGGCCTTGTAGATGCCGGCCGGTAGCGTGGCCGTGGCGACGATTTTCCCGGTGGCTTTGTCGGTGGTGACCTGTTGCTGGATCAGGGCCTCACCCACGGCCCAGGTCTCAGGATCAGCCGGATTCGGCTGTGGCTGTGGTGCCGGGCGAACGACCCCTGCCCTCTGCCCGCGACGGCCGCGGATGGGCCGCGGTCCGGGGCCTGAACCCACGTCGAAAAAGCTGCGACGGCTCACCTCTGCCGGCTGCACGAGCTTCGACACGGTGAGTGTGCCCGTCGCCCCGCGGGGCTGGCCGTCGAGCGTGGTCGTGGCGAGTGTGATTGCGACGGCCGCTGGTTTCCCATCGGCGCCGGTCGCCTGCCAGGCCTCCGTCGAGAGCGAGGCCTCGGTGTCGGTGTAGCCGGCATTCACGGTCCGTTCGTCGCTTCGCGTCTCGCCGCTGGGGTCGGTGACGTCGGCCACGACGCGGTAGGTGAAGACGGGCAGCGACTCTTTCGGCACGCTTCTGTCGGGCTTCGCGGTGAAGGCGACGGTGAACTTCCCATTGGCATCCGTGACGGCTGTGCCCCGAGCGATCCGCTGTCCGCCGCCGTCGAAAGGCAGGCCGGGGAAGAACCAGCGGCACCAGATCGGAAAGCGCACGGCTCGCTCGACATGCCAGCGGACCTTCGCTCCGGCCACTGACACGCCGGTGTAGGTCGTCGCCGTGCCGGAGAGCACGACCTCGCCGCCGAGCGGTGTCGATTTCTCAGGCGGTGCGAGCTTCACGAGGAACTTCGGCCGCTTGTATTCCTCGACTCGGACACC
Source organism: Pirellulales bacterium (assembly GCA_044376405.1). Lineage (GTDB taxonomy): Bacteria > Planctomycetota > Planctomycetia > Pirellulales > UBA1268 > CAMCQY01. The sequence goes on from JBILKZ010000180.1 coordinate 4,094, forward strand.
TGTGCCGCCGGAGAAGCCATTCGTCCCGGAGGCCTGGGCGAGGATCGACCACTGGCCCGGCAGGGCCCCGGCGGGAATCGGAAAGTTCCCGTTGAACGAGCCGTTGGCCGTCGTCGTATGCCTGGCCTTCGCCAGCTCGCGGCCGTTGGCATCGCGGAACACGACATCGATCTCCCGTTTCTCGATAGCGCGGTACTCGCCCGTCGCGATGTTGCTCGCGGAGGCGATTCCCTTGTAGAAGACGATCTGCCCCGGGCGGTGGATGCCGCGGTCAGTGACGAGCACGATCGTGGCCTGCGACTCGGGCTGCACGTTCCTCCAGAAGCTCGCTGCATCAGTGGCGGCCTCGTGCCGCTTGCCGTCGATGGTCGCCGAGGCCAGCACGACATATTCTCTGCCCTGCTCGAGTGAGAATTCGTATCGGCCGTCCTGATTGGTCTTGGTCTGGTCGGCCGTGGCGGCCTCCATGAACCGTTGCGGATGATTGCCCTGCTGTTCGCGGACGAACAGCTTCACGGTTGCGCCGGCGACCGGTTCACCCGACTGCATATCGACGACATGGCCCGCGACCTGACCGCTCGTCTGTCCACCGGCCGTCGCCTTCCCAAACGCCTGCCGCTGCTGTTCCGCCACGACCGCCAGCCGCGTCACCCAGACCAGCGTCACCTGCACGACATTGTCGGCCCCGCCGAAGTCGGCCTTGTGGCTGGCGAGCACCCAGTAGGGCCCGGGCTCGAGTGATTTTGCATCGAATGCCGTGCCCACGGTGAGATCTTCGTGCCTTTGTCGGTAGTCGGCGGTGGCGGGCAGGTCGACGGCCCGCTCACGCACCACCGGCAGTCTGAGGATCGCCTGCCGGTCGGCATCGTCCATCCAGCCGCTCTGTGGCTTGCCGGCCTTGAGTCGGCCCATCCAGTCGGCCTTGGCGATCCGCAGATGCACCTTCGTGAGGTTGCGATAGCTGACGCGGACACTCGGCCACGGCTCCGCCCACGAGCGTTCCGTCTGAATGGAAAGCTCCTTCGAATCGATCTGCGCGATGAGGTTTTTGCACATCGCGCCGCCGGGGCTCTTTGGGTGCGTCTCGGCACCCTTCAGTGCGATGGCCCGCGCATCGACGAGATCGCCATCGCCGGTACCGCTGCCGTCTCCCTGTTGAATCAGGCTGGCGAGATGGAAGCGGGCCAGCGATGCCGTCTCGTGATCCCCCGCCCGCTCGATGAACTGCTCGAGCGCGTCTTGCTTGCGTTCGGCGAGATCGGCGGCGTCACCCTGCGACACCACCGCACCGCTTGCCCACAGGATCCGGTCGAGATCGGCAGCCAGGAGGGCCGTGCGGTCGGCGTCGGCACGATGAAACGCAAGCAGACTGCGATAGAGCTTCGCGGCTTCGAGCAGCGGTGAGTCGAGGTCGGTGACCGCCTTGTCGGCCTCCGGCTGCCAGGCGAGGAACTCGTCGAGCGTGCCGAGCGCAGGGCTGGAGTCATCGAGTTCGAAGGCGTCTTCGGGGGCGACCAGGCCGCGCTCGCCGGATGAGGCAAACTCAAGGGCATCGCGGACGATCACGTCCCACACGGTCGGCCGGTAGGCGTCGGGCAGTTTTCCAGGCGTGATGATCGCCGACCACTCGGCCACCGG
>JBILKZ010000181.1:0-5719 GCA_044376405.1 Pirellulales bacterium
GAACCCAGGGGTAGGTACCTACACATTACTGTCCCTTTCGCCGCTGTCCCCGTATTGCTACGGTTCTCGCTCGACTTGCATGCCTAATCCACGCCGCCAACGTTCATTCTGAGCCAGAATCAAACCCTTCAATTGATTGGCTTGTCAGCCCACACTTTCGCGCGGGCGATTGATTTGCCGACTTCAGGAACACGCCTTTTTACGGACGGGCCACCTAAAGAAATCTCTGAAAGAGATCTGATCTAACTTAATTTTCCTACCGACAAAGACCACCTCACGACGCCTCCGAAGAGGTGACGTTTTGATGATCCGAGTCGGTGCCGGTCACGATCGCGTGCCGGCCGAAACCGAAAGAGATCAACTGCCGAATTGTCAATGAACAACCTGAGGCCGGCAACCTTACGACTGCCGTCCCAGGTGAGTGAAGTTTAGCAGGATCGCCACGGAGGTCAATCGCCCCGTCAACGCTCCGCAAAAATTTTTTTCACCGGCTGTCTTTCGGCGTTCTGGGGCATTCACCCGCAGCTACGGCGGCTCGTCCCGGCAGGTCAACCAAACCGGGAAAGACCAGCGTTGATCCTATTTTTCTGCATCGAGAACGACGGGCAGTTCGAGCCGATGCCCCTCCCGTTCGACGGCAATCAGCACCTGATCGCCTGGATTCCGCGACTCGATCGCGGCCAGGAAATCATCTGCAGTCCGCACAGTCTCGCCAGCCACTGCGACGATCAGATCTGCTCCCGAGCGATCCACCCGCTCAAACTCCGCCACGAAGGGCCCCTGACGGCGCCGCTCGCGCACAACCTTGAAGCCTCGCATACCCGCCCGTTCAGAGGGCCCCTCAGGCGTCAACGCTGCGACCAACAGCCCTTTGTCGGACTGATAGACACGGGCGATTCCCGCGTCGGGACGAATCACTTTTCCCCTTTGAATCAGCTGCGGAACGATCCGTGCCAAGGTGCCCACGGGGATGGCGAACCCCACGCCGGAGCTCTGCCCTGTGCGGCTGGCGATGGCCGTGTTCATGCCGATCAAGCGACTGCCACTGTCCAGGAGCGGGCCACCGGAATTCCCAGGATTGATCGCCGCGTCGGTCTGGATGATCGACTTGATCGTGCGGCCGCTTCGTGTCGGTAGCGAGCGATTCAAGCTGGAAATGATGCCGGTTGTGAGCGTGCGTTCGAGGCCGAAAGGATTGCCGATGGCGAACACCCGCTGGCCGACGTGCAGATTGCTGGAACTGCCGAAGACTGCCGGCACAAGCAGGGGCGCCGGGGCTTCCACCTTCAGCACCGCGACGTCGGTCGCTGGGTCGAACCCAACCAGCTTGCCACTGTGCGACGAGCCGTCGAACAAGAGCACCTGGATCTCCCGCGCCCCCTCGACCACGTGGTAGTTGGTGAGCACATGCCCCTGTTTGTCGAGCACAATGCCCGAACCGGCTCCCTCGGAGGGCACCTCGAGCAGAAACAGTCCACTTGCCACCGTGGTCTTGGTGTTGATGTTCGCGACGCTGCGATTCACCGCCTCGTAGACGGCGATGTTCGTTCGTTCTTCGGGCGTGAAACTGCGGCCGGAGAAGTCGTCAGCGAGCTGCCGTGGGTCGCCTCCGGCCTGCTGCCCCGAAGCCACCGCCGCCAGCAAGAGCGTCGCAGCCAACGCCACGCAGCCCTCCCGCACCGACACGTCCGCAAACGACCACCACATAAGCCTGCCTCCCGTTGTGCTCACGGCACAGTATCCAAGGGCAGCCCGTCGCTCCAACCCAAAATCGCCGCGAACACTGCACTCGGGGCTCCAGTCCCTTTGAAAAACACAAAAATCGCAGGAATTTCCGGGCAGAACGACGTTGGCGGCTGGAAGCCTTCCAAATATGCTCACGGGATGGGCCTTGTGTCTGCCCTTCAGCGAATCACAGCGAAAGTTCACAGCGAAAGTCCGGAGGATCCCATGACAGCGAGTCCTTTCCACAGCCGCCACGCGGGCGGAGGCATGGCCCTCACGTTTGGCCTCACGCTGGTGCAGTGGGTTCACGTCATTCTGATGGTGGTCGCAACGCCCGCGGCTGCGTTCGCCGCCGACGGCGAACGCCCGGCCGCCGCGACACCATCCACGGTGCGGATTTCGTTTGTTGAGAGCTTCCAACGGGATCAGGCCTCCACAACCGTGTCGGCCGTTGGCCTGCGTTGGTCGCCGCCTGACGGGCAGACTCCTCCGGCCCGCGTGCTCGTGCTTGTCGACACGTCTGCAAGCCAAATGGGAGACTTCCGCCGGAGTGGCCGGGACGCCCTGGCCGGCATGTTTCAGACCGCCAGACCGTCCGACCGCTACCTCGCCGCCGCGGCAGACGTGACATGCCTGCCGTTGGGCGAGGGCTTCGTTCCGGTTGGGAACGCCGGCATGCAACAGTCGCTCGCCGCCCTCGACGCAAGGACGCCGCTCGGCTCGACTGATCTGATCGAGGTTCTCGATCGCGCAACGGAACTCTTCGGCGACAACCAGGCAGCCGATCCCGTCACCGGCCGCTCGATCGTTTATATCGGAGACGGCCCCGGTCTCGGGGGCGTCGACCCGGGTGATTTCCAGCGGATTCTGGAGACACTCCGCGGGAAGCACATCACGTTTTCGGCGATTGGCATCGGACCGCAGGTCAACTGGCCCTGCCTGGCGGCGCTCGCTAGCGCCACGGGCGGAATGCTGCTGGTCCCCGACGACCTCGTGTCCGCCAAGGATGCCGGCGGCCGGATGGCCCAACTCGCCGTTGCGGCCATAGCGTGGCCGGAGCAGGTCGCGCTCTCCAGCACCTCCTCAGACACAGCGCCGCGGATGCTGCCGGCGCGAATGCCGCCACTCCGTGGTGATCGCGACTCGGTGATCTTGGTCGGCGGTCCGCTTGAGTCGGTCTCCATCGAGATGCTGCTCGATACCGGCAAGGCCGCACTCACGGCACCGCCTGTTGTGCTCGAAGTGCCGCCCACCCCTCCTCAGGAAGAGCATGCCTACCTCGAGGAACTCGCCCGCAATGCCCTCAACACGGCTGGTGCATTTCTGCCGCTGCTCGGCCGTGAGGGGCTCGACCTGGCCCGCCGCGCCATCCGTGGCGAAGCCGCCACGCTCGCCGCCCTTTCGAGGCAGGCCGAGGCCGCGGGCGCCCACGACGCCGCCCAGCGGCTGGCACAGGCATCCCTCCGCCGCGACCCTGACAACGCCGCAGCCGCGGTGATCCGCTCGGTCGCCCAAAGAGGATCCGACCAGGAGGTCGAAGAGCTACCAGCGGACATGCTGCCGCCGGTCGGCCCCGATTCAGGCTCCGACGAACTGGCCGACATCAATGCGCTCCGCAAAGTTCGGGCCCAACAACTGGAACAAGAAACCGCCGTGCGGCTCCGAAATGCCCGGCACCTGATGATGACCGACCCCGACCAGTCCCGGTCCGACCTCAAGGACCTGCAGCAGGCAGTGAACAGTTCCGATGACCTCGATGCCGCCATGCGGGACCGGCTCGCCCGGCAGATCGAGATGAGCATTCGCGAATCGGTCGTCCGTTCACGCGAAAAGGTGGAATGCGACCTGGCAAACGAGCGCAGGGCTGCGATCGGCCGTGAACGGCAACGGCTCGACGGCGAATTGCGGGCCAAGGAAGAGCGATTCAAGCAGTTGACCGAACGCTACACGGCGCTGCTGACCACGGGGATCGAGCAGCGTTATCAGCGGCCTCTCATCCAGCAGCACGACGACCCGATCCAACTGGCCAACGATCCCGCCGGCCAATACGACGAGTTCATCCGCGCGGAGCGTGAGGTCGCCGACGAGATGGCGGTGGAGGCCTCGAGGATTTACGGCAACTATCCGATGCCGATGACCGCCCGCGAGGTGGCCCGGACGGCCCCCATCGTGGCCAGGACGCTCCACTATGACGCGCAGAATGTCCGATATCGTCGCGAGATGCAGCGAAATTTCATGGACGCGTTGCACCTGGTCGATCTGGCCGCGATCCCGTTCGTGGATGAGCCGCCCATCCACTACCCGAACGCCGCCCGCTGGCGCGAAATCACCAAGCTTCGCGAGAAGTACAAATCAGTCGATCTCGGCAATCCCGGCAGCTCCGAGCAAAGGCTCTACGACGCCCTCGACCAGACAGTGGACGACCTGAACTTTCAGGAGACTCCCCTGCGGGACGTCATCAATCAGCTCAAGGACAAGTACGACATCCCGATCCTCGCCGACAAAAAGGCCTTCGAGGACGCAGGGCTCGATCTCGACACGACCGTTGTCACGCAGAACGTGTCGGGCATCTCGCTGCGGTCGGCCCTGCGACTTCTGCTCGGTGACATCGACCTCACCTACCTCATCAAGGACGAGGTCATGCTGATCACGACCAAAGACAAGGCTGCCGAAAACCTCGTCATCAAGGTCTATCCGGTCGGCGATCTCGTCATGCCACTCAGCGCGGGCGGTGGCATCAATCCGTTCCAGACCGGCGGCGGCATGGGCGGGGCCGGTGGCGTCAACAGCGGCCAGGGAGGCGGCATTCAGGCAGGCGGTATGGGCGGCAACGGCATGGGCGGCGGCATGTTCCAGATTTCAGATGCCCGCGATCGCCTGGCCCGCCGCGAGAAGCCGAATCCGACGGCATTGCCACAGAATCCGCGACAGGCTTCGCAATCGACGCCCGCCCCGGCAGCGGCGGACACCAGCACAGCACCCGACGGCGTGGGTCTGCCGGCATCGGTCGTGGATTCCAGCATGGATTCGACCGCCATGCGGGCTGCCGTCACGGCCTATCTGACCGCGGAGCCGGCCCGTTCCGAGACTGCCCCGAGCGGCAGCGGTTCGGCCGCCGACAGTCGCGACATGGCACTCCGGATGGCACGGCTTCGCGTCACCGCAGCCGAACTCGGCCGTCAGGGTCGCTTTGACCGTGCCGCAGACCTGCTCTCGGCAGCCATTGCCTGCGGCCGTGCAGAACCCTGGATGTATGAGGCCCTTGCCGTGGCGATGGAAGCTGCCGGCCAGCCGCGCGAAGAGGTCGAGCGGGCCCTGCTCTCGACGGCGGAATTCGCGTCCACTCCGTTCGACCTGCTCGCCCTGGCGAATTACCTCGCGCGATTCGGATCACCGGGCCGGGCGATTCGGTTGTGCAAGCAGGTGACGAATCTTGACCCGGCAAATCGTGAGGCCTACGCCCTCGCCATGACGCTCGCCGCCCGTTCCGACGACGTTGCCACGCTGCGGTGGGCATGCCCCGGCGTGCTGGCGCACGAATGGCCCGCCGACCAGCGGGAGATTTTCACGCGGGCGGCACGGCTGTCGAAGACAACCATCGATGCGCTTGAAAAAGCGGGGCATGCTGACGAGGCCGCCGAGTTTCGCGCGCGTGTCGATCGGGCGCTCGTGCGAGACATTGAGCTGGAACTCTCTTGGAACGGCGATGCCGACATCGACATGATCGTGGAGGAGCCGCCGGGCACGGTCTGCTCGCTCTCCTCGCCGCGGTCCGCCTCGGGCGGCACCCTGCTGGCCGATTCGGACGCGACCGCTGACCCGGCCAACACGACTCACCGCGAGCGTTACGTGGCCGCCGAGGCGTTCCCCGGCACCTACCGCGTCCTGGTGCGACGGGCCTGGGGCAAGGTGGCTGCCGACACGGTGACGGCCACGGTGGTCCTCTACCGCGGCACGGACAACGAACAGCGTCTGAAGCGACAGGTGGCGGTCA
>JBILKZ010000223.1:0-4322 GCA_044376405.1 Pirellulales bacterium
ACGTTTGCATGGCTGTGGCGAGACTGGCCAAAGCCGGTGACCGCCGGACTGGGCAGCCCGCAGCTTCAGGAGCTTCTCGTTCCGGGCGAGAACTGGCGGCTCGTCGGTGAGGGCTACAAGTTCACCGAGGGCCCCGCGGCCAACGCCAAGGGCGAACTCTTCTTCAACGATGTGGGCGACGGAAAGACCTACCGCGTCACGCCCGACTGGAAGCCGGAGGTCTGGCTCGCCGATTCGCACAAGGGTGACGGCCAGAGCTTCGCTCCCGACGGCCGACTCGTGGCAGCCAGCGGCGGCGACACGGCGATCCTCGCCTGGGACCCGGCCAAGCAGCCGACGACGCTCGTGCAGGGCTGGCGGGGCAACGACGTGGTCGTGAGTGCAGCCGGCGTGGTCTACGTCACCGAACCGGGCTGGGATGGAAAGTCGCCGAGCAAGATCCACTGCCTGAAATCCTCCGACGGCGGCACGTTTACCGACACCGTCGTCGACACCGGCCTGAAGTTTTCCAACGGGCTCTGCCTGTCACCCGATCAGAGCCTGCTCTACGTCGCCGACAGCCGCACCCACTGGGTCTACAGTTACCAGGTGAACGCCGACGGCACGCTCGCCAACAAGCAGCGGTACTATCACCTCCATGTGCCCGACACGGCCGATGAGAGCGGCGCCGATGGACTGCGGGTCGACCGCGACGGCCGGCTCTGGGTCGCGACGAAGATGGGCATTCAGGTCTGCGATCAGGCGGGGAGAGTCAACTGCATCATCCCCACGCCCAACGGCAAGATCTCGAACCTCTGCTTCGGCGGGCCCGACTTCACCACGCTGCTGGCCACCTGCGGCGACAAGGTCTACGTGCGGAAGGTGAAGCCGACGGGCGCACCGAACTTTCTCCCGCCATCCACGCCAGTCAAGCCGAGACTCTGACCGTGAGTCGTATCATGCCACCATCGGGAACCTCGCGCCGCGGATTTCTCACCGCCGTCACGGCCCTCGCGGCCGCACCGCTCGTCGCAGCCGACGTCCGCCGACGCGGCATTCCGCTCGGCTTCGATAACTTCGCCGTGCGGGCCATGAAGTGGAACGCGCGGCAGCTCATCGACCATGCAGAAAAGCTGCGGTGCGACTCGCTCTTCATCACCGACTTCGGCCCCTTCGAGGGTCGCCACGACGATGCCTCGCTCGGTGACATCCGTCGCTACGGTGCGGATCGCGGCATCGCCATCGCATTGGGCTCGTGGAGCATCTGCCCGTCGTCCAAGACATTCAAGCACGACTGGGGCTGCGCCGAGGCGCACCTGGCGCTCGGCATCCGAATGGCGAAGGCGATAGGGTCGCCCGCGTTCCGTGTGATCCTCGGCAATCGTGAAGACAGGCTCTCTGAGGGCGGCATCGAGGCTCGAATCGCCGACACGGTCGAGGTGCTGAAGTCGCAACGCACGAGGGCGATCGACAGCGGCGTGAAGATTGCCGTGGAAAACCATGCCGGCGACATGCAGACGCGGGAACTGAAGGCGCTCGTCGAGGCGGCCGGGCCGGATTATGTGGGCGTCAACTTCGACTCCGGCAATGCCTGCTGGGCACTCGAGGATCCTCTCTCCGCGCTTGCCACGGCGGCGCCCCACGTGCTCACGACGAGCCTCCGCGACACGATGCTCTGGGAATCGGCCGATGGGGTGACGGCGCAGTGGACGGCGATGGGCGAAGGCTGCACCGATCTGCCCGCCTTCTTCGATCTCTTCGAGAAGGGCTGCCCGGGGGTGACGGTGCACATCGAGACGATCTCAGGATTTCCACGTGCCTTCCCGATCTACGAGCGGGACTTCTGGCGAGCCTATCCCGACGCCCGCGCGGCAGACCTGGCCGGGCTGCTCGCCCTGGCGAAAAAAGGCCGTCGAATCGCACCGTTCACGCCGCCGGCAGGCGACGGCCGGCAGCAGGCCGAGCAGGAGTATCAGCTCGGCGAACTCGAGCGGAGCATCCGCCACTGCCGCGACGTCCTCGGCCTGGGTGTGCGAGCGTAGGGCCCGGCGGTGCGATCTCGCAGCGGGCTGCTTGAGCAACCCGGGCTGGATGCCCTATGCTCCCGGTTTTCCCATTCTGTCCTCTAGCCCGCCACGTGTTCCTCTGATAGCCGACGCCCCGAAGTCACTGCTCGTCACCGGCATCACCGGACTGCTGGGCTCCTACCTGATTCGCGATCTGCTCCTCGACGGCCGAAGTCTCGCCGTCGTCGTCCGCCGCAGCCGGAAGCAGGCTGCCGCCGCCCGCGTAGAGGCCATCGTTGTCCACTGGGAGGAGATGCTCGGGAAACGGCTGCCGAGACCGACCGTTCTCGAGGGCGATCTGACACGACCGCTCTGCGGCCTCGATGCCGATGCCCGCCGCTGGGTGGGAGAACACTGCGACGAACTGCTCAACAACGCGGCCAGCCTCACCTTCCGAGGCTCCGACCGCGCAGAGGAACCCTGGCGGACGAACGTGACCGGCACCAGTCAGGTGCTGGCGCTGGCCCGCGAAACCGGCCTCAGGCATCTCCATCATGTCTCCACGGCCTACGTCTGCGGCCTCCGCTCGGGACTGGTCATGGAGGACGACCTCGACGTCGGCCAGTCGTTTGGCAATGACTATGAGCGATCCAAGGTGGAAGCCGAGAAGCTCGTCCGCGCGGCAGCAGAGTCTGCCGGCGGCTTTCTCGACGCCGTCACCGTCTACCGTCCATCGATCATCGTGGGCGACTCGAGCACCGGCTGGACATCCACCTACCACGGCCTGTTCGCGGCCCTCCGGCTCGGCCATACGCTCTTGACCAAGGTCACGAAGGGCACGACAAGCGGTCCGGCCCTGCTGGGCCTGATCGGCGTGGCCCTCCACGACACCAAGAACTTCGTGCCGGTCGACTGGGTGTCGGCCGTGATCGCCCACGCGGTCCAGACGCCCTCTGCCCGGGGCACGACCTACCATCTCACGCACCCCGAACCGCTTTCGATGGACATGGTCGGCCGGCTCATCCAGCACGCTGTCGAGTCCTATTCACAGGATGCGTCGCCCGATGACCCCGACCTGTGTGACGAGCAATGGTTTGCCGACAATCTCGGTACGCAGTTGGACATCTACAAGAGCTACCTGCGGAACGACCCCACGTTTGACCGCACCCACACGGCCGCCATCGCCGGGCATCTCCCCTGCCCGACGCTCGACATGCCGACGCTCATGAAGATGGCGAAATTCGCCATCGACCATGAGTTTGGCCGCAAAAGCGCATGGCTGACAGCCACGGAAAATAGGCCCGCGCCCATACAAACATTCTCCTGCTAGCGCTGCGGGGAGGGGGTCAGCCCGGGCAAAGCCATCAGACGATGCCGTCGCGGATCGCCCGGGCCACGGCGCCGCCGAGCGTGTTGACGTGGAGCTTGGCGTAGATCCGCCGCACGTAGTTGTCCACCGTGTGAAGACTGATGTTCATCCTCGTGGCCACCTCCTTTTTCACGAGGCCGTCGGCGAGCAGCCGCAACACGTCCCGCTCGCGTTCGGACAGGCTCTCGGCGATCGGCGGATCGCCGGCCCCCGGCGGCTTGACGCGGAGCCGGCTGAATCGGTCGATCACGACGCGTGCCACCTCCGGCGATATCGGCGAGCCACCTCGCCGCGCCTCCTCCACCGCGGACACGATCCGTTCGAGAGACTCCGACTTGAGCAGGTAGCCCGAGGCACCGTTGCAGATGGCATCGAAGACCAGGTCGCGGTCGTCGCAGACCGTGAAGACGATGATCTCTGCCTCGGGAATCCGCTGCTTGAACCGCCGCAACCCCTCGAGCCCCGACATGCCCGGGAGTCCGAGGTCGAGCAGGATGACGCCAGGGCTCGGTGCCGCAGCATCGAGCGCGGCGAGCGCCTTTTCGCAGGAGGGAAACGTCGCGACCGATTCTTCACCCGCCAACTCCAGGGCCTCGCGAACCGTCTCTCTCAGGCGGCGGTGATCCTCGATGATCCAAATCGGGCTCATACCTGTCCCTCATGCGCGTGGTCGGAGCGGTGGTTGTGGGAATGGCGGCCTGACGCCAGGAGGCGAACGGTCGTGCCGCGGCCACGCTGGCTGACAACCTCGCACGTGGACTGCATCGCTGCGGCCCGCTCGCGCAGGTTCGCGAGACCGTGACCGCTCCCCTTCGCCTGCGGATCGAAGCCGCTGCCATCGTCGCTGACGCTCATGTTCAGCCCGTCGTTCCAGTCGATGGCGACGGTGACGTGATCCGCCTCGGCGTGCCGCCGCGCGTTGGTGATCGCTTCCTTGAGGAACAGCACACTGTCTCGGGCCCATTGCG
>JBILKZ010000183.1:0-5676 GCA_044376405.1 Pirellulales bacterium
GCTCGTGCCGGCGGACGTGTCGGTTCCGTCTCGCCGCACGAGCACACAGGTCGCGTCAGACGACGGATCGGTGTGCCATTGCACGGCACCGTTGTTGAACGTCCCCCACAGGATGTCGGTGGCGTCGATCTCCGAGACGACCGCGAGCACGGAATCGCTCTGCAGCAGGGATGTCTGTGCCGATGCGATCAGTTCCCAGGCCCGCGTGGCACCGTCCGATCGATGGAGCCGCCACATCGCGGTGGTCCGCAGGTGGCGGGCGTCGGCCGATTCGTAGACGGCGGTGACATCGTCGCCACGCACCCAATGGTCGGTGAGCCGATGGTCAGACCGCAGGTCGAGGCCAAGCAGCATGCTCGCCGAAGACACGCCTTCGCCTGCCAGCGTAATGCCCTGCCGCGGCTGATCGAGGTCGACGGCGGCCGAGAAAGCAGAACCAGCGTCGGTCATGCGGTGACCGGTGGCGAGCCAGGTGGCGGTCGTGGCGGGAACCGACGAGGGCTGTGAGGGCGAAGGCTGGAGCGGGGCAGGGGATGGCATGGAGGTCTGAGTCCTGTGATGCTGATGCTCATGCGGACAAGGCATCCAGGATTCTACCGGGCCAGGACACACTCCTGGCCACTTTTCCTGTCGCGGCCACTACACTGCTCCGCATCTGCTCACCAGACTATCTCTCGCGCGAGCCTGCCATGCAGCCGTCGATTCCCGCCGATGCCCTCCGGATCTGTGAGGCTGCGGCCCGGGCGGGCGGCCGGGTTTTGCTCGACTGGGTCGGCCGTTTCGGCGTGTCGAACAAGGGGCCGCGCGACCTTGTCACCGAGGCGGATGTCGCCTCACAGCGGGAGATCCGCCAGATCGTGCTCGGGGCGTTTCCTGATCATGGCTTCATCGGCGAAGAGTCGCTGCCGGAGCATGCGGCTGACGGCCAGCCCGGAGGCCAGCATGCAGCGGGCGGGCCGCCGCTGCGGTGGATGGTCGATCCGCTCGATGGCACGAGCAACTATGTGCACGGCTTTCCAGCCTGGTGCGTCTCGATTGCCCTGGCGCGGGGCGATGAGATCCTGGTGGGCACGGTCTACGACCCGTTGCGGGACGAATGCTTCACGGCACAACTCGGGGTCGGTGCGTGGCTGAATGGGAAACCCATTCGTGTCAGTGGCTGCGTACTGTTGTTAGACGCGCTCGTGGCGATCAGCTTTCCGCCGCATGTGAGCACCGAATCGGTGGCGGTCGCCGACTTTCTCGCCGTCGTGCCGCACGTGCATTCGGCCCGCCGCACCGGCTCCACGGCGCTCAACCTCGCCTGGCTCGCCTGCGGTCGGCTCGATGCCTTCTGGGTGAGGAAGATCGCCTGCTGGGATGTGGCCGCGGGGCTGCTCATTTTTCGCGAGGCCGGCGGCTGCCTCAGTGGGTTTGCGGAGGGGCCCGCGGCGCTCGAGTGGGTGTCGCTCGATCAGCCGTCGTTCATTGCCGCCTGCACGCCGGAGGTTCTGGCGGACCTGCGGACGCGGTTGGGGTAGAGGGCTCGGGAACAGCGGACACGGACAAGTTGAAAACTTGCCGCCACGGGGGGACACGGACAAGTTGAAAACTTGCCGCCACGGGGGAACACGCGTCGTGATTGTGCCGGACGGGCCGATTGTGCGGCCTTCCCGCTGTAATTCCGCGACGAAATCGGGTGCCTGCGGGTAGGCTGCAAGGTAGGGTAAAGGTGGCCGTGCGCGCTTGCGCAATCGGTATTTCTTGCCAGCGGCAGGTCGGGTTTGAACCTAGGCCTGCTGCCCTACGTGATTTGATCACCGATCCCGGGAGCCTTCCGGCCTTGATGCCGCGACGACTTTTTTTCCATCGTGACATGCTGGTGCTGCGGGCAGTTCTGCTCGTGGCAGCGGTCGCGATGTCGACGTATGAAGCGGTTGGAGCAGATCCGGTCGCCCCGCCAGTCGTGCGGGAGTCGGCGCCTGAGATCTTCTATATGCAGGATGACGCGGGCCGGCTCGTGCCCGTGCCGGGGTTTCGCTATCGCGACTTCGTCGACCTTCTGCGGATTAAGGAGGGACTGCCAGGGCTGCCCGAGCCGCCGCCGGCCGTGCTCGAAAACGCGGTGCTCCGTGGCATGGTGCCGTCTGCCAGTGCAGCTGAGGAAGCCGCGGCAGGGCCCGCGAAGCAGGCGACCTGCCCGGTGACGATCGAACTCACCGTGCGGCAGGCCCGCGGCGGATGGGTGAGCCTGCCGCTGGCGCTCGATGGGCTGCTGCTCACGGCGGCTCCGCGGTATGAGGGCCCGGGGCGGATGCTGCTCGCGGCCGCACCGCCGGCGAACGCAGGGGGCAGCGCGGCACAGCAGGGGGGCTATCGACTCTGGATGACAGGTCCGACGGACGGCACCGGCGAAGACCTGCGGCACTCGATCCTCCTCACGGGCAACATCGCGCTCGATGCCGCGGCCGACCATGAGTCGCTCATGCTGCAGATGCCGCGGGCCACCGCATCACTGGTGGAACTGAAGACACCGCGAATCGACCCCGATGTCTCGGTGCGGCCGTCATCGTTGCCGCCACGGGTCGAGCCACAGCCTAGCGGCGCAGGCAGCATCGTCACGCTCGTCGGGCTTGCGGGGACGGCCACCATCCGGATCAGTGCCCGGGTGAACCGGGCTGCCGCGGAGACGATCGGCACCGACGTGACGAAGGCCGCGGTGCCACAGGCGATGGTCGAAAGCCTCGTCAGGATCGATGGCCGCGTGGCGATCACGGAGGCCAGCATTCGCCTCGACAACCTCCCGCCCGACACCGCGACGATCCGCGTGTCCCTCCCGCAGCGGGCCACACTGCGGAGCATTCGTAGTCCTTCCGCACTGGTGGCGCTGGAGGGGACCGACGTGCAGCCGGAGGCGGTGATCCGCATCGACCGCGGCGTCGATGGCCGCGGCGTCGTGGAATTGGAGTGCGAGCGGCCCGTCGATCCGGCCGGACGGGAAGCTTTCGAACCGCTGGGGTTTTCCGTAGAGAAGATCCCGGCGTGGCGGCAGTGGGGGCGGGCCAGCATCGTGGTGGAGGGGGATTGGCAGGTGGAGTGGGCCGACGCGGGAAGCAATCGACGCATCGACCCGCCTCTCTCCGCCCGTCGGCCGGGCTTCGTCGCCGCCTTCGCCTACGACTCCCAACCGGCCCGCCTGCCGCTTCGCGTGCTTCCCCGCGGCAGTCGCGTGGTGATCGAGCCCGAATACCGCTACGACGTCTCCGCGGCCCGCGTGACGCTCGACGCGCGGCTCCGCATCTCGGTCCGCGGAGCACCTGTATCGCGGATCGTCGTCGCGCTCGACGGCTGGGATGTCGATGAAGTGAGCCCTGCCAGCATCGTCGACTCCGCGGCCGTATCGACGGAGGGTGGGCGATTGGTCGTCCCCTTCGTGCAACCGCTGGCCGGCGACGCCGTCGTGGAAATCCGGTGTAGCCGGTCACTCGACCACGACAGCAGTCGCGTCGGCTGGCGCATCCCGGCACCGCAGGCCGATCTCGTCGGGCCCGCCTCGATCATCATCACGTCGCAGAGCGACATCGAACTCCTGCCCGACGCCGACGGCATCCGCGGGCTGGTGCGGCAACTGACACCCACCACCATGCGATCCGATGCCGACCGAGTGGCGCTGGCCTACCGGCTCGACGGCACCGACGGCAGCTTCGAAGCGACACGGCGGTTTCTGCCCCGGCGGGTCGATGCCACCGTCGCTGTGCAGGCCGACATCGACGAATCGGACACGATCGTGCGGGAGACGATCCGCTTCGACGTCGCGCATGTGCCGCTCGAGTTTGTCATGCTCTCCGTGCCCGAAGCGGTGGCACGCACCGGCACGCTCGAAGTGCGGCAGAACGGGCTCCTGCTCAATCCCGAGGAGGATGCCGACGGGCTTCCGCCGGCTGGGCGTGATGGTGGGCGTGATGGTGATCTGCCAGCAACGGCAGGGGCCACTCCCGATCTGGATGCCGGCCCGCCGACGGTGCAGCTGCGGGCCATGCTTGCCATGCCACTGTTGGGGGCGGGGGAAGTGACCGTGGAGTACGAACTTCCGACGCCCACGATTGCGCCGGAGTCGACCGTGGCCGAGGATTTGCCGTTGGTGCTGCCGGCGGCCACGCGGATCGGCCGCCAGTCGATCGCCCTGACCGTGCCGGAGACATTGTCGATCGACATCCGCGGCGATGCCTGGAAACGTGACATCGCCTCTCCGGGATCGATTGCCAGCCGCACCTGGACGACGGCCCGGGCGCAGGAGAAGGTGCCGCTGGCGATCGCGGCCCGCAAACGTTCGCCACAGGGCGACACGGTGGTCGAGGCGGCGTGGCTCCAGACACGGCTCTTTGGTGACCGGAGGGAAGACGTCTACCGGTATGCCATCCTCAGTTCGGCCGAGCAGATCACGCTCTCGCTGCCTTCCGGCTGGGCCGCGGTTGCCACCGACGACCTGCAGAGCGGCATTGCCCCACGCACGGACGACGCGACCGTCGAGGTGCTGTTGAACGGGCGGCCGGTGCCGGGGTCGGCTCGGGCCGCCGGTCGAGTCGTCGTTGAACTTCCCCAGCGGTCTGGAAACCAGACGTGGTTGTTGGAACTGGTCGCCAATCGTCCATTGGAACCGTTGGCGGGCGTGTTGGGGCGTGTGGCCGGGATGCCGGCAGTCGTCTTTCTGGAGCCGCCGGTCTTCCCCGCAGGCACCATCGAGCGGCGGTTCTATTGGGAGCTTCTGCTCGAGCCCGATGAGCATCCAATCGGGCATCCGAGTGGGTGGACATCGCAGCAACGCTGGGAGTGGGGACCGCTCGGCCTCCGTCGTGTGCCGGTCGTGTCGCGCGACGTGCTGGCCGCGTGGCTGAACGCCAATTGCTCTCCTTCCCAGCAGGCCGCCCCATCGATCGGACTTCCCGCCGAATCGCGGCTGCCGCTGGCCGTCGACGTGCCCGTGGCCGGTCCACGTGTCGTCTTCTCGGGTGTGGGGCTGCCGGGCACGGGCCGAATCTGGGTGCTGCCTACGTGGCTCCTGGTCCTCGCGGTTTCGGCGCCCGTGCTCGCGCTGGGATTGTTGGGGGTCTACCTGCAGCGATTGCGAACCGTGCCGGTGGTGCTCGGCCTTGCGGCGATCGCGAGCATCGTGGCGGCGGTGTTTCCGGAACTGGCGCCGCTGGTGGCGCAGGCGGCCGTGCCCGGGGTGGCCTTGGCGATCCTGGCTGCGACGCTGCGGCTCATCCTCCATCGACGTCAGCCCACTCTGCCACCAGCGCGGGTTGCACCGGCGGTCGTCTCGGCGAGTTCGCTGACGCAGGTTGCACCGCAGCCGTCCCTCATCATCGCACCCTCGTCGCCACCGCAACGGGAAGGGGCCACCGCCGCCGGACGAGACCAGCCATGAACGCCTCGCGCGGCAGACGCGTCATCCACTCAAGCAGCCGTCCAAGCAGCGGGCCGCATCGCATGCGGTGGCGGTGCATGGTCGCGGTGTTGATCGGGTTTCTGTGTCGCGCGCCGATGTGGAGCCGGGCCGAGGAGCCCGCAATCCCGCCGCCGACGGACCGCGCGGCGGAGAGCAAACCGCTGGAATTCACGCGGGTCCATGTGCCCGTCGGCAGGCTCTCGGACATCCCACTGGGAACGGCGCGGTATGTGCCGATGTCAGCCCGG
>JBILKZ010000182.1:0-5676 GCA_044376405.1 Pirellulales bacterium
TGAAGAGGTGAAGACCATGTCTCGATTGACCGCGATACACCAGCCCTCCCCTGAGTTTCTGCCGCTCACCGGACCCCAGGAGGCCGCCGCGGCGAAGCTGGCCTACGTGGCCGGTCAGCCGGGCGCGATCGCGCTGCTGTGTGGGCCCGCGGGCGTGGGCAAGACGACGGTGCTTCGTTTGATGGCTGCGAATGGTCTGCCGAAGTCGCAGACCATCCGGCTCATGTCGTGGGCGGACCTCCGGGCCGATCGTGGGGATCTGGCTGCCGGCCGCATGGGAGCGGCCCCGAGTGACGACGACTCCTTCCCCCACGTCCTGCTCATCGACGATGCGCATCGGGCCGTGGCTGCCGAACTGGTCGAGTTCGTCGAGTGGTGCCGGCGTCGGCACGAGCGAATCGCGATCGTGCTCGCCGGCGAGGGCCGACTGCTATCGCTCGTCGCCAGTGATGCGAGGCTCGAACAGTCCGTGCGGCTGCGGGCGACGGTGCCCACGTTCACGCTGGCTGAATCGCGTCGGGTACTCGGCCCTATGCTGGCGTTCAACGCCGCCGAGTCGGACGGAGAAGCCGTGATTCGCACAATCCACGAGATCGCTGGCGGAGTGCCCGCGATCGCGGTGCGGCTGGCCGAGATGATCGCCATGCTCGCCGCCGCCGATCCGCGTCGTGACCCCACTCCGGATGACGTCGAGGCGATCCACCGACGGCTCTCCCTCAGCGCCGCGTAAGTGGGGAACATCGCGAAGGCCGGGGGACTCCGGGCTGAACGTTCCCATTATCCCGTCGCTTGCGCTCAGGGCTTTTATTGGGGCGTGGGGCTCGCACGCGCTCACCATAAAAGCCCCCGGCGGAAGCCGAGGGACTCTGGGCTGAACGTTTCCATCATCCCGTCGCTTCCGCTCGGGGCTTTTATTGGGTTGACAGCCAGCTCGGCCTGTTGAAGCGACCTCTTTTCGTCGTCAGGACGAGGCGTCGGCCGCCCGGGCGAGATAGGCCTGCACCGAATCGGGTGAGGCGGCGCCGGGGCGGCGGCCCGGGGCGAATGGCGTGGGATCGAGTGCCGGTGTGCGGCCGGTGATCAGGTCGGCGAGCATGACGGCCGTGCCGGTCGACTGATGGAGCCCGGCGCGGAAATGGCCGGCGGCGACGAAGGCGTTGCTGCATGCCGGCGTGGCGCCAAGAAAGGGAAGCCCATCGACGGAGCCCGGACGCAGGCCGGCCCACGACTGCTCGATCGCTGCGTTCGGTAGCGGACCGAGCAGCGCATGCGCGAACTCGAGCAGTCGCTGGATTGTCTGCGGCGTCGTGATCTTTTCAAAGCCTGCATCCTCGATGGTCGAGCCCGCCAGCAGTCGGCCATCGGCACGCGGAACGAGATACTCGAGACCGACGTTCACCACCCGTGTGAGCACCTGCTCGGGCAGCCGCAAGAGCGCGATCTGGCCGCGGATCGGCCGCGTTTCGATCTGCAGCCCGAGCGATTCAGCGAGATGGCCCGACCAGGCGCCAGCTGCAAGGCAGTAGCGGTCGGCCCGCACCGTGTCGGTCGCCGCCCCGCCTTCGTTGCGGGCGATGCGAATGCTTTCGATCCGACCGTTGGCCACGTCAATCGATCGCACGTCAACGGCTGGCGTGATCTCCACGCCCCGCATGTGGCACGACCGCTCGAGCGCCTCCAGATGCCGCGGAGGACGGATCCTCATCTCCTCGGGCAAGAGGAGGCCGCTCTCGATCCTGCCCTGCTCGACCGCCGCCCGCAGGGCCGGCTCCTGCGCGGCTACATCGATGAGCGCGAGCTGCTCGCAGCGGGTTCCCTTGGCCCGCCAGGCGATTGCCGCCTCGCGGAGGCGGGCCGTGCCCCGTTCGTCCCGGGCGAGGTGCAGGCCGCCGCACTGCTGCAGTTCGTTGTCGATGCCGGTCTCGGAGCGGAGTTCCTCGGCCCAGGTCCTGTGGAGCCGATCGGAATAGGCCGTCAGCCGTTCGTTCGCCGATGCGGCGGCAAAGTCGGGTGCTGGTGGAAAAATACCGGCTGCTGCCCAGGAGGCGGTGTCGCGGATGGCATCGCGGGCGAGCATGCGGACCGAGAGTCCGCGACCGGCGAGCTCACGGGCGATCGACAGGCCGATGATGCCTCCGCCGATGATGCAGCAGTCTGTCATGCCGGAGCGAGGTCCAGTTTCAGTTTGAGGTTCAGGTCGAGTTCCAAAGTCAGCCAGCCGACGTCAGGCGTTGGTGGCGATGTCGGGCGTGTCGGCGATGTTCACCCAGACATGCACATGGGGCGCGCCGCGGAAGTGCCAGACGAACGAGGGACCCTCCAGCCGCCAGCAATCCCAGACGCCGTCGTTGCCGAGGTCGCCCTGCCGGTAGAAGGACAGCCGGCAGGCGTCGAGGCCACCCTGCGTGTCGAGGCACTTCCGCGCGTCGGCCCGGTCGGCGGCGCGGAACGGTTCGAGCAAGAGGCCGAGCACACGGTCCATCTCAGCCCGCTGGTCGGCGGAAAGGTCGGTGATCGCGATGCCAGGAAGCGTCGTGCCGCGGCCTCGAAAGGCGACCGCATTCTCACGGGGCAGCGGGTCGACGAGGGCCTGAGAACGCTGCCGGCCGTCGAGCATCCCGAACACGCCGTTGGCCGCTACCGCCTGCGACCAGAAGACGTTCCCGGGATGGTTGGGCTCCTCCGTGTCTCCGGCGGCGTCGTGGCCGTAGAAGATCGGTCCGCCAAAGGCGACATGCTCGGCGGAGTCGCCGTCGCACCGGAGCGTCATGTGCCGGCCGGTGAGCAGAAACTGGAAGCGGCCCGAGCCGGGCTCACCGATCAGGGCGATCGACTGGCCGTGTCCGAAGCCCCCAGTGTCGTCCTCGAGCTGCTTGTCGAACCGGGCATGCCAGTCCGGGGCGATCAGCTGCTCGAAAATGTCACGAATCAGCCGTTTCTGCTCGCCGGTGAAAAAGCTGCCCGCCACATCGGGCTCGGTGGCATTCCAGTTGGCTGCGACACGCGTGCGGAGCAGGCCGAATTTCGGGTGCACGTGATCCCAGCGAAAGCAGACCTTTTCCCGCTGCTTCGGCGAGAGCGAGGCGTGCAGCAGGCCGGCAAGCGTCTCCGACGATTGCTGCGTGACTGTGGCGGCAGGCTCGTCGCCGAAGAGAAGGCCGGAGCCAGCGGGAAGCGACAGGGCTGCCGCAGCGGAGCCCGCGCTGCCAGCGAGGAAATGACGACGCGACAGGGGATGGATCGGCGTCCGCATGGCGATAGCCTCCGAAGGGAAAAAGCCTCGTTAAAGCCTACGGCATCGCCGCCGGTGATGCCACTGACACTGCGGGCAGAAAAAGGTCGATCGCTGTGCCTGCACGATCCGCTGGATGGCCGTGCCGCACTGGCGACACGGCTTCCCGTCGAGTCCGTAGACGCGGTGCTGCAGCTGGAACTGTCCGGAACGGTTGTCGGCGGTCTTGTAGGTTTCGTCGGTGATCGTTGAGCCCTCCATGCGGACGGCCTCGGCGAGAATGCTTCGGGCTGCCGTGGCGATCTGCTCCCAACGGGCGACGGAGAGGCGCGAGCACGGCACCCGCGGATCGATGCCGGCCGCGAAAAGGATCTCCGCGGCGTAGATGTTGCCGATGCCGGCCACGGCCCGCTGATCGAGCAGGGCGACCTTCACCGCGCGGCGAGACTGTCCCAGCCGGTCGCGAAGTTCGTCGCCGGCAACGACAAGCCCGTCTGGCCCGAGCCTGTCGGGGCCGCAGGCGGCGGCGAGGCCACGTTCGTCGAGCAGTCGGATCGTGCCCAGCCCGCGCCGATCCCAAAACAGAAGCCGGGGGTGCTGCCGCGACTCGAGTCCGATCTCCATTCGCAGGTGGGCTTGAGTCGGCGGATCGGTCACGAGCATGAGGCCCGTCATCCGCGGCTCGATCACCAGCCACTCGCGGCCCGCCCGCTCCCGTTCGTCGAGTTCGACGGCCACCCGCTTGCCGAACCGGAGCACCGCGGCGATCGTCCGCCCGGTGAGCCACTGCTGCATGCGGTCAGCCGCGGGCCGCAGGGAGATCGGTCGCACCGTGAGACGCGGAAACGCGACGCTCGCGATTCGCAGGCCGGCCAAATGCGCGATCCCGCGGCGCATCGTCTCGACTTCGGGCAATTCGGGCATGTTTCACCAGAAGCTCGATGGTAGCAGTGGCGGGGCAGGCTACAATCAGGGCGGTCGGGTGCCCTTCGCCACCCCACAGCCACCTCCCAGCCACGGCAACGCCCATGACACCAGCGACAACGACTCCCACGCCTCCCCTTTCGCAGGTGCCAGACGCCTTGGGCCGTTTCGGCCGGTTTGGCGGCCGGTATGTGCCTGAGACGCTCTCGGCGGCACTGGAGCAGCTTGAGCAGGCCTACAACGAGGCGATCGCTGATCCGGCGTTCACGGCGGAACTCGACGGCCTGCTGGGAGCGTTCGTCGGCCGGCCCACCCCCCTGCTCTTCGCAAAGCGGCTCACCGAACTCGCCGGCGGCGCGCAGATCTATTTCAAACGAGAGGATCTCAGCCACACCGGCGCCCACAAGATCAATAACACGCTCGGACAAGGGCTCTTGGCCATGCGCATGGGCAAGCGGCGGATCATCGCCGAGACCGGCGCCGGCCAGCACGGCGTGGCCACGGCGACGGCTTGTGCCCGATTCGGTCTCGACTGCGTCGTCTACATGGGGGCCGAGGACGTGCGACGGCAGGCGCCCAACGTCCGTAACATGCGGTTCATGGGGGCGGAGGTCCGGCCGGTTGAAAGTGGCTCGCGGACGCTCCGCGACGCGATCAACGAAGCGATGCGTGACTGGATGGGCTCGGTCGAGACCACCCACTACATCATCGGCTCGGTCGTTGGCCCGCATCCCTTCCCGCGGATCGTCCGCGACTTCCAGTCGGTGATCGGCCGCGAGACGGTGGAACAGTGCCGCCGGCAACTCGGCCGCCTGCCCGACACCGTGGTGGCCTGCGTGGGGGGCGGCAGCAACGCGGCCGGGATGTTTTATCCGTTCGTCGATCACAGCGACGTGCGGCTCGTGGGGGTCGAGGCGGGCGGACGGTCCGGCAAGGCTGGCGACCATGCGGCGAGCCTCAGCTACGGCAGCCCCGGGATTCTCCATGGCAGCCTGAGCTACGTGCTGCAGGATGCGGATGGACAGACGGCTGACGTCCATTCCGTGTCTGCAGGTCTCGACTATCCGGGCGTGGGCCCCGAGCACAGCTACTGGCGAGACGCCGGCCGCGTCGAATACACGAGCGTCACCGACGCCGAGGCGCTCGATGCCTTCGACCTGGTGGCGCAGCGAGAGGGAATCCTGCCAGCCCTCGAAACCTCGCACGCCCTGGCCTGGGCCATGGAGGAGGCGGGCCGCCGGCCGCCGGAGGAGATTCTCGTCGTCTGCCTGTCGGGCCGTGGCGACAAGGATGCCGCGGAGATCGCCCGGTTGCGGGGGCTGTCGGCCGACGGCACAGTGGCTCCGGCCTGAGGGGCTGACGGCCTGCCGGGCTGACACGAGATCGTCAAGATTGAGTTGTTGTTGATTCAGTCACCGCTTGAGTTATCGCTTCAGTCACCAGGAATCGATCCATGTCCGCCAGTTCCGTGGCCACCAGTCAGTCGAAAGTGTCCGTGCTCGCGGACGTGTTCACAACGC